>DASVWR010000168.1:0-2887 GCA_036393115.1 Casimicrobiaceae bacterium
TCCATCGCCCAGCCGTTGTCGTCGCGGTAGCGCTCGATCACCTCGCGCGCGACTGCCGCCATCGGGCTCGAGCAGAGGTAGCCTTCGAAGATGTAGTCGGGATCCGTGAGCTCCACGCGGATCGTGTAGCGATCGAGCGCGGCAAGCCCCGCGATCGGTGCATCGTAGTCGAAGCGGCCGGTGGATTTCGCCGCATCGATCACCGCGTCCGCGCCGACGACCTTGCCCTGCAGGTACCACGAGAACGGCGACCGGATCCGCGGATCGAGCAGGCGCTTCCACGCGTAGACGTAATCGACGGCGACGAGCTCGCGCGGCCCGCCGTGGAACGCGGGATCGTCGGCGAAGCGGATGCCGGGACGCACGCGAAGCTTCCACACGCGTCCGCCCGCACTGACTTCGGGCATCGCCGCCGCGGTGAGCGGCACACGCTTGTACGGGCGCGCGAGATAGTCGAAGCCGTAGAGCGGCTCGAAAATCGCACGCTGCACGTTGTCGGAATAGAGGTCCGAGGTCGCCTGCGGATCGAAGCCGGTCTCCGCGACCGGGAAGGCGACGCGCAGCGTCCGCGCGCCGACGACTTGTGATGACGCCTTGTCGCCACCCGGCTGCGCCGTCGCCGCGACGGCAGGCAGTGCTGCCAGCGCCGCGAGCGCCGCGACCACGCGTCGCCGTGGACGGTTCGGCCGATCGGCTCGATCGTCAGTGCGCGCCACGACCCGCCCCCGCAACGCTGGCCGCACCGGCCCCAGCTGCCCCGGCGCCCGTGGCCGCGCCCGCGTCGGCGTCGATCTGCGACCCGGGCGCTGCCTTGCCGTGCCGCGGCCCGACGTCGAGGTACTGGAACGGCATCTGATACGTCGGGTTGTACTTGTAGCCGCGCAGCCACGGCTGCAGCAGGATCGTCTCGTAGCGGTACGCGGTGAGGATCCACGGCGCATACGCGCGCACGAGCTCCGACATCTTCCGCTCGACCGCGAGCCGCTCGGGACCGTTCGGCATCGCGCGCGCCTCTTCGTACAGGTGGTCGAATTCGGGCAGCGCGAAGCGCGACAGGTTGGAAAATCCGGCATTCTTCCCGTACAGGAGACCGAAGAAGCCGAAACCGTCGGGTGTCGTATTGATGTTGCCGAGGTACCACATCGGGAGCTGTCCGAGCCGTGCCGCCTTGAGGAGATCGGGCCACTTCTGCTTGACGAACTCGACGCGCAGCCCGACCGCGTTCAACGACTTCTTCCACAGCTCGTCGTACTGGCGGCTGTCCGAAGCGGTATCGGAGCCGATCTTCAGCACGAGCGGAGCTCCGTCGGGCTGTTCGCGGACACCATCGCCGTCGCGATCGACGTAGCCGAAGCGGTCGAGGAGCGCTTTCGCCGCGGCTGGATCGTAGGGAATCCTGCCGTCGTAGTCGGGATCGTGTCCGGTCATGTTGGGCGGGACCACCTGCGTCGCGGGGAAGCCCTGCCCTTCGCGCAGCACGCGAATCTCCTCGTTCACGTTGTAGGCCATCGCGACCGCGCGGCGCAGCGCGACCTGCGGCGGCTTGTAGCCGCCCAGCACCGGATCGTCCATATTGAAGTAGACGTACGCGATCGCAGGCTGCACGCCGTGCGCCATGCGCACTCCCGCGTTCGCGAGGTCGGGCGTGAGCTTGCCGTCGGGGAGCAGCACCTTGCTGATGAAATCGTTCGGCACCGCGACGTAATCGAGGTTGCCGCGCCGGAACTCGAGCACCCGCGGCTGCGCTTCCTCGATGATGCTGATCTCGACGCGCTTCGCGAGCGGCAATCGGCGCCCCGCGAGACCGCGCGCGAGCTCGCGGTCGGCGGCGTCGCTGCCCTCGGGGTAGCGCTCGTCGCGAAACCCAGGGTTCGCTTCGAGCACGATCCGCTGGCCGCGGCGCCAGCTTTCGAGCCGGTACGGCCCGGTGCCGACCGGGTGCGCCATATCCCAGCCGTTGGGATCCTTGTACGCGTCGATCACCTCGCGCGCGACCGCAGCGAGCGGGGTCGTGGTGAGATTCGAGAGGAGCTCGTAGTCGGGGAACACGAGCTCGAGGCGCAGCGTGTAGCGGTCGATCGCCCGCAGGCCCTCGATCGGTGCGTCGTAGTCGAAGTGACCCGTCTTTCGCGCACGTTCGACCACCGCGTCGGCCCCGACGAAGCGCCCGTCGACCGCCTGCAGCGCGTTCGAGCGCATCTTCGGATCGAGGATGCGCTCGATCGAGTAGACGTAGTCCGCTGCAGTGAGCTCGCGCCGCTTCCCCTTGAACACGGGGTCGTCGGCGAAATAGATGCCGGGGCGAATGCGGATCGTCCAGGTCTTGCCGTCCGCAGAGATCTCGGGCATCGCCGCTGCAGTGTTGGGGACGACGCGATACGGACGTGCGAGGTAGTCGTAGCGATAGAGCGCATCGAAGATCGCGCGGTTGACGTACTGCGAATAGGCGTCGCCGACCGCCTGCGGGTCGAAGCCGGTTTCGGCGATCGGGAAGGCGACGTGAAGCGTTGTCGGGGTGGCGGGCGTCGCCGCGAGCAGGCTCATCGTCGCCACGAGCCCGAGCAGCGTGCTGACGAGGCGGCGCATCGTTGGCGCTCTGCGGTGAGTCGCTGGTGAGCCGCTACGAAGGACGGCGCGCGGCGGCGAGCGCGCGCTCGATGTCGGGCTCGAACGACTCGGGCGTGTCGTTCGGCGCATAGCGCGCGACGACGTTTCCGCTGCGATCGACGAGGAACTTGGTGAAGTTCCACTTGATCGCCTCGGTGCCGAGAAGGCCCGGCTTCGCGCTCTTCAGGTAGCGGTAGAGCGGAGCCGCATGGTCGCCGTTGACGTCGATCTTCGCGAACATCGGGAACGTGACGCCGTAGTTCGCTTCGCAGAACGTCGC
>DASVWR010000169.1:0-7696 GCA_036393115.1 Casimicrobiaceae bacterium
TGCCACGCCTTCGTGCGCGCGAAGGTCTCGATGCCGAGCGTCGACAGCGTGAGACCGATCCCAGAGCCCTTGACGCCCGACCATGGTAGTCGCGGACTCACGCGGTCGCAGCAGTTCCAGTAGACGCTGCCCGCCTCGGCGCGGGCGAGGATGCGCTTAGCGCGCGCGGCATCCGGCGTGTAGACGCCGGCGGTGAGGCCGTATTCGCTGTCGTTCATCAGCGAGACGGCCGCATCGTCGTCGGCGACCGCCTCGATGCCGATCACCGGGCCGAAGCTCTCTTCGCGCATGACGGTCATCGTGTGATCGACGTTGGCGAGCACCGTCGGCGCGAACCAGTTTCCCTTGCGCCGGATCGGGCCGCCGCCGCTGACGAGCTTCGCACCCTTGCCGCGCGCGTCCACGACCTGGCGCTTCAGCACGTCGATCTGCGCGGCGCGCGCGAGAGGCCCGATGTAGGTGGCCTCGTCCTGCGGATCGCCGACCTTGAACGCCGCGACTTCGGCGGCGAACGCTTCGACGAAGCGGTCGTGTATGGCCTCGTGGACGTAGATCCGCTCGACCGAGCAGCACGACTGGCCGGTGTTGTAGAACGCGCCGTCGGCGAGCGATGGAGCAGCCGTCGCGACGTCGGCATCGTCGCAGACGTAGACCGGATCCTTGCCACCGAGCTCGAGCTGCACCTTGATCACGCGCCGCCCCGCAGCGGCGGCGATCTTCAGTCCCGTTGCGCGTGAGCCGGTGAAGAAGACCCCGTCGATCGGCTGGTGCAGCAGCGCTGCACCGGTCGCGCCGCCGCCGATCACCGGGACGAACACGTCCTCCGGAACGCCGGCGGCGTGCAGCAGGCGCGTGATGTGCTGTCCGCTGAGGGTCGCGAACTCCGACGGCTTGTAGAGGACCGCGTTGCCGGCGGCGAGCGCCGGGACGAACACGTTGCTGCCAACGAAGTACGGATAGTTCCATGCCGAGATGTTGGCGACGACGCCGAGCGGCTCGAAGCTGATGCGCTCGTCGAGGTGCTCGCCGGCGTTCGCGTAGACCTTGCGCGGGCGCAATGTCCGCGCCGTCTCGGCAAGGAAGAAGTCGAGGCGAGCGACGAGGCCCTTGAGCTCGTTTCGCGACTGGCGGATCGGCTTGCCGACCTCCTGCGTCAGCGTCTGCGCGAGGGTCTCGGCCTCGGCGAGCACGCTCTCGCGAAAGCGTGCGATCGCGGCGAGGCGCTTGCCGACCGACCGCGCGGCCCACTGCGGCTGCGCCGCCCGCGCCCGCTCGTAGCTCCTGCGCACCTCGCGCAGGCCATCGGCGGCGAGCCGCGTGATGACGCTCCCGGTCGCCGGGTTGGTGATCGTGAGCGTCGCGCTCATCGGCGGGCCTTGCGCGCGCGAGCAGTGTCGAGAAATTCGTTGAGGATCGGGTTGACGTCGAGCCACGACGCATCGTGTCCGGGAGCGAACATGAACTCGGGATGCCACTGCACGCCCATCACGTAGCTCGGGCCACGCCAGCGAACTGCTTCGACGATCCCGTCCGGGACGGCGTTCGCCTCGACGATCAAGCCGCGTCCGAGCTTGTCGATCGCCTGGTGGTGAATCGAATTGATGAGCGCCTCCGAGTGGCTCGGATACAGCTTCGCGAGCGCGGTTCCTTCGGCGAACTTCACGAGGTGGAACTTCTTCTCGTAGATGCTGGTGTCGCGGTGATCGAGCGCACCCGGCACCTGCGTCGGAATGTCCTGGTAGAGCGTGCCGCCGAACGCGACGTTGATCAACTGGCAGCCGCGGCAGATGCCGAGCACCGGCTTGCCCTTGCCGACGAATGCCTCGAAGAGCTCGATCTCGTAGCGATCGCGGATCGGATCGCCCGCCCACTCGGGATTGCGCGGCTCCTCGCCGTAGGTCGGCGGCGCGATGTCGGCGCCCCCCTGCAGCACCAGCGCGTCGAGGGCTTCGGCGTAGTGATAAAGACGCATGTCGCTGCGCCGGACCATGCTCTCCGCCTCGATCGCGGGGATCATCATCACCAGTACGTTCTTCGACATCACCCACTGCGCGACCGACTGCTCGAGGTAGTGGAGGGTCTTCGTGTAGACGCCGCCGAGCGTGCGGCTGAGCTCGCTCGGATGGTGGATGCGAGCCGAGATACCGATCAACAGGGGCTTTGCCACGGATGTCCGCCGATTACAGTGCGGCGTCGAACAGATGGCGGAAATCCTCCGCCGTGCACGGCCGCGGATTCGTCCGGTGGCAAGTGTCGGCGGTGGCGATCTCGGTCAGGCGCGCGACGTCGTCGCGCGTGACTCGGCGCGCGCCACCCGCGCCGGCTGCGCCGGCGAGCTGCGCCGGGATGCCGATGTCGCGTTTCAGCGCGACGAGCCAGTCGACGAAGGCCTGCGCGCGCGCGCCGTCGCTTCCCGCGTCGCCGCCGGGCGCCTTCACGACGCGCGCGAGCTCGGCGAGCTTCGAAGTCGCCGCCGGCAGGTTGAAGCGCATCACGTGGTCGATCATGATCCCGTTGGCGAGGCCGTGATGGAGTCCCGCTATGGTAGACAGCGCGTGCGCGCAGGAGTGCACCGCGCCGAGGTCCTTCTGGAACGCGATCGCGCCCATCATCGAGGCTATCATCATGTCGCTGCGGGCTGCGAGGTCGTGTCCTTGCCGCACGGCGGTCGGCAGCGCGTGTGCGGCGATGCGCGCGCCTTCGAGCGCAATGCCGTCGCAGATCGGGTGGTAGGCAGGTGACAGGTACGACTCGACGTTGTGCGTGAGCGCATCCATTCCGGTGGCGGCCGTGACCGCCGGCGGGAGGTCGAGCGTCAGCTCCGGATCGGCGAACACCGCTCGCGCGAGGAGCGCAGGCGAGAAGACAATGCGCTTGACGTGGGTCACGTCGTCGGAGATTACCGCCGAGCGTCCGACTTCGGAGCCGGTTCCTGACGTCGTCGGCACCGCGACGAGGCACGGCAGCGGCGCCGTGATCCGCCGCACCTGCGGGTGGTCCCACGCGTACTCGAGGATGTCGCCATCGTGGACCGCCATCAGCGCGACCGCCTTGGCGACATCGAGCGCGGCGCCCCCGCCGACACCGATCACCGCATCGGCGCGGTGACGCTTGAACGCGGCGGCGCCATCCATCGCCTGGCTGCGCGTCGGATTGCCTTCGATGCCGGAGAAGACGCCCGTTTCGAAGGCCGCGAGCTCGCGCAGGAAGTCCGCGAAGACGGGAAGTGCGGCGAGGCCGCGGTCGGTCACGACGAGCGGGCGCGCGATGTGCCGCGCGCGCAGGTACGACGCGGTCAGCCTGCGCGCACCCGGGCCGAAGTGGATCGGAGTGGGAAACGAGAACGTGTGGATGGAGGACACGGGGATCTCAGATGACCTCGAAATACCGACTGCGCTCCCAGTCGGTCACCGCGTCCTGCCACTGCCGCCACTCCCACTCGCGAGTGGCGGCGAAGTGGTCGACGAACTCGTCGCCGAACCAGTCGCGCGCGCGCTCGGACGCGCGGAAGATGCGCGTGGTCTCGATCAGCGTACGCGGCGCGCGCGGGATGTTCTCGGCACCGGCGTTGGTGCCGGTGATCGGCGCGGTGGCGAGCTTCAGTTTCCGCTCGATGCCGTCGAGGCCGGCGGCGAGGCACGCGGCGACTGCGAGATACGGATTGATGTCGGCGCCCGGGCAACGCGTTTCGAGGCGCGTCGACTTCGGTGAGCCGGCGATCACGCGAAAGCTCGCCGTCCGGTTGTCGAGTCCCCACGTCGGCTTCACCGGCGCCCAGAAGCCGTCGACGAGGCGCTTGTAGCTGTTGACGGTCGGCCAGAACATCGGCGCGAACTCGAGCAGCCCGTCGAGTTGCCCCGCGAGGTAACTCTCGAACAGCTTGCTCATTCCGTTGCGGCCGCGGGGGTCGTGGAAGAGGTTCTTCTTCCCGTCCGACAGGGACTGATGGCAGTGCCCCGAGCATCCCGGATAGTGCTGGCTCCACTTGGCCATGAAACTCGGCATGATGCCGAAGCGTGACGCGATCTCCTTCACGCCGGCCTTGAACAGGACGCCACGGTCGGCCGCTTCGAGCGCCTCCGAGAACACGATCGCCGCCTCGAACACGCCCGGGCCCGTCTCGGTATGGAGGCCTTCGATCGGCACGCCGAACGCCTTCATCTCGTCGAACAGCGCGGCGAGGTACTCGCGCGAGTGGTTCGCGCGCAGGAGCGAATAGCCGAACATGCCCGGAGTGAGCGGCGTGGGATCGGCGCCGCGCTTGTCGGCCCACGATTGCGGCGTTTCGAGGAAGTTGAACCATTCGTACTCGAGGCCGCACATCGGCACGACGCCGAGCTTTCCGGCGCGCTTCAGGACGCGCTTCAGGACCTGCCGCGCGTCGATCGGCCACGGCACGCTGCGCCCGTCCTGATGAGTGACGAACTCGCCGAGGAAGAAGTCGACGCCGCCGTCCCAGGGCACGCGCCGGTGCGTGCCGAGATCGAGGCGGACCATGGCATCCGGAAAGCCCTGGTGCCAGCCGGTGAGCGTCGTGTTGTCGTAGCACTGATCGTGGCAGTCCCAGCCATACACGACGTTGCAGAAGCCGAATCCCCCGTCGACCGCCGATTCGAACTTCTCCTTCTGGATATACTTGCCGCGCAGGACGCCGTCGATGTCGGTGACTGCGACCTTGACGCGATCACCGGGCGAATTGCGAACGGCGGCTGCGATCCGGGCGGCAGTGATCGGGGCGGGCATCGGGGGCTCCAGAGGTCGCGGCGATTCTAGCGCAGCGCTTCGCGGCGTCGCTTCGGAAGCATCATCGACATGCGGAAAAGCGATTGAATCCTGCTGCGGCGCTGTTGCGCCTGCACGCGGCGGTGGCTCTGTTCGGAGCGGCCGCGCTCTTCGGCCGCTGGGTCGGTCTGCCGGCGACGTCGATCGTCCTCGCGCGCACCGCGTTCGCGGCACTCGCCCTCACCACCGCGGCAGCCGCCTCGGGGCGCCGCGCGATGCCGGGCCGGCCAACGCTTGCGCTCGCCGTCAACGGCGCGCTCCTCGCCTTCCACTGGGTCGCCTTTTTCGCCGCGGTCCAGCGAACGTCGGTCGCGATCGCGCTCGTCGGTTACGCGAGCTTTCCGCTGTTCGTCGTGCTCTTCGAGCGCGCCGAGGGTGGGCAGGGCGGTCGGGGCGGGTGGGCGGGACGCGTCGGCGTCGCGGCACTCGTCGTCGCGGGACTCCTCCTGACCGTGCCGTCGTTCGCGCCGGGTGATCGCGGTGCGCAGGGCCTCCTGCTCGGCGTCCTGTCGGGCCTCGCGTTCGCGATCCTCGTGCTGCGCAACCGCAGCCTCGTCGCCCGCTTCGAGCCGCTCACGATCGCGCTGTGGCAGAACCTCGCGGCGGCGGTCTTCCTCGTCCCGGTTGTTCTGGTGACGCCCGGCAGCCGGGTCCCGACGGCTGCCGACTGGATGCTGCTGATCGTCCTCGGCGTCGCCTGCACGGCGCTCGCGCATACGCTGTTCATCGCCAGCATGCGGCGCGTGTCCGCGCACACGGCGAGCGTCGTCGCGGCGCTCGAGCCGGTCTACGGGATTGCGTTCGCAGGCGTGCTCCTTGCCGAGATTCCCTCGGTACGCACGCTCGCCGGTACCGCGCTGATCGTGGTCGCGGCCGTCGTGGCGTCGCGCGATGCCATTCGGTAGCATCGCCGCATCGCCCCAATCCGATTGTTCCCACTCCACCGGATTTCCGCCATGACCAAGCCACCGTCCAATCTCTCCGCGGCGACGCGCGTCGTGCACGTCGGGCGCAAGCCGCGCCGGTTCCTCGGCGCCGTCAATACACCGGTGTTCCGCGCGTCGACGATCCTGTTCCCGACGCTCGACGATCTCGAGCGCGCCTCGCGTGGCGAGTACGACGGGATCACCTACGGCCTGCACGGACTGCCAACGGTCGTCGACCTGCAGGACGCGCTGGCGGAGCTCGAAGGAGGCGCGGGCGCGCTGGTCCTGCCGTCGGGGCTCACCGCGACGACGTTCCCGCTGCTGGCCCTCGCCAACCCCGGCGACCACGTGCTGGTCGCCGATTGCGTCTACGGGCCGACGAGGCGCTTCTGCGATCACCACCTGCGCAGGCTCGGAGTGTACGTCGACTACTACGATCCGCTGATCGGCGCCGGCATCGCAGCGCTGATGAAGCCGAACACGCGCATCGTGTTCACCGAATCACCCGGCTCGCTCACGTTCGAAGTGCAGGATCTGCCGGCGATCGCCGCTGCCGCGCATGCGCAGGGCGCCGTGGTGATTCTCGACAACACCTGGGCGACGCCGCTTGGCCTGAAGAGCTTCGACCTCGGCGTCGACGTGTCGGTGCACGCAGCGACCAAGTACATCGGCGGGCACTCGGACGTGCTGCTCGGAGCGGTCGTCGCCAATGCGCGCACGCTTCCGGCGCTGAAGACACTGTGGACCGACCTCGGCATTACGCCATCGCCGGATGACTGCTTTCTCGCACTGCGCGGATTGCGCACGCTCGCCGTGCGGCTCGAGAGGCACCAGGCGAGTGCGCTGCGCCTCGCCGCCTGGCTTGCCGAGCGCCCCGAAGTCGAGGAGGTCCTCTATCCGGCGCTCCCCGGCGCGCGCGGGCACGCGTTGTGGAAGCGCGACTATGCGTTGGCGTGCGGGCTCTTCGGCGTGATCCTGAAGCCCGTCGCCCACAAGCGCCTCGCTGCGATGCTCGACGGCATGCGCCTGTTCGGTCTCGGCTGGAGCTGGGGTGGTTTCGAGAGCCTGATGATTCCCACGTGGCCTGAGCGCACGCGCAGCGCGACCCGGTGGTCGACGGCGGGACCCTGCGTGCGCCTGCATATCGGACTCGAAGATCCCGACGACCTGATCGCCGATCTCGCCGACGGCTTGCAGAGGCTGCTGACGTGATCTTTCAGAGGCTGCTGACGTGATGACCGCCGTCGACCGCGAGCACGCTGCCGGTGATATACGCACCGGCGTCGGAGGCGAGTAGCAGCAGCGCACCATCGAGGTCCTCGTGCTTCCCGAGTCGCCGCTGCGGGATACGCTTCACCATCGCCTGTCCCGCTTCGGACGCGAAGAAGCCCCGGTTGATTGCCGTTTCGATGTACCCGGGAGCGAGCGCATTGACGCGAATCCGGTGGCGCGCGAGCTCGACGGCCATCGCGCGCGTCAGATGGATCAATCCGGCTTTCGACGCCGCGTAGCTCGGCACCTGCGCGGTGACGCGCAGCCCGAGCACCGACGCGATGTTGACGATGCTCCCGCCGCGCCCGTGCGCGACCATGTGGCGCGCGGCAGCCTGCGCGACGCGCCATGCGCCGTCGAGGTTCACGCCGATCACCTGCCGCCAGTCGTCGTCGGTGTGATCGAGGAGCGGCTTCGTGATCGCCACGCCCGCGTTGTTGACGACGACGGTGACCGGACCGAGCGCCGCGGCAGCCTCGTCGATCGCTCGCCGTGCGTCATCGGGCAGTGTGACGTCGAGTGCAACCGGGATTACCCGTCCGCCGCCACTTTCGATCTCGCGCGCGAGCGCCGACAGCGACTCCCGACGCCGCGCGGTGAGCGCGACCGCCGCACCGGCGCGCGCGAGCGTGCGCGCGAAGTGGCCGCCGAGCCCGCCGGTCGCGCCGGTGACGAGCGCCGCCCGCCCGCCGAGAGTCAGAAGCTCGCTCATTGCG
>DASVWR010000170.1:0-2283 GCA_036393115.1 Casimicrobiaceae bacterium
AGGAAGGGCTCCGGCAGTACCTCGGCCGTGCGCGCCGGGTCCGCGGCGATCGCGCGCGCCACCGCCTTGCGCAACCGGTCCTGCGCGAGACCTGCGGTAGTCGGATAGACGGGGGTGAGGCGGTCGGGAAGCGGCGCTTCCTCGCCAACCGCCTGAAACTGCGGGTGCACGATCTCGGGTCCGAACGGACCCTCGCGCACGTCGCCGTACACGCGCACGCGCGTGCCCGGCGCGAGCGTCTTCTGATGGCTGGGATAGAACGAGAAGTAGCGCAGCGTAAGCGTCGCGTCGCCGCCGTCGACCGCGCGCAGCAGGCAGACGAGCTGTCGCCGCGGACGGTACTGGACCTGCGCGCTGACGACGACACCCTCGGCCTGCACCGTCGCGCCTGCGCGGACGGCGGTGAGCGGCACGAGCCGCGTATGGTCCTCGTAGCGCAACGGCAGGTGCAGCACGAGATCCTCCTCGCGCAGCACGCCGATCCGCGCGAGCTTCTCGGCGAGCGCGTCGCCGCGCGCAGCCGTCGCGGTGCTCACGCCCCTTTGGTCTGATCGAACGCTTCGTTCCAACCGGTTTGCTGCGAAACCTCGGGCGGCGCGATCTTCGGGAGCGCGACGATTGCCTCGACCTCGATTCTCGCGCCGCGCGGCAGCGCCGCGACCTGATAGGTGGCACGCGCCGGATAGGGCGGCTCGAAGTATCCGGACATGATCTCGTTCACTTTCGCGAAGTCGGCGAGATCGACGAGGAGGATCGAGAGCTTGACGCTGTCGTTCAGCGTAGCGCCTGCCGCGGCGGCAACGGCACGCAGGTTGCGAAACACCTGGTGCGCCTGCGCGTCGATGCCTTCGACGATCTGCATCGTCTTCGGGTCGAGCGGGATCTGCCCCGATAGGTAGAGCATGTCACCGGCGCGAATCGCCTGCGAGTACGGACCGATCGCCGCCGGCGCGTCGGGACTCTGGATGGCTTGCCGGGTCATGGGTTGCTCCTGTCGGGTCACTGCAATCGCCAGCGTCCCAGTTTAGCAGCAGCGAAAATAGTGCGGCGCGGCGCATAATCGCGCGATCGCGGCGCAGCTGCCGTTGATCCGGGCGCCTGGAAGGTGCTCCACCCGACGATGCATGCTCGCTCCACACCGCATGTTCACGCCACGCCGCATGCTCACTCGACGCCGCACGCTCACGCCACGACGATGACCACCATCACCTGCATCGAGGATTTGCGCCGGCTCGCGCAGAAGCGCGTGCCACGGATGTTCTACGACTACGCCGATTCGGGTTCGTGGACTGAGGGCACCTACCGCGCGAATGAGGCCGATTTCCGGCGCATCAAGCTGCGCCAGCGCGTCGCCGTCAACCTCGCGAACCGCTCGCTCGCGACGAAGATGATCGGCGAGGACGTCGCGATGCCGGTCGCGATCGCGCCGACGGGGCTCACCGGCATGCAACACGCCGACGGCGAGATCCTCGCCGCGCGCGCGGCCGAGAAGTTCGGCATCCCGTTCACGCTGTCGACGATGAGCATCTGCTCGATCGAGGACGTCGCGGCGAGCACCACGCGTCCGTTCTGGTTCCAGCTCTACGTGATGAAGAACCGCGGCTTCATCGAGCGGCTGATCGATCGCGCGAAAGCCGCGCGCTGCTCGGCACTGATGCTGACGCTCGACCTGCAGATCCTCGGCCAGCGCCACAAGGACATCAAGAACGGCCTCTCGGCGCCGCCGAAGCCGACCTTCGCGAACCTCGTCAACCTCGCCACCAAGCCGCGCTGGTGCCTCGGCATGCTCGGCACGAAGCGACGCCAGTTCGGCAACATCGTCGGCCACGTCGAGGGCGTCACCGACATGAGCTCGCTCGGAGCGTGGACGCAGCAGCAGTTCGACCCGTCGCTCGACTGGGGCGACGTCGAATGGATCAAGCGCCGCTGGGGCGGCAAGCTGATCCTGAAGGGCATTCTCGACGCCGAGGACGCGCGCCACGCCGTCGACACCGGCGCCGACGCGCTCGTGGTGTCGAACCACGGCGGTCGCCAGCTCGACGGTGCGCCGTCGTCGATCGAGGCGCTGCCGGCGATCGCCGATGCCGTCGGCGGAGAGGTCGAGGTGTGGATGGACGGCGGCATCCGCTCGGGCCAGGACGTGCTGAAAGCCGTCGCGCGCGGCGCGAAGGGAACGCTGATCGGGCGCGCCTTCCTCTACGGGCTCGGCGCGATGGGCGAGGCCGGCGTCACCAGGTGCCTCGAGCTCATCAAAAACGAGCTCGACCTCACGATGGCGTTCTG
>DASVWR010000171.1:0-3773 GCA_036393115.1 Casimicrobiaceae bacterium
GAATCGCCGATCAAGATCGGCATGCACGATCCGCTGACCGGCACCTACGCCGCCGAAGGCGAGAGCGAGGTCCGCGGCGCGAAGATGGCGCTCGAGGAGGTGAACGCGAAAGGCGGCATCCTCGGGCGCAAGGTCGAGCTCATCATCGAGGACGACAACGCCAATGCCGGCCTGGCCGCGCAGAAGGCGCACAAGCTGATCGAGAAGGACGGCTGTCAGCTGATCATGGGCGCGGTGTCGTCGGCGACCGCGCTGTCGGTGAACCAGGTCGCGGCGCAGAAGCGGATCCCCTACATGGTGACCGGCGGGCACACCGACCCGGTGACCGGCTCGGAATGCCACTGGACGACGTTCCGCATCTGCACGACGACCTACATGCTCGCGGCGGGGCTCGTCAACACACTCGCGTCGAAGTTCGGCAAGAAGTGGTATTTCATCACGCCCGATTACGCGTTCGGGCACTCGTTCCAGGCGTCCTACGCGAAGATCCTGCAGAGCCTCGGCGGCACCGTGCTCGGCAACTCGCTGTCACCGCTCGGCACCACCGATTTCTCGTCGTATCTGATCAAGGCGCAGTCGACGAATCCGAACGTGCTGATCCTGCTCGTCGATGGCCAGGACCTCCTCAACTGCATGAAGCAGGCGGTGCAGTTCGGGCTGCAGAAGAAGATCCCGATCGGCGGGGGGCTCTCCGAGCTCGAAGTGCTGCGGGCGCTGCCGCCGGAAGCGCGCCTCGGCTGGTGGACGCTCGAGTGGTACTGGGATCAGCCGAATGTCCCGCACGTGAAGGAGTGGGTGGCGAAGTACAAGAAGACGTACCCCGACGGCAGCTACCCGAGCGCGCGCACATGGTTCGGCTATGCCGGCCTGCACGCGCTGGCGCTCGGCGCAGCGCATGCGAAGAGCATCGAGCCGGTCAAGCTCGCGCATGCGCTCGAAGGGATGGAGTTGCCGCCAGAAGTCAAGCTGCAGCCGAACAAGGTCTATTTCAGGAAGGAAGACCACCAGCTGATGTCGAGCGAGTTTCCCGGAGAGATCAGGCAGACGGGCAAGTATCCGGACCTGTTCAAGGTCGCTGCCGTCGTCCCCGGCGACAAGACGGCGCTGCCGGCGTCCGAGACCGGCTGCAAGCTCGACTATCCGGCCTGATCCCGCGCCGGCGACGGCCGGCCTGTGGCATGATGCCCGGCGGCGGATCGCGGTCCGCCGCCGGGTTTTTGCTGTAGCGAGGCAATGAGGGAGGCGCATGGAGCTTCTGTTGTTCAATGCGTTCAACGGCCTGATCCAGGGCGTCTTCTATGCCCTGATGGCGCTCGGTCTCGCACTGATCCTGTCGCTCAACTCGGTGATCAACATGGCGCACGGGGGCTTCCTCGTCATCGGCGCCTACCTCGCGTACACGCTCGCGCCCTATCTCGGCTTCTGGGGCGCGCTCGTCGCAGGCCCGCTGTGCGCAGCGGTGATCGGCATCGTCGTCGAGCGCTTCCTCGTGCGGCCGCTCTACAAGCGCCCTGATCCGCTCTACACGCTGCTCCTCACGTTCGGACTCGCCCTGATCATCGAGGACCTGACGCGAACCATCTGGGGCGCGCAGGGCCTGCCGTTTCAGATTCCCGACATCCTCAACTCGCCGGTGAGCTCGCTCCTGTTCTTCATCACCGGCTATCGCGTGCTGGTCGTCGGCATCACGCTGCTCGTGGTGATCGGCCTGTGGGCACTGCTGCGCTACACGCGCCTCGGCATCCGCATCCGCGCGGGCACGCTCGACCTCGAAACGGTGTCGTCGCTCGGCGTCAACATCTACCTGCTGCGCGCGCTCAACTTCGCGCTGGGATGCCTCCTCGCCGGCCTCGCCGGCGTACTCGCAGCGGGCGTGCTCGGGCTCACACCGCCGATGGGCAGCAGCCTCATCATGCCGAGCTTCGTCGCCATCATCGTCGGCGGCGTCGGCAGCCTCGTCGGCGCCGTCCTCGGCGGACTGATCATCGGCGTCGCGGCGGGGATCACGACGACCTACTATCCGGCGGCGAGCGATGCCGTCATCTACCTGATCATGCTGATCGTGCTCGTGCTGCGGCCACGCGGCCTGCTCGGCCAGGAAGGGCTCTTCGAATGATCGCGTCGCGCCGCAACCTGCGCTTCGCCGGCGCGATCGTGTTCTGGATTGCGCTCGTCACGCTGCCGCTGTGGCTCACCCATGTCGGCGGCTACACCGCGCTCGGCACGAAGATCCTCGTCTACGGCATCGCGACGCTCGCGCTCAACCTGCTTCTCGGGTTCACCGGCGGGTTGTCGTTCGGGCACGCCGCGTGGTTCGGCCTCGGCGCCTACGGTGCGGGCATGACGCTCAAGTATCTCGCCCCGTCGACGCCGCTCGCGATCCTCGTCGGAACCGTCGCCGGCGGAATCGCGGCGACCGTGCTCGGGCCGCTCGTGATGCGCCGGCGCGGCATCTACTTCGCGATGATCACGATCGCGATCGGGCAACTCTTCTATTTCGTCGCAGTGCGCTGGAACAACGTCACCGGCGGCGAGGACGGGCTCGCCGGCTTCGAGCGCGCGCCGCTCCATTTCGGGAAGTGGGTCTACGACATCCACGACGACACCAAGTACTACTACCTGGTGCTCGTGTGCTTCGCGGTCGCCGTCGTCGTGATGAAGCTGCTCCTCGCGTCGCCGCTCGGCCACACCTGGGTCGCGATCCGCGAGAACCGGCGGCGCCTGCAGTTCCTCGGCGTGCGCATCGATCTCTACGTGTGGGCGGCGTTCGCGATCTCGGGGACGCTCACGGCGCTCGCCGGGACGCTCAATGCGCTGCTGTTCAACTTCACGTCGCCCCAGGACCTGCACTGGATCCTGTCCGGCAACTTCGTGATCATGATCGTGCTGGGCGGCATGCGGAAGTTCTGGGGGCCGCTCCTCGGCGTCGCCATCTTCGTCGTGGCGCAGGATTACCTGTCGAGCGTGACCGACAACTGGATGACCGCGATCGGGATGCTGTTCGTGCTGATCGTGCTGCTGTTTCCGAAGGGGCTGCTCGGCATGCTCGGGCGGCGCGGCAAGGAGGCGGCTTGAGTGCCGGCGACAGCCAGGGGCTGCTGCGCCTCTCGGGCGTCTGTCGCCATTTCGGCCGGCTGCAGGCCGTGCAGGACGTATCGTTCGCGATGAACGAAGGCGAACTGCGCGCTGTCATCGGTCCGAACGGCGCCGGCAAGACGACGTTCTTCAACCTGATCACCGGTTTCGTTCCGCCGACCTCGGGCGACATCTGGTTCGGTGGCGAGAACATTCGCGACGAGTCGGTCGTGCGGCGCGTCCGCCGCGGCATCGTGCGGACGTTCCAGATCACCGAGATCTTCCCCGATCTCACCGTCTACGAGAACACGCGGGTCGCGGTCGAGACTGCGGTGGGGCTGAACGGGCGGGCGTGGCTGCCGCGGACGCGCCGGCGCGAGGTCGCCGCGCGCGTCGACGAGCTGCTTACCGCGGTGGCGCTCGCGGACAAGGCCGACCGCGTCGTCGGCGAGCTCGCGCACGGAGACCAGCGCGTGGTCGAGATCGCGTTGGCGCTCGCGATGAATCCGCGCCTGCTGCTCTTGGACGAGCCGACCGCAGGGATGGGCGATCGCGAGACCGAGCACATGGTCGAGCTGGTGCGCCGGCTCCACGTCGAGCGCGGGCTGTCGATCCTGTTCATCGAGCACGACATGAGCATCGTGTTCGGCATCGCGCAGCGGATCATGGTCCTCGACCAGGGGCGCTTCCTCGCCGAG
>DASVWR010000172.1:0-4214 GCA_036393115.1 Casimicrobiaceae bacterium
CAGCCGGTCGACGACGAACGCCGCGGTGTCGCGCTCCTCGAATGCGGTCTCGGGGTGCGCGTGCAGGTGCCGGCGCCAGCGACGCGCGTCGGCTTCGATCGCAGCGACTTCGGGAATGATCATCATGGCGGAGTGAAGAAAAGGGACGGCGATGTCCCGATTATGCGCATCGATCGCGGCCCTGTCCCGGGAGCCGCGATAATGCGGCCCTGAAATGGAGACGAAGGCTTACGACCTCCTGATCGTCGGCGGCGGGATCAACGGCGTCGGGATCGCGCGCGACGCCGTCGGCCGGGGGCTCTCGGTGCTCGTCGTCGAGCAGGACGACCTCGCCGCGCACACGTCCTCGGCGAGCACCAAGCTGATCCACGGCGGCCTGCGCTACCTCGAGCATTTCGAGATCAGGCTGGTCGCCGAGGCGCTCGCCGAGCGCGAGGTGATGCTGCGCATCGCGCCGCATCTCGTCGAGCCGCTGCGCTTCGTACTGCCGCACGAGCCGCACCTGCGGCCGAAGTGGATGATCCGTGCCGGGCTGTTGCTCTACGACCACCTCGGCGGGCGCCAGACGCTGCCGCGATCGGGCGCAGTCACGCTCGGCGGCGCGTACGGCGCCGGGCTGAAGCCGTCGTTCAAGAGCGGGTTCGTCTACTCCGACGCGCGCGTCGACGACGCGCGACTCGTGGTCGCGAACGCGATCGACGCACGCGCGCGCGGCGCCGACATCCGCACGCGCACGCGCTTCATCGGCGCGCGCAACCTCGACGGCGCCTGGCAGGCGACGGTCGCGCCGCGCGGCGGCGCCGACATCGACGTGCAGGCGCGCGTGCTGGTGAACGCGGCCGGGCCGTGGGTCGCCGATGTCCTCGGAGACATCGGCGGTGCGCGCGCCGAAGCCGGCGTGCGCCACGTCAAGGGAAGCCACATCGTGGTGCCGCGCGTGCACGAGGCCGATCACGCGTATATCCTCCAGAACGCCGACCGGCGCATCGTGTTCGTGATTCCTTACCAGGATCGCTACTCGCTGATCGGCACCACCGACATTCCGGTGGATTCGCCGACCGCGCCGGCGATCGACGCGGCCGAGACCGATTACCTGCTCACGATCGCCAATGCCTACCTCGCGCGGCCGCTCGCTCGAAGCGACATCGTGTGGACCTACAGCGG
The DNA here is from genome assembly GCA_036393115.1 of Casimicrobiaceae bacterium. Classification (GTDB taxonomy): domain Bacteria; phylum Pseudomonadota; class Gammaproteobacteria; order Burkholderiales; family Casimicrobiaceae; genus VBCG01. Next base: position 1,165 of record DASVWR010000172.1, read on the forward strand.
CGTGCGCCCGCTCTACGACGACGGTGCGACCGACCCGTCATCGGTTACGCGCGACTACGTGCTGAAGACCGAGACGGTCGGCGCTGGAGCGCCGCTCTTGTCGATCTACGGCGGCAAGATCACCACGTATCGCAAGCTCGCCGAGGCGGCGCTCGCCGAGCTCGCACGATTTCTTCCCGGGATGGGCCCGGCGTGGACGAGCGCCGCGACACTCCCCGGAGGCGACCTGCCGCAGCGCGATCGCGCGGCGTGGTTCGCCGAGCTCTGCCGCCGCTATCCGGCGGTCGATCCGGGGCTTCTGCGCGGCATCGCGCGCCGGCACGGAACCCGCGCGATCGCGGTGCTCGGCGACGCGAAGGCCGCGGCCGATCTCGGCGAGGACTTCGGCGCGGGGCTGACCGAGCGCGAAGTCGCATGGCTCGTCGCCGAGGAATGGGCGCGCGATGTCGACGACGTGCTGTGGCGGCGCACCAAGTGCGGCCTGCCGATGACTGCGGCGCAGCGCGAGCACGTCGCTGCGCGACTCGCGTGAGTGGATCCGCATGAGTGCGACGCCGCCGCGCGTCGAGTCGGGACCCGTCGAGCCAGGCGCGGCTGCCGCGCGCCCCGCCCCGCTCACCACGATGCCCGAGGACGTGCGTCGCGGCATCCGTTACGTGCTGACCGACATCGACGACACGCTGACGACGAACGGCAGGCTCACTGCCGGGGCGTACGCGGCACTCGAGCGCCTGCGCGATGCCGGGCGCATCGTCGTGCCCGTGACCGGCCGTCCGGCGGGGTGGTGCGACCACATCGCGCGGATGTGGCCGGTCGACGCCGTCGTCGGCGAGAACGGCGCGTTCTACATGCGCTACGACGCGCACGCGGGGAAGCTCACGACGCGGTACGTGGCCGCGCAGACGCTTGCCGAGCGCGAAGCGCTGCGCCGGCGACTGGCGAAGATCGGCGCCGACGTGGTCGCCGCGGTGCCGGGCGCTGCGCTCGCCTCGGATCAGCATTACCGCGAGACCGACCTCGCGATCGATTGGTGCGAGGACGTCCCCGCGCTGTCGCGCGGCGACGTCGACCGCATCATCGCGCTGATGGAAGCGCAAGGCATGACGGTGAAACTGAGCTCGATCCACGTCAACGGCTGGTTCGGGAACTACGACAAGCTCTCCACGACGCGCCTGCTCGTCCGCGACGCGTTCGGCGAGGACCTCGACACGGTGCGCGACGCCGTCGTATTCGCCGGCGATTCGCCGAACGACGCCCCGATGTTCGCGTGGTTCCCCAACGCGGTGGGAGTCGCGAACCTCGCGGGCTTCCTCGATCGCGTGCCGACGCCGCCCGCGTGGATCACCGTCCGCGAGGCCGGCGCCGGCTTCACCGAGCTCGCCGACTTCCTGCTCGCCCGCACTCGCTGAGTGCTCGCTCCGGCGCGCAACGCCGAAGAGCGGGCACTTACTTATATTGCCGTGGCAATTTGTGTCTTGACAATAGTTGCATGGGCAACTATAGTGCGACGCATATCACCCGAACGCGTCCACCGCCAGCAGGCCCACCCGCAATGTCCCCGATCTACGACCCTGCCAACTTCGACCCATACCGCTCGGTCGCCCGCCTGATGACGCGGGTGAAGACCGAGATGATGAATGCGCTCGACCGCGAGCTCGCGCCGTTCGGCGTCAGCGCGGCGCAATACGTCGTCCTCGTGCGCCTCGCCTACGACAAGAAGAACGAGACGGCTTCCGCGCTTTGCGAGGGTGTTTCCTACGATCCCGGCGCGATGACGCGGATGATCGATCGTCTCGAAGCGAAGGGGCTCGTCCGGCGCGTGCGCACGCCGAGCGACCGCCGCCGTGTGCTGATCGAGCTGACCGACGAAGGGCGGGCGATCTGCCCCGAGTTGATCGCGCGTGCGGTCGGGGTCCTCAACCGCATCCTCGACGGCTTCACGCCCGAAGACGTCGCGCAGCTCGAGCTGCTGCTCCAACGGATGCTCGCCAACGCGTAACCGGCGCGCCCGGCCCTCGACGAACATGACTACGCACCCACTCCGTACGACCCGCGCGCGCTTCGCCGGCGTCGCCGTCGCCGCCGCGGCGATCGCCGTGCTCGCCGGCTGCGCCGACATGAGCGGCCTCGCACCGACCGCGAAGCTCACCAATCCCGACAACCTCGCGAGCCGCAAGACGCTCGGCGAAGCGCCGATCGACGCGAAGTCCTGGCCCGCGTCCGATTGGTGGAAGGCGTTCGGCGACGCGGGCCTCGACCAGCTGATCGACGAAGCGCTCGCCGGCAGCCCGACGCTCGACGTCGCTGCGGCGCGCTCGCGCAGGGCGCTCGCCCTCGCGAGCGTCGCGCACTCGGGGCTCTATCCGCAGACCAACCTCGCCGCCAGCGTGAACCACCAGCGCTATTCGGAGAACGCGCTGATCCCGCCGCCGATCGGCGGCACCTGGAACACCGATTACCTGCTGCAGGCGAATCTCTCGTGGGAAATCGACTTCTGGGGCAAGCAGAAGAGCGCGTTCGAGAGCGCGCTCGGACAAGCGCGCGCCGCAGCGATCGATGCCGAAGCCGCGCGGCTCGTGCTCGCCGTCGAGATCGCCGATACCTACGTCGGCCTGCAGCGCGCGTTTGCCCGGCGCGACATCGCCGAGCAGACGCTCCAGCGTCGTGAGCAGGTGCTCACGCTCACGCACGATCGCAACGCCGCAGGCATCGACTCCCGCCTCGAGGTGAAGCAGGCCGAAGCGGCGTTGCCCGCGGCGCGCGAGGAGATCGCCCAGCTCGACGAGTCGATCGCGCTCGCGCGCGATCAACTCGCCGCGCTCGTCGGCAAGGGGCCCGATCGCGGCCTCGCGATCGCGCGGCCCGCGGCGCATGCGCTTGGGCCGATCGCCCTGCCGTCGGCGATTCCGGCCGAGCTCCTCGGCCGGCGCCCCGACCTCGTCGCGCAGCGGCTGCGGATCGCGGCGGCTGGCAAGGACATCGACGTCGCCAAGGCGTCGTTCTATCCGAACGTCAATCTCGTCGCGTTCGCCGGGCTCGAGAGCTTCGGC
>DASVWR010000173.1:0-5204 GCA_036393115.1 Casimicrobiaceae bacterium
GGCTTTGTGCGCGTAGCAGGTCGACGGCGCGATCGGCAACACGCGGCAGATCGGCCCGACTCCGTACGCCTCACGGTGGTCATCGATGAAGGCCTCAATCATCTCGCGGCTGAATCCATTGTCGTCGCCATCTAACGAGCACGGGCAGGGATCGGCCAGACGGCCAACGGTGGGCACGTGCGCGCGCCAAGCTGTTGCATCAGCCTGGCAAACCGAGGGCTCGCCTTCAGCGGATCGAACAGCGGATCGCACGGGAGGCTCACGTTCGAGAAGAGCGGCTCCCGATTCGCCACGCCCCGCTGCAGCGCCGTCATCGCGGCATCGTAGTCGCCGAACGAGAGGCCGACCATCACCGCACGATAGTCCGGCGAATTGCCGCCGGGCTCCCGCTGCAGGATCGCCCGTTGTCGTTCGGCTTCGTCGCGGCGGCCCGCCACCGCGTAGCCGAACATCAGGTTGGCCCGTCCTCCAAAACCCATGGAATCCAGTGAGAACGCCTTCTGAAACGCGGCGAGCGCGCTGTCGGGCATTCCGCTGAACGTATAGCCAAAGGCGAGTCCTCGACGGCCGAGCACGCCCGTCGGATCCAGGTCCACCGCTGCCCGGGAGTATGCGAGTCCCTCGTCGAGGTGATGCGCGAGGGCGAGCACGTATCCCAGGATCCCCACCGCGCTCGCGTACAGCGGATCCCTGTCACGCGCGCGTTGCGCCTGCACCACCGCCTCGGGAATCCGTCCCACCTGCGCGAGCGCTAGTGCGTAATTGGCCAGGAGGTCGGCATTGGTCGAGTCGAACGCCAGCGCCTTCTCCAGCGGCGCGATGGCCTCGACGAGTCGCATATCGCTCGTCAGGATGAACGACTCGGCGATGTAGGCCTCGACCACGGTGGAATCGATCGAGAGGGCGTGCTCCGCGTGTTCTCTGGTCAGTCGGAGTGCGGAGTCCAGCGACACGAGCCCGATGACTGGTGCGTTGGCCTGCGTCATCGCCAGGAATCCTTCGGCCCGCGCGAACCGCGGATCGCGAGCGAGCGCGGCGCGGAAGAGCGCTTCGGCCTGTGGAATATCGAATCGGTCGTAGGCGAATCGCCCTCGCAGGAACAGATCGTACGCCACGGCGTCGGAGGTGGAACGTCGGAGACTCGCAGCGACCTGCGCGGACGCCGGGCGGGTGCCGAGGCGAAAGTGTCCGACGATGGCACGAACGATCGTATCCTGGAGCGCGGCGACGTCGTCAGGCTTCGCGTCGAACGTCCCACTCCACAGGGCGCTCTCGTCGGAGGCGCGCACGAGCTCGGCCGTGACGTGCAGCACCGAGCGCGAAGGCGTTACCGTCCCGAGGAGGACTGCGCCGACGCCGAGCTTCGCGCCGATCTGCCGCACGGCGTTGCCCGTGAGTTGGCGAGAGGAGCTGCGCGCCTTCACCCGCAGGCCGGGCGTTGCATTCAGCGCGTCGCGAACGCGATCGGTGATACCATCCTCGAGGTAGTCGTATGCCGTGTCGCGAGTCGTGTTGTCGAACGGGAGCACCGCGATGGAACGCAGCTCGTCCTCGGCGGCGTGGGCGCGCGCACGCCACACACCGGCAGCGGCTATTGCCACGAGCAGGATCGATGCGGCGACAGCGGCGAGCGTCCTTGCTCCGATCCTGACGGTGGGCGGCGCGGCAGGCACCGATGAGACGTGAACTGGCGTCAAGCCGCCGCTCGACGTTGCACTCTCGAGCACGCGGACGATCTCCGCGGCGCTTTGTGGTCGATCGCCCGGTCGCTTCTCCACGCATCGCATCACGAGCTCGGCGAGTCGTGGCGGCGTCGCCGGCCGGAGTGCAGCAATCGATGTCGGCGTCTCGACCGCGTGCGCCGCCAGCATTGCCTGCGCGGTGCGACCGGCGAACGGCGCGTGGCCGGCGAGCATCTCGTACGCCATCATGCCGAACGCGTAGATGTCGGCACGCTGGTCGGTCGCCGGATCGCCGGCCGCCTGTTCCGGCGCCATGTACGCCGGCGTGCCGATCGCGATACCAACGGACGTCACCGTACCGACGGTGGTCGCGTCGCTGATCGCCTTCGCGACGCCGAAGTCCGTGATGACCGCGGACGTTCCGGCGAGCAATACGTTGTCCGGCTTGATGTCGCGATGCGTGACGCCCTTCGCGTGGGCATACTCGAGCGCCCGTGCGACATCGCGGAGCACCGAGATCGTCTCGGGGATGGGGAGCTCGCCGCGCGCCAGTCGCGCCCGGAGAGAATCGCCTTCCACGAACGGCATTGTGTAGTACAGGAGCCCGTCGATCTCGCCCGTGGAGAGCAGTGGGACGATGTGCGGGTGCTGGAGTCGGGCGGCGAGCGCGATCTCGCGCCGAAATCGTTCGACGGAAACGCCGCCCGACAGCTCGGCCGGCAGCACCTTGACCACGACACGCCGGCCGAGCGACATGTCCTCGGCGACGAATACACGCGACATGCCGCCGGCGAGCTCGCGCTCGATGGTGTACGCGCTGAGGGACGCCTGCAGCTGATCGCGGAGATCCATTGGACTCGTATGGTCGGACGAGCCTGGATAATTTACGCAGGGCCCGTCGCGCCGGACAGTGCGGCGCGCCGACTCGAGGAAACCGGCGACGGCGTCTGGGCGATTGAATTCAACATGGTCTTGCTTGCCACGCTCGACGAACGCGACTACATCATGCGCGGGTGACACCCGACTGTGCCACCCATGTACCTCGGCACTTCTGTTATCCATCATCCCGACTGCTCAGACACACGATTTGTGTGCTTTACAAATTCAGTTCCGCGGTAACCTGACGGTACAGCCGACCAGCGACGTAATAGAACGCCCAGGATCTGGGAGGTATCGTGCGAGCTGCGTCACTTGCCCGTCCGAGCTGAGCCTCGAATGGCCCATCATTCGCAGAGGTGGAGCTGAGATTGGGCGGGGCGGCGAGCCGGTGAGGATGCGCCCAGGCAGTACCGCTGGAAGTCCTCGGTGCCGAACACGGGACCCGAGAAATACTTCGCCACACCCGTCACATAGATAGCGGGATCGGTCGGATACCAATGGTACAGCAGGACGGCCTTCACGCCGGCGTTGGCCGCCATCTGCCCCACGTCCTTGATGTCGAGGTGCTCCTTGGTCATGTGCGCCTCGAACTCGTTGCGGCGCGCGGGCGACCAGTGATTCTTTTGCGCCATGCTATCGACAAACTCACCGATGGCCACGGAGTTCTCCACCTCTGACACGAGCACGTCGGCGCCCGCGGCGAGTCGGGCGACCGCATCGCTCGGTCCGGTGTCGCCCGTGAAGACGATCGTGCCATGTGGCGTTTCGAACCTGTAGGCGTACGATTTCATAGTCGCGCGCGAGCTCGGCGGCATCAGGGCGTAGTGCGTATTCTCAACCGCAACGACCCTGATCTTGTCGTCCTGGTAAACGACACCCTCGCCGATCTCGTGAACCGCGAACGGGTTCGTTGCCGGCACGCCGCCTTGGGGTCCACCGCCCTCGGCGGCGAAGACAGCGTACGGGATGCTGATGTACTGGTACGCCGCGTCGACCAGCGCCTTCGTCTGCGGCGGGCCGTAGATGTTGATGGTGTGAGCCGCGTCGGCTGCGTCCTTCTTCTGAAAGTCGTTCGCGAGGACATCCGCCAGTCCGAGCGTGTGATCGGCGTGCAGGTGCGTGAAGAAGATGGTGCCGATCGTCTCCGAGGCGATGCCAGCCTTCACGAGTCGTCGCGCGGTGCCGATACCGCAGTCGATCAGATAGCGGCGGCCATCGACAACGAGCAGCGTTGCCGGCTCGGACCGGTCCGCACGCAGCGGCGGCCCGGCGGCGGTACCGAGGAAGAGGATTTGTGTCCTCGGCGTCTGGTCCGGCGCGAGCCGTTGTCCCAGCACGGCACCCGGAGCAAGAACGAACGAGAGAGTGGCGATTACGCCGACGAATCGCGTCGCCGTGGTCATGAATGCCTCCGCGAACTCCGCTGTGGGTTTGCGAAATGGACGGCATAGTCCAGGAGTGTTGCGCATGGCCTCAGACTGAGGTGTCACCTGTCTCTCCGGCCGTTCACTGCGACCAAAGCTCGTCATCGTTCGCCCATGCATCGAGAATCTGTGCTCGGCCGGCAAGGATGGGCGCGAGCTTCGGCCATGCCGACGGTTCACCGATCGCAAACCCTGACGGTCGCTCTCCCCTCGCCAGCGAGGTGGCTGCGCTCGAGATAGTCCAGGACGACCCGGCGCCGCTTGCCTTCCCCGCACCTTCACGGATGAACGCGGATGATCGTCTTCCCTGACCGCCGGTCGGTCGAGTTGAAGGCGGCGACAGCATTGTCGAGCGCGGAGACGGTGCCGATGTTCGTGCGCAGCCGTCCGTCCCGCACTCGCTGAACGATCTCGCTCAGTTGGGCGCGATCGGATTCGACGACGAAGTCGACCGCCAAGCCGTCGGCGGGCCGCGCCTCGACCGGTCCGACGATGGACACGAGCGTTCCCCCGGCTCGAACCAGGCGCGCGGACCGCTTCCCGATGTCGCCGCCGATGACATCGAACACGAGATCTACTCCGCCGACGTCTTCGAGGACCTCGCTGTCGAGGTCGACGAATTCGTTGGCGCCGAAGTCGAGTGCCTTCTGACGATCGGCGGCGCGGCCGGTGCCGATGACGTAGGCGCCCGCCAATCGTGCGAGTTGCGTCACGATCGACCCGACTGCGCCGGCCGCGCCGTGCGCGATGACGCTCTGCCCCGAGCGAAGGCGGCCGTGCTCGAACAGCCCCTGCCACGCAGTCAGGCCCGAGATCGGCAGGCTCGCGCCCACCGTGAAGTCGACGTCGCCCGGCAGCGGCGCGAGGTTGCGAGCTTCGACGGCCGCGTACTCGGCCAGGGTGCCGTCGCGATACCAGTCCGTGAGGCCGAACACCCGCTGTCCGACCGAGAGCCCCGTGGTGCCATCACCGAGGCTGGTGACCACTCCGGCCAGCTCGTGCCCGGGGATCGAAGGCGTTCGGTCACGATCGCGGCGATCGGTCCAGGTCGAAGGCCAATCCAGCTCAGTGTTAACGTATCCCGAGGCGTGAACCTGAACGACGACGTCGTTGATCGATGGCTGCGGCTCGGGCCGGTCCACCAGCTTCATCCCGGCCGTTCCCGCAGCCTGGTCCGTCACCACTATCGCCTGCATCTGTAGCCTCCTGGCGTGGCATA
>DASVWR010000174.1:0-8872 GCA_036393115.1 Casimicrobiaceae bacterium
CCGTCGCCGCGGTCGTCCTGTTGCTGCGGCTGGCGCGGATTGGATCGTTGCTGTGCCATCGTGAGCCTTCGAATGACCTTGTCAGAACTTGAGTCCGCCCTCGCGGGCCGCGTCGGCCAGCGCCTTGACGCGGCCATGGAAGCGGAAGCCCGCGCGGTCGAACGCCACTGCCTCGATGCCGAGCGAGCGGGCGCGCTCGGCGATCCGCGCGCCGACGACCGCCGCGGCCGCCTTGTTGCCGCCGTTCTTCACGTCGCGGCGCACGTCGGCCTCGAGCGTCGATGCGCTCGCGAGCACGCGGTCTCCGGTCGGAGCGATGATCTGCGCGTAGATATGGCAGTTCGACCGACCGACCACGAGGCGCGTTGCGCGCTGCAGGGCGATCCGCACCCGGGTCCGTCGGGCCCGGCGCGACCGCGCTTCCTTCTTGTTCATGCTCATTTCTTTTTCGTTTCCTTGATCACCACGCGCTCGCCGACGTAGCGCACACCCTTGCCCTTGTAGGGCTCGGGCGGCCGCCACGCGCGGATCTCGGCCGCGGCCTGACCGACCTGCTGCCGGTCGATCCCCTTCACGACGATCTCGGTCTGCTGCGGCGTCTCGACCTTCACGCCCTTCGGCATCACCTGCACGATCGGATGCGAGAAGCCGAGCGACAGGTTGATGCGGTCGCCCGACGCCTGTGCGCGGTAGCCGACCCCGACCAGCGCGAGCTTCTTCTCGAAGCCCCGCGTGACGCCGGTCACCATGTTCGCGACCAGCGCGCGCACCGTTCCGTGCATCGCGCCGGCGTTCTCGCCGTTCGCCTTGAAGACGAGCGTGTCACCCTGCCGCTCGATCGTTACCTCGGGCCCGAAGCTTCGCGACACGGTGCCGAGCGGTCCCTTGACCGAGATCTCGCCGCCGGCGAGGGTGACCTCGACCTTCGGCGGAAGCTTGACCGGGCTGTTGCCGATGCGTGACATGGCCGGCTCCTCGCTCAGGCGACGATGCAGAGCACTTCGCCGCCGACTCCGCTGGCGCGTGCCTTGCGATCCGTCATCACACCCTGCGACGTCGACACGATGGCGATGCCGAGCCCGTTCATGACGCGCGGGATGTCGTCCTTGCCCTTGTAGATGCGCAGGCCCGGCTTCGACACCCGCTCGATCTTCTCGATCACCGGCCGGCCCGCGTGGTAGCGCAGCGCGATCTCGAGCTGCGGCTGCGGCGTGTCGTCGCCGGAAGTCTTGAAACCGTCGATGTACCCCTCGTCCTTCAGCACGCGGGCGATCGCGATCTTCACCTTCGACGAGGGCATCGTCACCGTCGCGCGCTCGATCATTTGCGCGTTGCGGATGCGCGTCAGCATGTCGGCGATGGGATCAGTCATGCTCATCGTGTCACCTCGCCTCTACCAGCTCGCCTTCACGATGCCGGGGATCTCCCCGCGCATCGCGTACTCGCGAAGCTTGTTGCGCCCGAGTCCGAACTTCCTGAACACGCCGCGCGGACGCCCGGTGATCGCGCAGCGGTTGCGCAGCCGCGTCGGGTTGGCGTTGCGCGGCAGCGTCTGCAGCTTGAGCCGTGCGGCATAGCGGTCTTCGTCGGACGCGCGCGGATCGTCCATGATCGCCGTCAGCGCGGCGCGCTTCTTCGCGTACTTCGCGACGAGCTTCTCGCGCTTGTATTGGCGGTTGATCAGTGCCAGTTTCGACATGCGGGAATCCTTCAGTTCCGGAACGGAAACCTGAACGCGGCGAGCAGCGCCTTGGCTTCGGCGTCGCTCTTCGCGGTCGTCGCGATCGTGATGTTCATGCCCCGGATCGCATCGATCTTGTCGTACTCGATCTCGGGAAAGATGACTTGTTCCTTGACACCCATGTTGTAGTTGCCGCGCCCGTCGAAGCCGCGCCCCGACACGCCGCGAAAATCGCGCACGCGCGGCAGCGCAACGGAAACGAGGCGATCGAGAAACTCGTACATCCGCTCGTGGCGCAGCGTCACCATGCAGCCGATCGGGTAGCCCTCGCGGATCTTGAAGCCGGCAATCGCCTTGCGCGCCTTGGTGATCACCGGCTTCTGGCCGGCGATCCGCGTCATGTCGGTGACTGCGTTGTCGAGGATCTTGCGATCCGCCGTCGCCTCGCCGACGCCCATGTTGAGGACGATCTTGGTGATCCGCGGCACCTGCATCGCCGACGCGTACTTGAACTGGCGCGTCAGCGCAGGAACCACCTCGCTGCGATAGAACTCGCGCAACCGCGCCGGGGCGTGGGGCTGCTCGGCTTCGTGCGCGATCTCGGCCGCCTGCGTGCCCTTGGCGTCGGCCCTGGCGGCCTTCTTGTCCGCCTTCGGCTTGGTATCGGCCTTCGCCTTGGTATCGGCCTTCGCCTTGGCGTCGGGCTTGCCGCCCTTCGCGTCGGCCTTCGGGCCCTTGGACTCGGCGCGTTTGTCGTCAGCCATTGATCTGCTCGCCGTTGGACTTGTAGAAGCGGACCTTGCGGCCGTCCTCGAGGATGCGGAAGCCGATGCGGTCGGCCTTGCGCGTGACCGGGTTCCAGATCGCGACGTTGGATACCGCGATCGGCGCCTCGACGGTGACGATTCCGCCCGGCTGGTTCTTCATCGGGTTGGGCTTGGTGTGGCGGCGCACCTGATTGACGCCATTGACGACGAGGTGCGCCGCGCCGACGAGCTTCGACACGTCGCCGCGCTTGCCCTTGTCGCGCCCGGCGATGATCACCACCTGGTCGCCTCTCCTGATCTTGCGCATGGCTCTCTCTCGGGATCCTGGCTGGCCGTGGCCTAGAGCACTTCCGGCGCCAGCGACACGATCTTCATGAACCGCTCGGTCCGCAGCTCGCGCGTGACCGGCCCGAAGATGCGCGTGCCGATCGGCTCCAGCTTGTTGTTGAGCAGCACCGCGGCGTTGCTGTCGAAGCGGACGAGCGCACCGTCGTCGCGCCGCACGCCCTGCCGCGTACGCACGACGACCGCGTTGTAGATCTCGCCTTTCTTGACCCGTCCGCGCGGCGCTGCGTCCTTGACCGACACCTTGATGACGTCGCCGATATGCGCATAGCGGCGCTTGCTGCCGCCGAGCACCTTGATGCACATGACCGCGCGCGCGCCGGTGTTGTCGGCGACGTCGAGCACCGTCTGCATTTGAATCATGACGACTTCTCCAACTTGATCCGCCCGCGGACCCCGTGGCCGCTACGGCCCGGGACCGGCCAACCGCGGCCGACGGCCAGTTTTGGACCCCGTCGCGGATGCGCGCCTGCCGCACACCCGGCTGGGAACGCTGCACTTCCCGGCCCTTCGGCCGGACGAGCAGCGGAAAAACTGAAATTATGACAGGTCAGCGCCTTCCCTGCAAGCAAGCGAATGCGCAACCGCGCACCGCGGTCACACCTCGCGGGCCTTCTCGACCACGCGGACGAGCTTCCACGCCTTCAGCCTGGAGAGCTTGCGCGTCGCCTCGATCTCGACCAGGTCGCCCGCCTTGCAGGTGTTCGCCTCGTCGTGCGCGTGATAGCGGTTCGAGCGCGTCACCACTTTGCCGTAGAGGGCGTGCTTGACGCGCCGCTCGACGAGCACGGTGATCGTCTTGTCCATGCGGTCGCTCACCACGCGACCGATCACGGTGCGGGTGACCGCCGGCGCGTGCGCCGCGGCAGCGCCGGCGCTGCCGCCGTCCTGATGTTCAGTCATGCGCGTGCTCCTCGCTCGGCCGCCGGCTTCGCGGCCGCGGCCTTCCGCTGGGTCAGGAGCGTGCGCACGCGGGCGATGCCGCGGCGCACGTCCTTCAGCTTGGCGGTATTGGTGATCTGCTGCGTCGCGACCTGCATCCGCAGGCCGAACTGCTCCTTCAGGAGCGCCTCGAGCTCGGTCTGCAGCTCGGTCGCCGACTTTCCGGCGAGCGCGTTTCTCGCTTCGGTTCGTTTCATCGCGTTCTCCGTCAGCCGCCGACCAGGCGATGCACGAACGTCGTGGCAAGCGGCAGCTTCGCCGCGGCGAGTGCGAAGGCCTCGCGAGCGAGCACCTCCTCGACGCCGTCCATCTCGTAGAGCACCTTGCCCGGCGTGATCTCGGCAACCCAGTACTCGGGGTTGCCCTTGCCATTGCCCATGCGGACCTCGGCCGGCTTCTTCGACACCGGCTTGTCGGGGAAGATGCGGATCCAGATCCGGCCGCCGCGCTTGATGTGACGCGTCATGGCGCGGCGCGCCGCCTCGATCTGGCGCGCCGTGAGGCGGCCGCGCGCGGTCGCCTTGAGCCCGTACTCGCCGAAGCTCACCTTGTTGCCGACGGTCGCAACGCCCTTGTTGCGGCCCTTCTGCTCTTTGCGGTACTTACGCCTGGCTGGCTGCAGCATTCTTCGCTCCTGGTCCTGCGGCCGCTCCGGCGACGGCCGGGGTCTGGCGTCGCGGACGCGCCGGTGCCGGGGCGGGCGCCGGCGCCTGCGCCGGCTCGGCGTTGTGCGCCATGATCTCGCCCTTGAACACCCACACCTTGATGCCGATCACGCCGTAGGTCGTGCGCGCCTCGGCGAATCCGTATTCGATGTCGGCGCGCAGCGTATGCAGCGGCACGCGTCCCTCGCGGTACCACTCGCGGCGCGCGATCTCGACGCCGTTCAAGCGCCCCGAGCTCATCACCTTGATTCCCTGGGCGCCGAGGCGCATCGCGTTCTGCATCGCGCGCTTCATCGCGCGGCGGAACATGATTCGCTTCTCGAGCTGCTGCGCGATCGAGTCGGCGACGAGCTGTGCATCAACCTCGGGCTTCCTGATCTCCTCGATCGACAGCCCGACGTCGGTGCCCATCATCCGGCGCAGGTCGGCGCGCAACGTCTCGATGTCCTCGCCCTTCTTGCCGATCACCACGCCGGGGCGGGCGCTGTGCACGGTGATGCGCGCGTTCTTCGCCGGCCGCTCGATCGTCACCTTGGCGACCGACGCGTGCGCTAGCTTCTTCTTCAGGTATTCGCGGACCTTGAGATCCTCGGCAAGCGTCGGCGCGAAGTGCTTGGTGTTCGCGAACCAGCGCGACGTCCAGTTGCGGTTGACGGCGAGGCGGAACCCGATCGGGTGAATCTTCTGTCCCATGGCTATTCCCGTTTCCCGTCGCCGACGGCGACGCGGATGTGGCAGGTCTGCTTGCCGATCGTGTTGCCGCGCCCCTTGGCGCGTGCCGTGAAGCGGCGCAGCGTGTCGGCCTTGTCGACGCAGATCGAGGTGACCTTGAGCTCGTCGACGTCCGCGCCTTCGTTGTGCTCGGCGTTGGCGATCGCCGACTCGAGCACCTTCTTCAGGATGCGCGCGCCCTTCTTCGGGCTGAACGCGAGCAGGTCGAGCGCACGGTCGACCGGCAGGCCGCGGATCTGATCGGCGACGAGGCGACCCTTCTGGGCCGACAGGCGGACGCCGCGCAACGTGGCAGTGGTTTCCATCAGCTCCTCACCTGCGCCGCGGAGGCGCCGCCGGCGCCGCGACCTTCTTGTCGGACGAATGGCCCTTGAAGGTGCGCGTCAGCGCGAATTCGCCGAGCTTGTGCCCGACCATGTTTTCCGACACGTAGACCGGGATATGCTGCTTGCCGTTGTGCACGGCGATGGTCAGCCCGACGAATTCGGGCGTGATTGTCGAGCGCCGCGACCACGTCTTGATCGGCTTCTTGTCGTTGACCGCGCGCGCCGCGTCGACCTTCTTCATCAGATGGTCGTCGACGAACGGGCCCTTCCTGATTGAACGTGCCATGTCCGGTTATCCCTTGGTCGCGTGGCGGCGGCGAACGATCATCACGTCGGTCCGCTTGTTGCGACGCGTCTTGTAGCCCTTCGCCGGCGTGCCCCACGGCGACATCGGGTGATGGCGGCCGCCGCCGCCGTTGGTGCGTCCGCCCATCGGGTGGTCGACCGGGTTCATCGCGATACCACGCACCGTCGGCCGCTTGCCGCGCCAGCGATTGGCACCGGCCTTGCCGATCGAGCGCAGGCTGTGCTCCTCGTTGCCGACTTCTCCGATCGTCGCGCGGCAATCGACGTGCACCTTGCGGATCTCACCCGAGCGCAGGCGCACCTGCGCGTAGGCGCCTTCGCGCGCGAGGAGCTGCACGCCGGCCCCCGCCGACCGCGCGAGCTGCGCACCCTTGCCCGGCTGCATCTCGATGCAGTGGATCGTCGTGCCGACCGGGATATTGCGCAACGGCAGCGCGTTCCCCGGCCGGATCGCCGCCTCGCTGCCGGACATCAACTGCACCCCGGCGGCAACACCGCGCGGAGCGATGATGTAGCGGCGCTCGCCGTCCGCGTACAGCAGGAGCGCGAGGCTCGCGCTGCGGTTGGGGTCGTACTCGAGCCGCTCGACCTTCGCCGCGATGCCGTCCTTGTTGCGCCGGAAATCGACGACGCGGTAGTGCCGCTTGTGACCGCCGCCCTTGTGCCTCGTCGTGATGTGGCCGTGGTTGTTGCGCCCCGCCCCGCGCGTCGTGCTCTCGGTGAGCGACGCGACCGGGCGTCCCTTGTACAGGGTGGGGTTGACGACCTTGACGAGCGACCGGCGGCCGTTCGACGTGGGTTTGACCTTGACGAGCGCCATCTCAGGCCTCCGCCGCGAAGTTGATCTGCTGGCCCGGCTTCAGGCACACGTAGGCCTTCTTCCAGTTCCGGCGCCGGCCCATGAAGCGGCCGAAGCGCTTCTCCTTGCCGCGCACGTTGGCGATCTGCACCGATTCGACCTGCACCTTGAACATCAGCTCGACCGCCGCCTTGACCTCGGGCTTGGTCGCGTCCTGCATCACGCGAAAGATCACCTGTTCGTGCTTGTCGGCGATGTACGTGCCCTTCTCCGACACCACCGGCGCCAGCAGCACGGTCATCAGCCGCTCCGAGTTGTACTTGACCGCGGCGTTCATCCCAGCATCTCCTCGAATTGCGCAACCGCACCGCGCGTCAGCAGCACGTGGTTGAAGCGGACGAGGCTCACCGGGTCGACCTCGCGCGCTTCGAGCACCAGCACATCGGGCAGGTTGCGCGACGAGAGGAACAGGTTGTCGTCGAGCTTCTCGGTGACCACGAGCACCGTTCCGCCGAGACCGTAGTCGCGGATCTTGCGCGCAAAAGCCTTCGTCTTCGGCCCTTCGAGCGCGAACGACTCGATCACCGCGAGTCGCTCCTCGCGCACGAGCTGCGACAGGATCGACGCGATTCCGGCGCGGTACATCTTGCGGTTGACCTTCTGCTCAAAGTTCTCGTCGGGCGAGCTCGGGAAGATCTTGCCGCCGCCGCGCCACAGCGGGCTGTTCGCCTGCCCGGCGCGCGCGCGCCCGGTGCCCTTCTGCTGCCACGGCTTGCGGTGCGACTTGTTGACGTCTCCGCGCCCCTTCTGGGCGCGCGTGCCCGAGCGCGCATTAGCCTGATACGCCGTCACCACCTGGTGGATCAGCGGCTCGTTGTAGGCGTGCGCGAACAACGCGTCCGAGGCGGCACAGGTCGCGGCCGGCTTGCCATTGTCGTCGATCAGTCGGAGGTCCATCGTCACGCCCCCTTCTTCGCCGGGGTCTTCGCCGCCGGACGCACGACGATGTGCCCGCCGTCGGCGCCGGGGACCGCACCGCGCACGAGCAGAAGGCCGCGCTCGGCGTCGACGCGGACCACCTTGAGCGTCTGCACGGTGCGCGTCACGTTGCCGTACTGGCCCGCCATCCGCTTGCCGGGGAACACGCGGCCCGGATCCTGCGCCATCGAGATCGAGCCGGGCGTATTGTGCGAGCGCGAGTTGCCGTGCGATGCGCGGTTCGAGCTGAAGTTGTGGCGCACGATGGTGCCGGTGAAGCCACGACCCTTGGTGGTGCCGGTGACATCGACGAGCTGTCCGACCGCGAACGTGTCGACGCCGACGACGTCACCCGCCTTGAACTTCGCGAGCTCGTCCGCGTCGACGCGGAACTCCTTCAGCACCTGCCCACCCTCGACACCCGCCTTGGCGAGATGTCCCGCCTGCGGCTTCGACACGCGCGAAGCGCGCCGCTTGCCCCAGGTCACCTGGACCGCCGCGTAGCCGTCGGCCTCGGGCGTCTTGACCTGCGTGACGCGGTTGTTCGCGACGTCGAGCACGGTCACCGGAACGGTGCTGCCGTCGTCGGCGAAGAGTCGCGTCATGCCGATCTTGCGACCTACCAATCCCAGACTCATGTCAATCTCTCTATCTTCGTGTTGACCGCAACGATGCGGTGCCGGCTGCAATTGGCCGGCCAGACTCAGGGTCGTCTCTCGCCGCTTACTGCAGCTTGATCTCCACATCGACCCCCGCCGGCAGGTCGAGCTTCATCAGCTGATCGACCGTCTTGTCGGTCGGATCGATGATGTCCATCAGACGCAGGTGCGTGCGGATCTCGAACTGGTCGCGCGACGTCTTGTTGACGTGCGGTGAGCGCAGCACGTCGTAACGCTCGATCCGCGTCGGCAGCGGCACCGGGCCCCTGACCACCGCGCCGGAGCGCTTGGCCGTATCGACGATCTCCTGCGCCGACTGGTCGATCAGCTTGTAGTCGAACGCCTTGAGGCGGATGCGGATTCTTTGATTCTGCATAGTGAGGGGCGAGGGGCAAGGGACGAGGGGCGAGGGAGCATCCGTCCGATGCTCGCGTCGTCTCGTATCCAGCTTCCTCTATCCCCGCTCCTTCATGTTCGTTTCGATCCCGATCGTGAGGCCATCGCAGTCGAGTCGGCGCGTTGCTCCCTCGCCCCTCGTCCTCGCCCCTCGATCCCCACTCCTCGATCCTCGATCCTGCCTACTCGATCACCTTCGCCACCACGCCGGCACCCACCGTGCGCCCGCCCTCGCGGATCGCAAAGCGCAGCCCCTCCTCCATCGCGATCGGCGCA
>DASVWR010000175.1:0-2929 GCA_036393115.1 Casimicrobiaceae bacterium
CGAGCTCAAGTGGCCGAACGACCTCATCCATCGGCACCTCAAGGTCGGCGGCATTCTGGTCGAGTTGAACGGCGACGCGCTGGGGCCGTCGACGGTGGTGGTCGGCGTCGGGCTCAACGTGCGCCTTCCGGTCGCGATCAAACGCGATATCGCGCAGCCGGTCAGCGACCTCACTGCGGTCGCGGGACGTGGCGCGCCGCCGATCGATCGCAACCGACTGGTTGCGCGTCTCGTCTCCGAGCTCGCAGGGAGCCTCGCCACCTACGCGCAGCATGGCTTCGCGCCGTTCGCAGCCGAGTGGCAGCGTCGCCACGCGTATCAGGGGAAGCCGGTCAAGCTCCTGCTGCCGGACGGCGAGAGCGTCAAGGGAACCGTTGCCGGTGTCGACAGCACCGGCGCGCTGGTGCTCGCCGATGGCCCGCGCCGAGCGCGCTTCCTCGCGGGCGAAATCTCGCTGCGACGCGCGTAGACTCTCGCCTTTTGCGCAGGCCGGGCAGCCATCCGCGGCAGCCCTGAATCGGAATGATCGAGCGTCAGGCGCGTGACGTCCTCGTCCTCGACGTCGGAAACAGCCGCTTGAAGTGGGGCCTGCGCGGCCGCCGCGGCTGGGTCGCCCACGGAGCGGTCGACAACCAGGAGATTGCGTCGCTCGCGCTTCGCGACTGGCAGGGGCTCGATCGCCCCGCGCGCGTCATCGGGGTCAACGTCGCCGGCGAGGCGGCCCGCGTACGCGTCGAGGGCCAGGTTTCGCGCTGGCGCCTTCCCGTCGAGTGGCAGCACCCCGGCGCGAGCGGCGGCGGTGTCGTCAATGGCTATCGCGATCCGCGTCAGCTCGGCGCCGACCGGTGGGCAGCGCTCGTCGCGGCGCGCCGGCGCGAGCTCGCACGCAGCGAGACGCGCTCGGCAGTCGTCGTCGCCGCAGGCACCGCGGTTACGATCGATGCGCTGGACGCCGACGGCCGCTTCCGCGGCGGCGTCATCGTGCCCGGCAGTCATCTGATGGTCGAGTCGCTCGCCGGGCGCACCGCGGCACTGCGCACTTCGCGGGGGCATTACGAGGATTTCCCGGCGACGACCGCCGACGCGCTCGCCTCGGGAGCGATCCTCGCGATTTGCGGGGCGATCGAGCGAATGCGCGCGCGCCTCTCCGCCGGCGATGCACCGGTCGCCTGCTATCTCGTCGGTGGCGGTGCGGCCGAGCTCGAAGCGCACCTGTCGGCTCCCGTCCAGCGCGTGGATAATCTCGTGCTCGAAGGCGTGCTGGTGCTCGCCTCGCGGGTTTCGTAATCCCTTCGGAATCCGATGCGTTTCGCGGTGCTCTTTCTCCTCATTGCCAACGCGCTGCTGTTCGCGTATGCGCAGCTTGCGCGTACGACCGGGCGCGAGCCGGAGCGGCTCGCCGATCAGTTGAACCCATCGGCGATTCGCCTGCTCACGCCGCGCGACGCGGCAGCGCTCGGGGTCGCCGCGGCGCGTGACTCGCAGCAAACGCGCAGTGAGCAGGCCCCCGATGCCGCGGCGGGTTCGGATGCGACGGAGTCGGGTGGGGCGACACCGGATGCGGCAGCGTCGGGCGCCGCGGGTTCCGGAACCACACCGTCTGGTGGTGCTGCGCCGACGGCGCCGACCACGTTACCGACACCCGCACCCGACCGCCCGACGTCGTTACCCGGCGGCGTATCGCGCGCAGCGGGTGGAGGCGGGCAGGCCTGTCTCGAATGGGGACCGTTCTCGGATTCCGAGCGCGCGCGCGCCGAGACCGATGTACGCGCGCTGGCGCTCGCGGCACCGCCGGCGCGGCGCCCTGTGCACCTCACCGACGCGTGGTGGGTCAACGTCGGCGCGATCACGGCGCGCGCGGCCGCGGCGCAGCGTCTTGCGAACCTGCAGTCGAAGGCGGTCGACGACGTCTCGGTCGTCGACTACGGCGCTTCGGATTTCACCGTCTCGCTCGGCGTCTACCGAACCGAGGCGGCAGCCACGGCACGCGCGCATGCCCTCGCTGCACGCGGCGTCGCCGACGTTCGCGTCGAGCCGTGGAAGCAGCCGATCACGCTCACGATGCTGGTGGTTCGCGACCCCGCGAAGAGCGTTGTCGCGCAGTTCGCGGCGCTGCAGGCACGTTATGCCGGCACCGAATTGAAGGCGACCGCGTGTCCGGCGCAGCCGTGAGCTGGGCGATCCGCGACGCGACGACGAGAACCGACATCGTATCGGCGCGCACGCTGTTCGAGGAGTACGCAGCGTCGCTCGACATCGATCTCTGCTTTCAGGATTTCGCGAGCGAGCTTGCGAACCTTCCCGGCGATTACGCCCCGCCGCGAGGCTGCCTGCTGCTGCTTCGCCGGCAGGCGGCAGCGGATATCGACGCGGGCTGCGTCGCATTGCGACCGATCGGAGTGACCGGAGCCGCCGAGCTGAAGCGCCTCTATCTGCGCGAGGCTGCGCGCGGCGCCGGGCTGGGAAGGCGGCTCACGCTCGCCGCGATCGAGCGCGCACGCGCGATCGGCTACCGCGAGATCATGCTCGACACGCTGGCGACGATGACGGCGGCGCAGGCGCTCTATGCGTCGCTCGGATTCCGGCCGTGTGCACCGTACTACCGCAATCCGCTGCCCGGGGTCGTCTGGCTGGCGCTCGACCTCGTCACGTCTGCTCCCACGGAAGCCCCTCCTTCCGCCAGCCGCTGACCGTGCCGCGGTGATGGCTTTCGTCGAGCGGCCCCTCGAAGCCGTCGAGGACGTTGTAGACCTCCTTGAAGCCCGCTTTCTCGAGCTCGAGGCCGGCCGCGACCGAGCGCTGCCCGCTGCGACAGATCAGCACGACCGGTCGATTCATGCTCGCGACCTTCTTCACCTGACCGACGAAGTGCGGATTGATCTCCCAGTCGGGGCTCTCGTTCCAGGCGACGTGATGGGCACCCGCGGGG
>DASVWR010000176.1:0-12197 GCA_036393115.1 Casimicrobiaceae bacterium
GCTGACGCGAAGCGCCGCGTCACGCAGGAACGAAGTCGCCGTCGTCGCGGCGCAGTGCGCCGGCCTTGACCAGCTCGATCGTGAGGCGCTCGGCGAGCGCGCCCGGTGCGAGCCCCAGGTACTGCGCGTTGAAATCGCTGATGATGCCGGTGTGCTCGACCCAGCCGCGAATGGCGGTGAGCGCCATCCGCTCGCGATCGAGAAGCGAGAACACGAGCATCACCTTGATCGCGTGCCAGACGACGCGCAGCGGGTCGGCTTCGAACGCGGCGGTGCGGCGCAGCGCGCGCTCGATCGCATCGTCGACATCGGCGAACGGCTCACCGTGCCCCGGGATCACGCAGCGCGCGCCGAGGGTAGCGAGCATTTCGAGCGTCGCGCGCGTCGCGGGGAGCGCCGTGGCGTCGAAGGCCGCCGGCATCACGAAGCCGTAGCCGTTGCGCCACAGCGCATCGCCGGAAATCAGGATGCCGTGCGCGTCGTTGAAGAACACCAGCGCACCCATGTCGTGGCCGGGTGCGGCGAGGGCGCGCCATTCGAGATCGCCCCAGACGTGCACGGTGCCGGCCCGAATATTCTCCGTCGCGACGAAGCGCTCGGCGCGCTGGCCGGCGTAGCCGATCAGGAGTGCGCGCTCGTCCCACGCGGCGACGTGCCCGGCCTCGCCTTCGGGGATCGCGATCGGGCACGCATAGTCGCGCGCGAGCGCCGCGTTGCCGCCCATGTGGTCCGAGTGGCAGTGCGTGTTGACGATGCGCGCGAGCGGCCTGCCGTCGAGGCCGGCCCGCGACGCGAGGAGCGCGCGGGTCAGCGGGACGTGCTTCGCGTAGCCGGTGTCGACGACGACCGCATCGTCACGACCCTTGAGCAGCACGTGGTTCGCGGACAGCCAGTCGCGCACGAACACGTGAACTTCGGGCGGCAGCGCGATCATCAGGCGAGCCTGCCGAGGAAATCGCGCACCAGCGTCACGCGCTCGTCGAGCGCGAGCGTCGCATGGTCGATGCGCACGCGGTCGGGTCCGGCGAAACGCATCCGGCGATCCTTCTGCAGGAGTGCGATCAGTCGCGTCGCATCGAACGGCGGAGTCTTCACGAACTGCAGTGTCGTGCGCTCGGGCCCGGAGTCGATCTTCGTGACACCGAGCGGATGCGCGAGAAGACGCAATCGGTGGCAGGCGAGAAGCGCCTGCACCGGCGCAGGCGCGCTGCCGAAGCGGTCGACGAGCTCTTCGTGGAGCTCCTCGAGCTCGGCCGCCGCCGAGGCGCTCGCGAGGCGCTTGTACAGCACGAGGCGCTCGTGCACGTCGCTGCAGTACGCCTCGGGCAGGCGCGCCGGAGCATGCAGGTTGATCTCGGTGACGACGCCGAGCGGTTGCGCGAGGTCGGGCTCGCGCCCGGCTTCGAGCGCGGCGACCGCGGCTTTCAGCATGTCGGCGTAGAGCTGGAAGCCGATCTGCTGGATCTCTCCCGACTGCGCCTCGCCGAGCACTTCGCCCGCACCGCGGATCTCGAGATCGTGCATCGCGAGGAAGAATCCCGATCCCAGGTCCTCCATCATCTGGATCGCCTCGAGGCGCTTCTTCGCCGGCGCCGACAGAGCCTCCTGCGGCGGCGTCAGCAGGTAGGCGTACGCCTGGTGGTGCGAGCGTCCGACGCGCCCTCGTAGCTGATGCAGCTGCGCGAGGCCGAAGCGGTCGGCACGGTCGATCACGATCGTGTTCGCCGTCGGCACGTCGATGCCGGTCTCGATGATCGTCGAGCACACCAGGAGGTTCACCCGCTGCGCGTAGAAATCGCGCATCACCTGCTCGAGCTCGCGCTCGCCCATCTGCCCGTGCGCGACGGCGATCCGCGCCTCGGGCAGCAGTGTCGCAAGGCGTTCGGCGGTCGTGCGAATCGTATCGATGTCGTTGTGGAGGAAATAGATCTGTCCGCCGCGCTTCAGCTCGCGCAGCGCGGCCTCCCGCACGATGCCCATCGAGAAGCTGGCGACGAACGTCTTGATGGCGAGCCGGCGCTGCGGCGCGGTAGCGATCACCGAGAAATCGCGGATGCCTTCGAGCGACATCGCGAGCGTGCGCGGAATCGGCGTCGCCGTCAGCGTCAGCACGTCGACTTCGGCGCGCAACCGCTTCAGCTGCTCCTTCTGGCGCACGCCGAAGCGGTGCTCTTCGTCGATGACGACGAGGCCGAGGTTCGCGAACTTCAGGTCGGGCTGGATCAGCCGGTGCGTACCGATCACGATGTCGATCGCGCCGCTCGCGAGACCGTCGCGGACGGCCTTCACCTCCTTCGATGAGCGGAAGCGCGAGAGCTCCGCGAGCTTCACCGGCCAGTCGGCGAAGCGATCGGCGAACACCTGCAGATGCTGCTCGGCGAGGAGCGTGGTCGGCACCAGCACGGCGACCTGCTTGCCGTCGGCGACCGCGACGAATGCGGCACGCAGCGCGACCTCGGTCTTGCCGAAGCCGACGTCGCCGCAGATCAGCCGATCCATCGGACGCCCCGCCGTGAGATCGGCGATCACGGCATCGATCGCAGCCTGCTGGTCGGCGGTCTCGTCGAAGCCGAAGCCTTCGGCGAACGCCTCGTAATCGTGCGCCTTGAACGTGAACGCGTGGCCCACGCGCGCCTGTCGCCGCGCGTACAGGTTGAGGAGCTCCGCGGCGGTGTCGTGCGCCTGATGGGCCGCCTTGCGCTTCGCCTTCTCCCACTGGCCGCTGCCGAGCTCGTGCAGCGGCGCAGCCTCGGGCGACGCGCCGCTGTAGCGACTGATCACGTGCAGGTTCGACACCGGTACATAGAGCTTCGCGTCGTTCGCGTAGACGAGCTCGAGGAACTCGGTCTCGCCGTCACCGACGTCGAGCGTCACCAGCCCCTGGTAGCGGCCGATGCCGTGCTCCTCGTGGACGACCGGGTCGCCGATGCGCATCTCGGAGAGATCGCGCAGCATTGCGTCGACGTTCGACGTGCGTGCGGCTTCGCGGCCCGCACGGCGCGGCGCGCCAGCGTAGAGCTCGGCCTCGGTGACGATCGCGACGCGCGTGGCTGGCCAGGCGAACCCCGCCTGCAGCGGCGCGGCGGTGAGTGCCAGGCGCTCGTCGCCGGCGATGAACTCGGCGAACGACGCGACCGGCGCCGGCACGAGCCCGTATTCGGCGAAGTACTGCTGCATCGTCTCGCGCCGTCCGGCGCTCTCGGCGACGATCAGCACGCGTGCGTCGAGGAGTGCCAGCGCATCCTTCAACCTGAAGAGCGGATCGTCGGCGCGGCGATCAACGGCAAGCACGGGCAGGCGTCGCGTCGGGGCGTCGGGAGGCAGCGCCGCGCCCGGCTCGCCGGCGCCGATGGCGACTCGCGCGAAACGCCTCGTCTCGCCGTTGAACTCGTCGACCGGCAGGAAGAGCCGCGGTGGCGGCAGGAGCGGGCGCGCCTTGTCGCCATGCAGGAGCCGGTAGCGCGACTCGGTGTCGTCCCAGAACGCCGCCACCGCGGCGCGGACGTCCCCGTGCAGCGCGATCACCGTGCGCGACGGCAGGTATTCGAACAGCGTCGCGGTGGCATCGAAGAAGAGCGGCAGGTAATACTCGATGCCTCCGGGCAGCACGCCGGCGGAAACGTCGCGGTAGAGCTGTGAGCGCGACGGATCTCCCTCGAAGGTCTCGCGGAAGCGGCTGCGAAAGTGCGCGCGTGCTGCGTCGTCCTGCGCGAACTCGCGCGCCGGCAAGAGGCGCACCTCCTTGACCGGGTAGAGCGTGCGCTGCGAATCGACGTCGAACGTGCGGATCGATTCGATGTCGTTGCCGAACAGGTCGATCCGGTAAGGAAGCGGCGACCCCATCGGAAAGAGGTCGATCAGCCCGCCGCGCACCGAGTACTCGCCCGGCGACACGACCTGCGTGACGTGCGTGTAGCCGGCGAGTGCCAGCTGCGCGCGCAGTGCGTCGACGTCGAGCGTCTCGCCCTGCGTCAGGAAGAACGTGCGCGCGGCGAGGAACGCGGTCGGCGGCAGCCGATAGAGCGCGGTCTGCGCCGCGACGAGCACGATGTCGCATTCGCTGCGCGTGATGCGGTAGAGCGTCGCGAGTCGCTCGGAGACGAGGTCGTGGTGCGGCGAGAAGTGGTCCCACGGGAGCGTCTCCCAGTCGGGAAACGCCGCCACGCGCAGAAGAGGTGCGATCCATCCGAGCTCGGCGCCAAGGCGCGCGACGGTCCGCGCATCGGCGCAGACGACGGCGAGCATCCTCGAACTGGCGAGCGCGGCACGCGCGAGCTGCGCGAGTGCCAGCGCATCCGACGAGCCGGCGAGCGGAGCGACGAGCGCGCGCTGCCCGTCGGCGGGCAGATCGGGGACGAGCGAGGGCAGCCCGGCGAGTGCATCCGGGATCGACGAAGGAACGACGGCGGCGCGGGCTGCCTTATCGGTGGCGGGACTGCTGGCTGCCGAGGTGGAAGCGGACGCGGCCGTCGCGGAAGCGGCATGGGCCGCCGGCGTACGCATGAGGCGCGGTAGGTCGGTCGCGAGCGCCGATTATACGCGTGCCCGCGTGACATAATCGATCGATGACCGCCGCAGCCGCGCGCGCACGACGCGTGCGCGCGATCGCCCTTCTTACGCTCGCGCCGCTCTTCTGGTCGATCAACTGGGTGGTCGGGCGTGGACTCGCCGATCACGTCCCGCCGCTCGCGATGACGTTCTATCGCTGGCTGTTCGCGATCGTGATCCTGGCGCCGTTCGCGCTGCCGCAGGTGCTGCGCGACCGCGCGCTGGTCGCGTGTCACTGGAAGGCGCTTACCGTCCTAGGAGTGACCGGAGTCGGCATACACAACGCGCTCGCCTACCTCGGCCTGCGCTACACGACCGCGACGAACGGGGTCATCCTCAATTCGTTCATTCCGATCCTGATCGTGGCGATGTCGCGGCTCGCGCTGCGCGAGCGCATGTCGCGGACGCAGGTCGCCGGCGTTGTCGTATCGCTCGCCGGCGTGCTGACGATCCTCTCGAAAGGCTCGCTCGCCGCGATCGTCGGGTTGCGCTTCAACGGGGGCGATCTGCTGATCGTGCTCTCGATGGCGATGTGGGCGGCCTACACGATCGGCCTGCGCTTCCGGCCGGCTGGGATGGGAATGCTCTCGTTCCTGTTCGTCATCGCCTGCGTCGGCGACCTGTCGGTGCTGCCGCTCTACGCGCTCGAATCCGCGCTCGGCGAGCCGATGACGTGGACCTGGGAGGTCGCGCTCGCGATCGGGGCGGTCGCGCTCCTGTCGTCGGTGCTGGCGTACGTGTTCTGGAACCGCGGCGTCGAGGCGCTCGGTGCGGGCGTCGCCGGGCTCTTCGTGCACCTGATGCCGGTGTTCGGCGTCATCCTCGCGTGGCTCGTGCTCGGCGAGCACCTCGCGCCGTACCACGTCGCCGGAATCGCGCTGATCCTCGCCGGCATCTACGCGACCAGCCGCATCGCGGCGGGCTACGCCGGCGCGCGCCCGTAGCGGTCGTCGTAACGGACGATGTCGTCCTCGCCGAGGTAGTCGCCGCACTGCACCTCGATGATCGCGAGTGGCTCGCTGCCGCGATTCTCGAGGCGATGGCGCGTCTCCACCGGGATGTACGTGGACTCGTTCATGCGCACGTCGAACTCGCGCTCGCCGTTGGTGACGTGCGCGGTGCCCTGCACGACGACCCAGTGCTCGCTGCGCCGGTGGTGCAGTTGGAGCGACAGCGCGGCACCCGGATGCACCTCGATGCGCTTGATCTTGAACCGCGAGCCGTCTTCGAGCACCGTGTAGGTCCCCCACGGGCGGCTCACCGTGCGATGCAGCTTCCACGCCTCGTGGCCGCGCGCCTTCAACTCGCCGACGACGTCCTTCACCCGCTGCAGGTGGTCGCGATGGGCGACCAGCACCGCGTCGGGGGTGTCGACGATGACGAGGTTTTCGACGCCCACCGTCGCGACGACGCGGTCCGGCGCGTGCACGTAGGTCCCGCGCGTTGCGATCGCGACGCGCTCGCCGTGGCCTCGGTTGCCTTCCTCGTCGGCGCTCGTGAGCGCGGCGACGGCCTGCCACGAGCCGACGTCGCTCCAGTCGAAACTGCCGCGCACGACGGCGACCTCGCCGGCTTCGGCGGCGCGCTCCATTACCGCGTAGTCGATCGAGATGTCTGGCACTGCCGCAAACAACGCGGCGTCGAATTCGAGCATCGATGCGTCGCCCGCGGCGGCGAGCGCGTTCGCCACCGGGCGCGCCGCGGCGAGCACGCCCGGCGCGTGCCGCGAGAGCGCGTCGACGATCGCATCGACCCTGAATGCGAACATCCCCGAATTCCACACGTAGTGTCCGGCGGTGAGGTACTCGCGCGCGCGGTCGAGCGATGGCTTTTCGACGAAGCGCCGCGCGCGCGACACCGAAGGCAGCGCGCCCTCCGCGGCAGCGAGCGCATCGCCGCATTCGATGTAGCCGAACCCGGTCTCCGGGTGCGTCGGCGCGATGCCGAAGGTGACGAGCGCACCCGATGCGGCAAACGCGCGGGCTCGCTCGACCGCCGCCGCGAATGCATGCTGGTCGCGAATCAGGTGGTCGGCGGGAAGCACCAGCAGAATGCGGTCACCGAGCCCCCGGGCCGCCGCCACGAGGGCGCCGAGCGCGATCGCCGGGGCAGTGTTGCGACCGAACGGCTCGAGGAGGTAGCGCAGCGGCGGGTGCCCGGCCGTGACGACCCCGGCGTAGGTGTCGCGCGTGCGGAAGTAGTAGTCGCGGTTGGTCACCGTGACCAGCGCCTCGACGCCGGGAAGTGCCAGGGCGCGCGCCGCAGTCTTGGCGAGCAGCGTCTCGCCGTCGGGCAGCGGCATGAACGGCTTCGGCGCCGCTTCGCGCGACAGCGGCCACAGCCGCGTTCCGGCGCCGCCGGAAAGAATCATCGGAACGAGAGGAGATGCGCTCATCGGATGCGAGCGAACGGGAAATCGGTGCGGAATCCAGCCTGCGCCCGCGGCGTAGGACAAACGTCTACACGAGCATCCGCCCATGACCGATAGGGGGTGCACGGACATTTCCCTAGCATCGCCGTGTTGTCTCCACCAACACGACGGGAATGCGCATGCCACGCGACGCCAAGCTGCACGACGCCATGCCCCAGGACTCCGGGACGCCGATCGCCACCCTTCGCGGCGCGCTGCGGCTCGACGAAGACATGGGCGCGAACTCCACCTCGCGGGCCTTCAAGGACGCCGGCGCGACCCCGGCGCTCCTTGCCGGAAATCGCTCGATTCGCACGGAAGGATTGCACGGGTCGTTCGGGCATATGCTTGGATCCTCGCCGTCCATGCAGGAACTGTACCGGAAGATCGAGCGCGTCGCAGGAACCGACGCGACGGTCCTCATCACCGGCGAATCGGGAAGCGGCAAGGAGCTCGTCGCGCGCACGATCCACGAGAGGAGCGCGCGCGCAGGCGGGCCCTTCGTCGCGATCAATTGCGGGGCGATTTCGCCGAACCTGATCGAGGCGGAGCTCTTCGGGCACGAGCGCGGCGCCTTCACCGGGGCCGATCGTCAGCGCCGCGGCTGTTTCGAGCGCGCCGCCGGCGGCACGCTGTTCCTGGACGAGATCACCGAGATGACGCCGGACCTGCAGGTGCGCCTCTTGCGCGTGCTCGAAACGGGTCGCTTCGCGCGCGTCGGCGGCGAGCAGGAGCTGCGCGCCGACGTGCGCGTGCTGGCTGCGACCAACCGCGACCCCGTCGCCGCGGTACATGAAGGCACGCTGCGCGAGGACCTCCTCTATCGGCTCGCCGTGTTCCCGGTGTCGGTGCCGCCGCTTCGCGAACGCGGGGACGACGTGGCGCTGCTCGCGCGCGCGTTCCTCGATGCGCACAACGCCGGAGCAGCCACCCGCAAGCGCTTCTCTCCGGTCGCGCTCGACGCGCTCAGCCGCCATTCGTGGCCGGGCAACGTGCGCGAGCTCAAGAATGCCGTCCATCGCGCGTTCATCCTCGCCGGCGACGAGGTGAATCTCGAGCTCTCGCCACCGTCGCGCGCGGCAGCGTCGGGCTCGGGCTGCCTGCCGATGCGCGTCGGGATGTCGATTGCGGCGATGGAGAAGATCGCGATCCTCGCGACGCTCGAACACTGCCGCGGCAACAAGCGCCGCGCGGCGGAGATCCTCGGCATCAGCCTGAAGACCCTCTACAACCGGCTCACCGCGTGGCGCTCCGAGGCCGCCGCGCGTGCCGCGCAGCCGACGATCGCACCCGATCATGCTCGAGCCGCAGGTCACTAGGCTAGAATCGGCCGTCCGACCCGAGACCGGAGTCTCGATGATCCGCATTCTAATCGCGGACGACCATGCCATCGTGCGTGCCGGGCTGCGTCAGTTCATCGCCGACCAGGCCGACATGGAGGTGACCGGCGAGGCGGCGAGCGGCAGCGAGACGGTGGCTGCGGTCCGCGCCGCCGAATTCGACGTCGTGCTGCTCGACATCTCGATGCCCGACAAGAACGGCATCGATACGCTGCGCCTCCTGCGTCACGTGCGCCCCGAGCTCCCGGTGCTGATGCTTTCGGCCTATGGCGAGGATCAGTACGCGGTGAACCTGCTTCGCGCCGGAGCCGCCGGCTACGTCAGCAAGGAGGCCGCCTCGACGCAGCTCGTCGGTGCCATCCGCACCGTGGTCCAGGGCCGCAAGTACGTGAGCCCGTCGCTCGCGCAGATTCTCGCCGACGGAGTGAGCGGCGACGCCACGCGACCGCTGCACGCCGAATTGTCGCAGCGCGAGTTCCAGATCTTCTGCAAGCTCGCTGCAGGTGCCGCGGTGTCGCGGATCGCCGACGAGCTGAGCCTCTCGGTGAAGACCGTCAGCACGTATCGCACGCGCATCCTCGACAAAATGGCGCTGAAGTCGAACGCGGATCTCACCTACTACGCGATCAAGAACGGGTTGATCGAGTGATGGAGCTCGCACGCCAGACCGACGTCGACGGATTGGCCGGTGGCGGGGATCCGCCGCCGGCAACGGCTGCTCCGCTCGAGTCGCCGCGCCGGCAAACGCCTGGCGACGAGTCCGGCATCACCCGAAATCCGAGCGGTGACGCGCTGCCGCTGCGCGTGCTGCTGATCGAGGATTCACCGCTGATCCGCGAGCGTCTAGCCGAGTCGATCATCGTAGCGGGCCGCATCGAAATCGTTGGTCAGGCCGACAGCGAGCACGCGGCAATCGGCCTCCTTGCGGCGACGGCCTGGCACGCGATGGTGCTCGATCTGCAACTGCGCCACGGCACCGGTCTTGGCGTGCTGCGCGCGCTGGTATCGGTGCGCCCGCCGGGCGCCCGGGTGATCGTGCTCACCAACTACGCGTTTCCGCAATACCGCGCGAGGAGCTTGGCGCTCGGCGCCGACCACTTCCTCGACAAGGCGCGCGAATACCATCGCGTGCGCGAGATCCTCGACACGCTCGCGCAGGAGCGCATCACCGGCGTGCACTGAGGGCCTGTTCGCGCTTGCGTACGTGGCGTTGACAGGCCCCGAGCGCGATCGCGGCGCTCAGTCGCCGGGGGCGTCGACCTCCGCGGGCCACGACGTCACGGTTTCCGCAATCAGTCCAGGCTCCTGCTCGGCGGCGTCGGCTTCGAGCGGGAGGTACGCCTCGATCGTCGTGCCCGCGCCGGGGCGCGTCCTGATCGTGAAGCGGCCCTCGAAGGCGCGCACGCGCTGGCGCATGCCCGCGATGCCGTGCGACAGCCGACTCGACGCTCCGCGCGCGGGCATGCCGCCGCCGTCGTCCTGCACCGAGAGCGTCACACCCATCGGATCGCGCCGCAGCTCGAGCCGCACGTTGCGCGCGTTGGCGTACTTGACGATGTTGGTGAGCGCTTCCTGCGCGATGCGGTAGAGCGCGATCGATACGTCGGGCGGCAGCGCGAAGTCGCCGAGCTCGAGCTCGCAGTCGAGGCCGGCGCGCTCGCAGGTCTGGCGCGCCTGCCACTCGAGCGCCGCGGCGAGGCCGAGGTTGTCGAGCAAGGTCGGACGCAGCTCTTCGATGATGCGCCGCTTCAGTTCGACGCCTTCGTCGAGCATGGTCAGCGCGCGGTCTAGCTTGTCGGCAGCATCGGGGAGCGCGCCGCGACAGCGCTCGGCCGACCACGCGACGTCCATCTTCGCACCGACAAGGATGCCTCCGAGCTCGTCGTGGATGTCGCGCGCGAGACGCGATCGCTCCTCCTCGCGCACCGTCTGCAGGTACGACGAGAGCTCCGACAGCTCCTCGGTGCGCACGGCGACCTCGCGCTCGAGGCGGTGCTGCTCCTCGATCATCATCCGCCGCTTCGCTTCGCGCGAGCGCAGCTCGCGCCGCGCGAGCGCCCACACGACGAGGAGCAGCGCGAGCGTGAACGCGGACATCGTCAGCATCCCCACGCGGCCGAACTCGATGTCGCTCGCCCAGCGCGTCGCCCCGCGATGCGCGGACTGCGACAGCTCGTCCAGGATGCTTTCGGCTTCGCCGCGAATCTGGTCGGTGAGCCGGCGCCCCACGCCGGTGTCGAGGAGCTGCAGCGCGGCGTCGGGTCCGTCCCGCTGCTTCAGCGCGATCGTCGCTTCGAGGTCGTTCAGCTTGCGGCCGATCAATCCGTTCAGCCGGTCCGCATGCTCGATCATCGATGTCGTGCCGCTCGCGTCGACCAGCGCGCGCAGCCGCGCGAAGCTGAGGTCGATCTTGGGCAGCGCGTCCTCGTAGGGCTTGAGGTAGGACGGGTCGCCGGTGAGGAGGTAGCCACGCTGGCTCGATTCCGCGTCGATGATGAGCGCGAGCGTCTGGTTGACGACTGTCTCCATCTCCAGCGCGGTCGACATTGCCCGGTTCGCGAATTCGAGGCGCCGGTAGCCGATTTCAGCGACGGCGACAACGGCGAGCGCGACCAGCATGCCGAGAATGATCGGCACCAGGACGCGGAACGGGAGCAGACGTTTCATGACCGCAGACAATACCTCCCGGCACGGGGGGAGGGCGGAGACGCGCCGATCGGACAACGCGCGGATCGAAGGGACACACTATACGCCCGACGCGCGGGCATGCGACCGCCCGAAGGGTAGGTGTTCGTCCGACACGCGGATGCGGGACTGCCCGATACCGGCGCCGCGCAGCGCCTCCTAGACTCGCTCCGGTATGCGAACCGAGGGCACGAACGAAGCGACACCTGCGACCCGCGTGCTGAATTGGGGCTTCGTGTGGTTCGGACTCGCGGTTGCGACCGGACTGGTCGGCGCAACGGTGCACGATGCGCGGACGTTCGCGCTTGCGCAGATCCTGTTCTTCGGTTGCGTCGTGCTGTTCGTCGTATTCACGCTCGTCGGTGCCGTGCTGCCGCGCCCGATCGACGCACGCGGTGGCAGGGCGCTACCGCGCCACGACGAATGGTTCGATCGCTGACGATGCCGGACGCCGCGGCGGCCCGCGCGTCCTGAAGGCTCCCTCCCCCTCG
Source organism: Casimicrobiaceae bacterium (assembly GCA_036393115.1). Lineage (GTDB taxonomy): Bacteria > Pseudomonadota > Gammaproteobacteria > Burkholderiales > Casimicrobiaceae > VBCG01. The sequence continues at coordinate 11,475 of DASVWR010000176.1, forward strand.
CGCCCAAGCGAGGGGACCTCGACGCCGCCTCAGGGCGGCGTCCTTTTTTCGAGTGCGCAGATCACGCGCTCAGCTCGACTTGGCCGATGGCGCGGCCCTGGCCGCCTTCGCGTCGGCGGCGAGCGCGACGGTCGCGTCGGTACCGGGCGCCACGTGCCCGGCATTCGGCGGCGGCGGACTGTAGTCGTGCGCTGCTGGAGGCGCCGTCAACGTGATCTTCGGTTCCGACAGCGGCAGCGGGTATCCCGGCTTGCCCGAGACGGCGATTGCGCCGGTCGTCGACGACGAGCTGCAGGCGGAAAGCGCGAGGGCCGCGCAGGCGAGGACGATGGGCATCAACGTGACGAGGGTCAGTGGCTTCATGGATGGCTCCACAATGCATGGCGATGCCGTTCAGGTTAGCGCGCGGCAGCGCGCGCGGCGACCGGCGGCACCCTCGATCTCGCGTAGGGAAAGTCCGATATCCGACGCGCGGACGACGGCGCACGGAGGTCGTTACCGTGCCACTGGCAGGGCGACGCGTGCTGGTATGATGGGTCTCTCAGCGCTTGCCGGCGCAAGCCGGCGGCCCCATATCGGATGCCGGGGGTGTACTGGTTTCGACGGGGGTATCGAAGCAGCGCGGGGCATGCCGAGGCGCTTGTCCTCGTAAAACTCGAGCACTCGCAAACTTAACTGCGAACGACGAAAGCTACGCTCTGGCGGCTTAATCCCGCCGGACCT
>DASVWR010000177.1:0-21113 GCA_036393115.1 Casimicrobiaceae bacterium
GCGCACGATCTCGCGCGTCGCGGCGCCGTCGAAGGCGCGCTCGTCGAGGCCGCGCATGTATTCGACGGTGCGCTCGACGCGCGCGATCAGCTCGTCGAAGGTCTTCTCCGTGTCTTCGTAGCTCGGCGGCTCGGCGCCGGACAGCCGCGCCGCTCCGCCGCGCGCCTGGTCGGTCGCGACCTGCACCTGGCGCGACAGCGGGAACATGTCCGGGTAGAGCCTCGCGTTGACGAGGACCGACTCGTCGATCTTGTGCTCCTCCGCGTGACGCTTCGCCTTTTCGAGAACTCCCTTCAGGTTGTCGAGGGATCGTGCGAGGACGGGAACGGCGAGCTGATAGATCGACAGTGGCATCGTGGCCTCCAGGGGTCAGCAGAGTCAGCTTGATGCGCCGGCCGCGATTGCGGCCCGCGCGGCGGTCAACGGAAGATAAGGTACAACAATCCGCCGAGGATCAGCCACTTCAGCGTGTAGTGTGCGACGACGCTTCGCTTCTTGATCGCCTTGCCGACGAGCCGCACGCGATAGACGGCATTGAAGACGTGATTCAGCAATCCGACGCGATCGCCCGGCGCGTTCTCGGTTTGCGACGCGCGGATCAGCGTCATCTCCATCAGGTGGTTGAGCGCCCTGACGATCGACGTCCGCAGCGGGCGCTCGACGTCGCAGAAGAGGATCAGGCGCTGGACGTCGCTCCTGTTCTCCGCGGTATGGATGAACGTTTCGTCGAACATCACCGCCTCGCCGTCGCGCCAATGGTACGGCTCGCCATCGACGATGATGCGGCACGAGTCGGCGTTCGGCGTCACGAGGCCGAGGTGGTAGCGAAGCGACCCCGCGAACGGATCGCGGTGGGCGCCGAGCTTGCTGCCTGGAGGGAGCAGCGCGAACATCGCGGCGTTCACTCCGCGGATCGACTGCACCAGCTCGACGGTCTTCGGACACAACGCCTGCGCGGACGCGAGCGGCGCGTCGTACCACTTGACGTAGAAGCGCTTCCAGCCGGTCTTGAAGAACGAGTTGAAGCCGAGGTCGTTGTAGGTTGCCGCCGCCCTGATCCGTCCTTCGCCGAAGAGCTTTAGAGCCTCGGCGCGAATCGTCTGCCAGTTGTCGGTGAGCGGGGCGAGCTCCGGAAAGCGTGCGACGTCGACGTAGGGCCGGTTAGGCACCGCCGAGAACAGGTACATCAGCGTGTTGTACGGCGCCATCAGCGACGAGTGGTCGGTGAGCTGGCGGAAGAAGCTGTGCCGGACACGGCCGCGATAGTGCACGTACACCGCCGACGCGATGAACACGTAGAGCACGATGAACTTCGGCGCGAGCGCGGTGGCGAGCATCGCGGTCAACCGGAAAACCCGGGACGTACCACGTTTTCGCCAGCCGGGTCCGTTGGTGACGCCGGGGACGAAGACGTGGTACGTGCCGGTCTTCCGTCTCGTCCCGGTTTTCCGCGTGCGGAGCGGAAGCGGCGGTGCACCCACCACCACTGCTCGGGATGGCGCAGCACCAGCCGCTCGAGCGCAGCGTTGCAGGCGCGCGTCGTGCGCCGGATCGCCTCGTTGGTGTCGTCACAATCGACCGCGGGCACCGTCTCCTCGAAGCGCAGCACGTGCTTGCCGTCGGGCTCGCGCCAGCACGACGCCGGCACGATCGCAGCGCCGGTCGCGAGCGCGAGGATCGCGAGACTCTTGAACGTGCCCGACGGCGTTCCGAAGAACTCGACATCGATGCCGTCGGCGCCGCCCGCGTACTGGTCGAACGGGAACACGACGACGTCGCCTGCCTCGAGGCGTTCGACGATCCGGTCGAGCGAGCCGCGCTTGCCGATGACGCCGAAGCCTGCGCGGTGGAAGCGCCGGGTGACGAGGCGGTCGAGCCAGCGCGGCTTGATCGGCCGGCGGACGAAGTGGAATCGCCCGTGCACCTGCGGGTAATTCTGGATCCCGGCCACTGTCGCCACCTCCCAGTTGCCGAAGTGACCGGTCAGCACGAGCACCCCTCGCCCCCGCCCGAACGCATCGATGAATGCATCGAGGCCATCGACGCGGACGAGCGCGCGCCGCTCTTCGGCAGACATCAGCCTGAAGCGCAGGAACTCGACGAGGAGCCGAGCGAGGTGTCCGTAATGCGCCTGTGCGAGGCGCCGGATCTCGGCCGCCGGAATCGCCGCGCCGAAGACGCGGCGCAGGTTGTCGACGATCACCTTCCGCCGCACGGGCAGCAGGCGATAGAGGACTCTTCCCGCGAGCGGCACTTCGGTCGCGACCGGCAGCGCCAGGGCGACCGCCGACGCGCCGACGCGGTCATGCGTGAGCGAGATGGCGATCGACGAAAGGCGCGCCTGGTCTAGGAGCGCCTGCGCGCGCCGCGTGCACGTGATCTTCGGCGCTCCGTAGCCGTCGCGTTCGACGGAGAAGTCGGATGGCTCGAGCCTCCCCGCCGCGAGCTCACGCGGGAAGAGCTTCACGCAAGCCTCCTTCGCCGCGAAACGCGCCGCGAGGCTCGCTACGCGCCCGGGGCCGTCGCCGCTGTCGGCAAGCTCGCGTGCCGAGAAGATACTGCCGAGCTTGCCGGCGGGCGTTGCCGCGAGCAGGCGCTCGATCCGCGCGATCTCGACGCTGTCGATGCCGCAGCGCGCACCGCTGGTCGAGAGGTCCTTCGTTTCCCTCGGCGTGTCCACCGCGATCGCCGGCGTCGGTGATGCGTTCATTGCCCGAGCGCCCGCACGACGAGCGCCGCGTCGGTGCCCGCGAAGCCGCGACAGAGCACGAGCGCGACGTCGCCGGTGATCGCCCTCGCCTCGCGCGACACCGGCAGCCCCGCGCAGGCGGGATCGAGCTCGGCGAGGGGTGCGATACCCGGCACGACTTTCGCGCGCAGCGCGGCGAGCGCGATCGTCGCCTCGACGATGCCCGCCGCCGCGATCAGGTGGCCGATCGCCCATTTGAATGCGGTGACCGGCGGACACTTCGCGCCGAAGACGCGCAAAATGCCGCGCGCCTCCGACGCATCGGACTGCTGCGTCCCGTTGCCGTGCGCGACGATCATCGCGACGTCGCTGCGGTCGAGCCCCGAGTCGGCGAGTGCGAGCTCGACCGCGCGCGCGGTGCCGTCGCCGTCGTCGCGGATCGCGAGCAGACCCGTGGCCTCGCCGACGTGCCCGCCGCCCAGCACCTCGCCGACGGCGCCGCCGCCGCGCGCATCGAGCGAAGCACGCGTCTCGAGCGCGAGCGCTCCCGCACCCTCACCGAATACGCTGCCGCTTCGCGCGCGATCGAACGGCCGTAGCGCGTCGGCCGCGAGCAGCCCGCAGCGGTGGTAGTAGAGCACGTTCTGCGGTTCGATCGGCGTGTCGTGGCCGATCGCGATCGCGCGGTCGGCTTCGCCATTGCCGAGCGCCTCGGCGGCCTCGATCACCGCAAGCGAGCCGCCGACGCTGTGGTTCGTGATGCACGCATTGCTGCCTTTCAGCCGATTGCGGATGCCGACGTGGCAGAGCACGTTGTTGGGGAGCGTTCGCAAGAGCCACATCGGATTGACCGTCTCGCCGAGCTTCGCGCCGAAGGCCGGCAGCTCGCCGTGCGCGTCGTGCAGCAGGGGCAGGTAGTCGTACTGGTTCTCGAACGCGCCGCCGCCCGAGCCGACGTAGCAGCCGCTGCGGTCGGCGAACACGGCCGCCGCGGCGGCATCGAGCGACGCGCGGTGCGCTTCGTAACGTGCTTGTGCGGCGGCGCGGTCACCGGCGTAGATGCCGAGGAAATCGGTGCGGCGAATGAACTTGTGCAGCCTGCGATCGTCGACGAGCTCGCGCGCGTCGAAGTCGGTAATCTCCGCTGCGATCCTCACCGGCCAGTCGCGCGTGTCCCACGCGGCGATCGGACCGATCGCCGAGCGCCCGGCGACGATCGCCGCGAGGATCGCGCCGGGGTCGCGGCCGAGGCCTGAAACGGCGCCGGCGCCGGCGATCATCACGGCAGGTCGCGACGTCGTCAAGGCGCCTCGACGAGATCGGGGTGGCGAAGGGCGACGCAGCTGTTCGAGCCGCCGAAGCCGAACGAATTGGAGAGAGTCATCCTGATCCGCTGTCTCCTCGCTTCGCCGACGACGAGGTTCAGGTCGCACTCCGGATCGGGAACGCGGTAGTTCGCGTTGACCGGCATCGTCGCGCGGTCGATCGCGAGGGCACAGATCGCAACCTCGACCGCTCCCGCGGCGGCGATCAGGTGCCCCATCGAGCTCTTCGTCGAGCTCACGGCGACGCGCTTCGCGCCGTCGACGAACACCGCGCGGATCGCGGCGCTCTCGCTGCGATCGTTCATCCCGGTCGAGGTGCCGTGCGCGTTGATGTAATCGACGTCGTCCGGCAGCGCGCCGGCGTCGGCGAGTGCGGCGCGCATCGACTGGATCGGGCCGTCGCCGTCGGGCGGCGAGTCGGTAATGCGATAGCTCGACAGTGAGTTGCCGTCCCCGGCGAGCTCGGCGTAGATGCGTGCGCCGCGCGAGCGCGCAGCCGACCACTCTTCGAGCACGAGAAAGCCCGCTCCTTCGCCGAGCACGAAGCCGTTGCGCGTCGCGTCGAATGGACGGCTCGCGCGCTCGGGCGTGTCGTTGTCGGGCGAGACCGCGGACAGCAGGCAAAATCCGGCGAGTCCGACCGGGTTCACCATCGAATCGAAGCCCCCGGCGAGGACGCGATCGACGGCGCCGCGGCGGATCAGCTTCAATGCGGTGCCGATTGCCTGTCCGCCGGATGCGCACGCGGTGTGCACCGACGTCGCATAGCCGCGAATGCCGAAACGCCGCGTCAGGAGTGCGACCCCCGCGGTGCTCTGGCTGCGGCAGAACGCCACCGGATCGGCCGCCGCATCGTCATCGAGGAGCGCATGCGCATCGAGCTCGCCTCCAGGCGCCGAATGCCGCTGCACGGCGGCGAGATCGCGGAACTCGACCCCCATCATGCCGGTGCCGACCGCGCAGCCCCAGCGCTCGCCGTCGGCGGGAGCCGGCGCGATTCCGGCGTCGCGCATCGCCTCTTCGGCGGCTGCGAGCGCGTAGCGGTGCGAACGGTTCGCGTACTTGACGAGCTTCCTCGGCGCGGTGATCACTTCCGGATCGAATCCCTTGACCTCCGCGGCAATCCGCGTCGGGAAGCCCGAAGCGTCGAACGAGGCGATCCGCGCTGCGCCGCTCGTGCCGGCGCACACGGCGGCCCAGGTCGATGCCGCGTCGTTTCCGACCGGCGTCACGACACCGATGCCGGTGATTGCGACGCGTCTTCGGCCGCTCATCGCGCGGTTCCGATCTCGGCGCGCGCGGTCGCGACGAGGCGCCCTTCGGTGCGCGCCGACAGCATTGCGCGCAGCACCGCCCCTTCGCCTGCGTGCCCGGCCTTCGCATCGGTGCGCCCGGTCTCGGCAAGCTCGACGTCGAGATCGAGTCGCTGGCCGGGCTCGATGAACGAGCGCATCTTCACGTGGGTGACCTTGATCGGGCGCGGCGCCGCGGCGCCGAGCGCCGGCGACCCCGCCGCACAATCGAGCGCCAGCCTGAGCTCGGTGTCGAGAAGGAGCGTCGCGGGGAATACCGCGCGGCGCGGAAAGTGATCGCCGAAGAACGGAGCCTCGCGAGGAACTTCGAGCGACGCGCTGCGCTTCCTGCCCGGATCGTCGGCGGTGATCGTCACCGGCAGCGGCGCGATGCCGCGGAAGCGGCCCGAGGGCGCGCCACCGTCGCGCAGCAGCGCGAGGCGCGCGCGCAGAGCCTCCGGCGCGTCGAAGTCCGTGACCGGCAACATCGGTCCGAGGCAATCGACGAGCTCGATCACCGGCCGCGTGCCGACCGATGCCCGGCCGTTGTAGGCGACCGCATCGTCGTCGCATTCGAGGATCTCGACGTCGAGGTCGAGTCGCTCGCCCGGGTGTGCGTCGTCGTGGAAATGCGTTTCGGTCGCGAGCGCCGCGACCGGGCGCCCGCGAAAATCGATGCGATCCATCGCCACCCACGCGGCGAGCTGCCCGACCGCTTCGGCGACGAGGCACGACGGAAACGATGCGATGTCCGCCGGTATCGCGAACGTCGCGTGCGCGCGCTTTCCCGGCTCGAAGCGGTCGATGCGGTCGACGAACGAGTACGCCGCGTAGACGGGGTCAGGTCTCATCGTTTGCCCGGCAAGAGGCAGGACCTGACCCCGGTCAGGCTTCCTTCTGCGCGCGCACGACGAGCTTGCAGAACGTCGTCGGCGTGAAGAGCCGCGGTATGTCGGCGACCTTCATCGGATTCCTGAAGCGCTCGGCGGGAACTTCCGACAGGTATTCCTTGAGTTGCGCGAGCCCCTTGTCGGTGACGATGCCGCCCTGCTCGAACTCGGCATCGGGAAGGTCGCCGCGCGCGTTCTCGACGATCTTGCCGCGCGGGATCTTGATCTTGAAGGCACGCTCGAGCCTGAACACCATGTCTAGGAAATCGATCGACTCGGCGTCGAGGCCCTCGATCAGCGACACGTCCGGCTTGATGTCCCCGACGTCGCAGCCGAGCGCATCGGCCATCGTCTCGGCGACTTTCGGAAACACCGCGTCGATTTCCTGCTGGGTGACCGCGATCTCAGCCATTGCCGCACACTCCCTTCAGTCGAATTTGAACCCACCATCGACGTGGAACACCTGGCCGGTGACGTACGCCGCGTAGTCGGACGCCAGGAACCACACCGCGTTGGCGACTTCCTGCGCGGTGCCGTAGCGCCGGAGCAGGATCCTCGCCTTCACCACCTCGTCGCCGGCCTGATCGCGCACCGCCTGCGACATCTCGGTATCGATGACGCCGGGCGCGACCGCGTTGACGCGGATCTTCCGCGGTGCGAGCTCGACGGCGAGCGCGCGCGTGAATGCGTCGACAGCGCCCTTGCTCGCCGCGTAATTGGTCTGGCCGCGTCCGCCCTTGATGCCGGCGACCGAGCTCAGGTTGACGATCACGCCCGCCCGCTGCATCACCATGTACGGGGCGACCGCCCTCGTCACGTTGAACACGCCGCCGACATTGGTGTCGAGCACCGTCGCGACGTCGTCGTCGGTGAGCGCGGTGAGCGGATTGTCGCGGATCACGCCCGCGTTGTTCACCAGCACGTCGATGCGGCCCGCATCGTCGGCGAGCTTCTCGGCCGCCGCCTGGCACGCGGCGCTGTCGCGTACGTCGACCTGGGCCGCACGCACGTCGTGACCGCTCGCGGTTGCCGCAGCGACGACGGTGCGGGCGGCGTCGTCGTTGCCGCGATAGAAGAACATCACGCGCGCACCGTCGGCGGCGAGGGTCTCGACGATCGCGCGCCCGATGCCGCGACTGCCGCCCGTCACCAGCACCGACTTCCCGGCGAGTCCCGATGCCGCCTTCATCCCGAAATCGCGAACCCGCCGTCGACGACCAGCGTGTGGCCGTTGATCATCGCCGCCTCCGGCAGGCACAGGAGGTAGACCGCGCCGGCGACGTCGTCCGGGGTCAGAACCGGTCCCGCCGGCGTGCGCCGCGCGAAATCCGCGAGCAGCTCGGCACGGTTCGGGAAATAGGCAAGCGCGTCGGTCTCGACCACTCCGGCGCTCACCGTGTTGACGCGGATGCCGCGCGGCCCGAGCTCCTGTGCGAGCGCGCGAACCAGCGCTTCCAGCGCCGCCTTGGAGGCGCCGACGAAGCCGTAGCCCGGCATCGCGCGCTGCGCGCCGAGGCTCGACATCGCGATGATCCGCCCGCCGTTCTTCATCAGCGGCACCGCGTGCTGGGCGAGCAGGTCGATCGCGAGAGCATTGGTTTCGAGGCACCAGCGCCAGTGCTTGAGGCCCATCTCCATGACCGGTTTCAGCACGCCCGAGGCGGCGTTGCTGACGACGATGTCGAGCTGATCGAAGTGCCCGCGCAGTGCATCGAACATCTCGTCGACGCTGGCTGGTATGCCGACGCTTCCCTGTACGGCCACCGCGCGCCGCCCCTGCGCCCGAAGCTCGGCGCACAGCGCTTCGGCTTCGTCGTGGCTGTTGTAGTAATTGACGGCGATGTCGGCGCCGGCGCCGGCGAGCTTCCTCGCGATCGCGCGGCCGATGCCGCGGGCGCCTCCGGTCACCAGCGCCACCTGCCCTTCCAGCACACCGGTCATGGCCATCGCGCGCAAAGGATCGCATTTTACCCGGCGCGGGGCACGGCCGCTTCGGGCGGGTTTTCCTTGCTGCGCGCTTGCGCTTCCCGCACCAGATGCTGGACTTCGAGGCACCAGTGACGCTTGATGCTGTACCACACGTCCGCCGCCCAGAGCACGTGCCGCTGCGCCTCCTCCGGGAGCTTCGAGATATCTTCGTGCTTAGCCGGGGTCCAGGCATTGATCCATGCGCGCACGGCAGGGTCGCGCGGCAGCGACGCCGTGAGCGGCACGAAGATGTGGCTGTAGCTGTCGGGAAGCGTGACATTGCGAACGTGCGCCGTCCCCGTTGCACGGTAGCGCTCGCCCTCCCCGGGGAAGTCCCAGGCGATGAGATCGACGCCGAGCGAGAATCCGGTGAAGTCGTCGACGGTGTCGGGAATGTCCTGCAGGCGATCGATCATCGACCACTGGTTGGGCAGCAGGAACGCGGCACCTCCGGCCGCGACAGCGCTCGCGTACGACGCCGACACGCCGACCACCGGACGGGGTCGTCCCGTGTAGGGATCGACGATCGTCGTGCTCGACTCGTAGCTTCCCGAGATGGGATCGAACGCGGAGAGCGGCCTCCCGAAATCGCCGGCAAGGTCCTGCAGCACGCGCACGACCTGCATGCCTCCCTGGCTGTGACCGATCAGCATCGGCCGCAGTCCGCTTCGCTCGTACTCCCACGCGACGATGCCGGCGATCTCTGCGCTGTCTTCGTACGGGCTGTACGACCAGTCGCGGTCGCCGGGATCGCGGATCGCCGCCTCCGGGTAGCCCATGTGGGTGAGGAACAGTCCGAACGACTTCATCAGCAGGTAGACCGGGTAGACGCCGCCGTGCAGCAGGATGATCCGCGGGGCCGGGCCTTTCGCGAGCACGTCGCGCACGTCGGCGTCGCTCAGGTGATCCGGGTCGAGCGCGAGCAGGCGATCCTGGATCGCGAGCGGCGGCAGCGCCGCGAACGGATCGGCGCGGGCGCTCGTGGCGGGAGCGCCCGGCTCCGGGCGCGCGACACCGGCAGGAGCGGACGGCGCGGGTGCCGGAAGCTCCGCGCAGGCGGCGAGCCCGATGGCGACGACGATCCCGACCGCGGTGACGCGGGCGATGCGGCCGACGCGGGCGACGCAGGTCATTGCAGGCTGCGGATGCGACCGAGCATCTCCGCCCACATCGCATCGATCTCGGCTCGCGCGAAAGCCGCCGTCCGGAACGAGATTCCGATGCACACCGACCCCGCGGCGGTCGTCGCAGCCAGAACCATCGGTGCGAGGGGGCCGGTCGGCACGCCACGCAGGTATTCGGGTACCGAGATCGCCGACGCATCCCAGAGCGCATCGACGTTGAGCGTCGACGTTCCGGCGTTGACCGGATAGCCCTTGGCGTACGCGGACATCCGCTGTCGCGGCGTCTGGAAGTGCCCGATGATCCGGTCGACCCGCATCGCGAGAAGGCCGGCGAGATAGAGATGCTCGCGCTTGATGCGCGCGGTGTCGCGATGGACGTCGCGGGCGAGCGCCTCCAGTGTGATCCCCGGCGGGACCGGATGCGAGATGCGGAACGAGCCGAGGAACTGGCCGAACGCGTCGCGCGCGGCCTCGCCATGCATCTCACGCAGATTCATGACCGACGCTGCGCCGAGCTCGCGCCTGCGGGCCGCGCCGAGGCGCGAGCGCGTCTCCCTGTCGCGCGCGAGCAGCAGCAGCGCGAGCAGCAGGTCGTTGAAGGTGACGCCCCAGCATCGCGCCGCGTTCCTGAGCGCCTCGATGCAGCCCGCGTCGAGGCGATGCAGCGCGAAACCGTTGTGGCCCTGCGCGATGTCGCGGTAGCGCGGCCGCAGCGTGCGGCGGCAGCTTCGCGTCATTGCCGGCATCCGCGCGACGGCGCGCGCTACGCGCAGAGGGTGGCGCAGGAACAGCCGCAGGTGCGTATGCGGGTAGACCCCGAGGCGCCCTCCTGCCCGCGGCGCTCCCGCGAGGCGAGCGGCGATACGGTTCAAGAGATCGACGATCGAATCGCCGCCCGCGACGAAGTGGTCGTAGGCAATCCCGAGGAACCCGCTTCGCGCGTCCGGCACGGCGAAGAAGCGGAACGGGTCGAGCGCTCCGTCGCCGGCAAAAGGCGTGTTCATCTGGCGCTCGATCTCGCGCTCGAGGCAGGTGTGCAGATCCGCCGCAGTGCATCCATCGGCCGCGATCCACTCGATCGGCGTCGTCGACGACCACCCGCGCCACCCGTAGCGGTGGCGCCTGCGGTCGAGCTCGAGCGTCCCCAGGCCGAGCTGTGCGCGCTCGGCGTCGATCGCGGCAGCGAGCGTGCCGCGATCCGGCAGCACGGGCAGGCGCAACGCGTGGACGGCGGTATACGGATGCTGCTCGCGCCACTCGAGCATCGTGATCTGAAAGATGTTGAGCCGCCCGCGGAGGCGCTTCATCGTCCCCGGGTCCGCCGCGGCGCCACGAGAGTCCCGCGAGGCGGAACGGCCGCTATCTGAATCGCGGCAGGAAACGGCCGGTGTGTGCGACATAGCGCCGCCAGGCGTCGCCGTGCACCGACGCAAGCTGTGTCTCTTCCGCTCGCGCCTTGTAGTGGATCCACCCGACGTGGACGACGGCGAGTGCGATCATCGCCGGAGTCGGCAGCACCACCGCCGTCGCCGCCATCATCAGCATGCTGCACGCGTAGATCGGATGCCTGACGCGCCGGAACGGTCCGTCGGTGATCAACGCCGTCCTGCGCTCGCTGATGTCCATCCTCCACTCGGATCCCATGCGATGCCAGCAGCGCAGCGTCGTCGCGAGGCACGCGACCGCGATCAATGCGGCCAGCCAGCGCAGCGCGCCCCAGGCGCCCGACGTCGCGAATTGCGGCACGGCGAGAGCACCTTCCGTGCGACCGACGGCGAGCCACGGCAACGCACACCACCCGGCGACGACCGGAACGACGACGAGCCACAGAAGCCGCTCGGATCGCCGCTCGGGAATCAGCCCGACGCCGTGGCGATGGCGGCGCCGGACGTGCAACGCCATCGCCCCGACGCGCAGCCAGTACGCCGAGACCATCAGCGCAACGACGAGAAGCGGGGCGTCGCGCATCGGAGATCAGCGCGCAGCGGCCGATCGCGAATGGTTCGCGTCAGAGGCGCTCGATGACGGCGGCGATTCCCTGACCTCCGCCGATGCACATGGTGACGAGGCCGTAGCGCTTACCCGTCCGGGCGAGCTCGTACATCGTCTTGATCGTCAGGATGCAGCCGGTCGCGCCGATCGGATGCCCGAGTGCGACGGCTCCGCCGTTCGGGTTCACTTTCGCGGGATCGAAGCCGAGCTCCTTGCCGACCGCAAGCGCCTGCGCCGCGAACGCCTCGTTCGACTCGATGACGTCGATGTCGGCGAGCTTCAGGCCGGCCTTGCCGAGCGCGTTCCTGACTGCGCTGACCGGTCCGAGCCCCATGATCTTCGGATCGATGCCGGCGTGGCCGTAGGCGACGAGTCGCGCCATCGGCTTCGCTCCGGCGCGCTTCGCCGACTCGGCTTCCATCAGCACGACCGCGGCCGCCGCATCATTGATCCCCGACGCGTTGCCGGCCGTGACCGTCCCGTTCTCCTTCGCGAACACCGCCTTCAGCTTCGCCATCCCGTCCAGCGTCGCATCCGAGCGGACGTGCTCGTCGGTATCGAAGGAAACCGGACCCTTGCGCGACTTGAGCTCGATCGGCAGGATCTGCGACTTGAAGCGACCCTCCGCGATCGCCGCTGCCGCGCGCCGGTGACTCTCGACGGCGAACGCGTCCTGCTGCTCGCGGGTGATCGAGCACTTCGTCGCGACCGTTTCGGCAGTGACGCCCATGTGCACGGTGTCGAACGGATCGGACAACGCGCCGACCATCATGTCGATCACCTTCGCATCGCCCATGCGCGCGCCCCAGCGCTCGCTCGGCATAGCGTAGGCCGCGCGGCTCATGCTCTCGGCGCCGCCGCCGACCGCCACATCGATGTCACCGAGCAGGATGTACTGTGCGGCACTGACGATCGCCTGCAGCCCACTGCCGCACAGCCGGTTCACGGTCAGCGCGCCGCTCGCGTGCGGGAGCCCGCCATTGATCGCGGCGACGCGCGAGATGTACATGTCCTTCGGCTCGGTGTGGATCACGTTGCCGATCACGCACTGGCCGACCTGCTGCGGATCGACCTTCGCGCGCGCCACGGCCTCGCGCACCACGCGCGCGGCAAGGTCGCTCGGTGCGAGGTCCTTGAGCGAACCGCCGTAGTCTCCGATCGCTGTGCGTACGCCGCTGACGATCACTACTTCGCGCTGGCTGGCCATCTTCGTCTCCTTCCGCGTTCAGGGGCATCCCGAGCATTATCCTACCGCAGCGCAGCATCGGCCCGCGGCGACGTGTGCCGTGCGCGCTCGGACGCGTCCTGTCTTGGGCGCCCTTCAGAAATGCTCGGAGTCGGCAAACGCCGGCGGCGATACGGCTACGCGAGGCTGCGCAACTCCCGCAGCGCCACCGCCAGCATCGACGTGTCCGTCTCCGGAGCGGCGCGCAGCTCCGCGAGGAGCTGCTCCGCGCGCGCAATCGCGCGGCGGTTGCGCTCGCTCCACGCATCGATCAGCGCCGACGCCTCGGTGAGTTCCGCCGCCCCGGTCAACACTTCGCCGGCGATCGTGCGCTGCAGGCCGGAGAGGTCGTCCTCCATCGCGCCGCGCGCGAGCATCCGCCAGTGCTGGTCGGCCGGCAGGCCCGCGATCTTCGCGCGCAGCCACGGCACGCCGAGGTGCGCCGAGACGGTGAAGTAGATCTCGGCGACGAGCTCGACGGGACGTCCGGTCGCGTCGGCCACTTCGACGATGTCGAGCGTCGCATAGAGGCTGTTGAGCGTGGCGACGCGGGTTGCAAGCGCGGCCGGCACGCCGCGCGAGACGTACGACTGCACCGCCGTGTCGATGCGCGCGCGGTCGGCCGGGTCGCTCAACGTCGCGAGCCTGCCCGCGAGCGCGTCGACGCGCGGCGCGACGCGGGCGATCGTCGCTCCCATGTCGTCGGAAAGCCGGCGCGAGCGCAGGAACCACATCGTCCCGCGCTCGAGCAGGCGGCTCGTCTCGATCAGCATCCCGGTCTGGATCGCGTCGTCGACCTTGTTGTCGAGCGCCTCCACCTGCTGCCAGAGGTCGGGGAAGCCGTATACCTCGCGCGTCAGCAGGTACGCGCGCACGATCTCGTCGGCCTGCGCGCCGGTGGTCTCCATCAGCCGGTGCACCCACGTGCTGCCGACGCGATTCAGCATGCTGTTGACGACGTGGGTGGCGATGATCTCGCGCTTCAGCGGGTGGCGCGGCATGGACGCGGCGTAGCGCTCGCGCAGTGCCGGCGGGAAATAGCGGACGAGCGCCGTCGCGACCCACGGATCGTCGGGAAGCGCTGACGCCACGAGCTCGTCGTAGAGCCAGATCTTGCTGTAGGCGAACAGCACGGCGCTTTCCGGGGTCGCGAGGCCGCGGCCCTGCGCGCGCCGCTCGGCGATCGCCTCGTCCGGCGGCAGGAACTCGATCGCGCGATGCAGGCGTCCGTTCTTTTCGAGGAACTGGATGAAGCGCTGCTGCGCGTCGAGGAGTTGCGGTGCGATGCGGTTCATCGCGGAAAGCGCCTGGGTCTGGAAATAGTTGTCGCGCAGCACCAGCGCGGCGACGTCGTCGGTCATCTCGTGCAGCAGCGCGTCGCGCTGCTTCACCGTCAGCTCGCCGTCGGCCACCGCGAGTCCGAGCAGGATCTTGATGTTGACCTCGTGATCCGAGGTATCCACGCCGGCCGAGTTGTCGATCGCGTCGGTGTAGATGCGTCCGCCGGCCTCGGCGAACTCGATGCGCCCGAGCTGGGTGAAGCCGAGGTTGCCGCCCTCTCCGACGACCTTGCAGCGAAGCTCGCGACCGTCGACCCGCACCGGATCGTTGGCGCGGTCGCCGACCTGCGCATGCGACTCGCTCGACGCCTTGACGTAGGTGCCGATGCCGCCGTTGTAGAGGAGATCGACCGGCGCCTTGAGGATCGCATTGATGAGTTCGAGCGGCGTCATTGCGCCCGCCGCGATGGCGAGCGCCTTCGCGGCCTCGGCGCCGACGGTGATCGACTTGGCAGAGCGCGCGAAGACTCCTCCACCCGGCGAAACGAGGGCGGCGTCGTAATCGGCCCACGACGAGCGCGGCAGCCTGAACAACCGCTCGCGCTCGGCGAACGACGATGCCGCGTCGGGGTTGGGATCGAGGAAGACGTGACGATGGTCGAACGCGGCGACGAGCCGGATGTGCCGCGACAGCAGCATCCCGTTGCCGAACACGTCGCCCGACATGTCGCCGATGCCGACGCAGGTGAAATCGGTCGACTGCGTGTCGATCCCCATCTCGCGGAAGTGGCGCTTGACGGATTCCCAGGCACCGCGTGCCGTGATGCCCATCTCCTTGTGGTCGTAGCCGGCCGACCCTCCGGAGGCGAAGGCATCGCCGAGCCAGAAGCGGTATTCGGCGCTGATGCCGTTCGCGTAGTCGGAGAACGTTGCCGTGCCCTTGTCCGCGGCGACGACGAGGTAAGGATCGTCGCCGTCGTAACGGCGTACACCGGCCGGCGGCACGACGCGATCGCCGACGCGGTTGTCGGTGAGGTCGAGGAGGCCGCGCAGGAAGTCCTCGTAGCAGGCGACGCCTTCCTTCAGGTACACCTCGCGATCGGCAGGCGACGGCGCGCGCTTCAGCACGAAGCCGCCCTTGGAGCCGACCGGCACGATGACGACGTTCTTCACCATCTGCGCCTTCACGAGGCCGAGCACTTCGGTGCGGAAATCCTCCGCGCGGTCCGACCAGCGCAGGCCGCCGCGCGCGACGCGTCCGCCGCGCAGATGCACGCCCTCGAAGCGCGTCGAATAGACGAAGATCTCGAACATCGGCTTCGGTTCGGGAAGATCCGGCACCAGCGAAGGGTCTAGCTTGAACGACAGGAAGCGCTTCGGCGCGCCGGCCGCATCGCGGCACCAGTAGTTGGTGCGCGTCGTCGCGAGCACCAGCGCGAGGTAGTGCCGCAGGACGCGGTCTTCGGAGAGGTTGGCGACGCCCTCGAGCGCCTGCTCGATCGCCTGCACCGCCGCCGCGGCGCGCGAATCGGCGTCGGCTCCCGCCGCGGGATCGAAGCGCAGCTTGAACAGCGCGACGAGCTGCACGGCGATCGCCGGGTGTGCGGCGAGCGTCGACTCGATGAACGCCTGCGACAGGCCGAATCCGATCTGGCGCAGATAGCGCGCGTAGGCGCGCAGAATCGTGATTTCGACCGCGGGCAGCCGCGACAGGGTGACCAGCCGGTTGAAGTCGTCGCTCTCGACCTCGCCGCGGAAGACGCGCCCGAACGCGTCGTCGAACACCGGGTGCAGCGCATCGACCTCGATCTCGGTCTCGGTCGCCGCGGAAGTGAGCCCGAGGTCGTGGATCCAGATCGGCACACGCCCTTCGGGCGCGATGCGGTACGGGCGCTCGTCCTGCACACGCATTCCCATGCGCTCGAGCATCGGCAGGCTGTCCGACAGCACGACGGGAGCGCCCTGCCGGAAGAGCTTGAAGCGAAGCGCGTTCGGCGCCGCCTCGAGCGGCCGGTACAGTGACATGCCGACCGGCTCGGCCGGAGTCAGGCGGTCCATCATTTCGATGTCGGGAACCGCTGCGCGCCCGGCGAAGTCCTCGCGGTAGCCGGCAGGAAACGCTGCGCCAAAGTCGTGGAAGAGCGCGTTGCCGCGCGCCTCGCCGGTCGCCTCGATCAGCGCCTGACGCAGGTCGTCGCTCCAGCGCCGGGCCGCGCTCGCGAGCCGCGCTTCGAGCGCGCGCACGTCGAACGGGGGCACCTGGCCCGGCGTCGTGCGCACGGTCATCATCACCCGCGCGAGCGCCGACTCGGACAGGTTGACGTTGAAGTCCGAGCTCTGGCCGTTGAATGCCTGCTGCAGCATCGCCTGCCACTTCTGCCGCACCTCGGTCGTGTAGCTCTCGCGCGGTGCGAAGACGAGACAGGTGATGAAGCGCTCGAACGGGTCGCGGCGGACGAAGAGCCGGAAGCGCTGGCGATCGCCGAGGTGCAGGATCCCGGTGACCGTCTGCAGGAGCTCGTCCTCGGGTGTCTGGAACAGCTCGTCGCGCGGGTAGTTGTCGAGGATGTTGATGAGGTTCTTCTCGGCATGGCCGCCGCGCGGCAGCCCGGCGCGCCGGATCACGTTCGCGGTCTTGTGTCGAAGGAGCGGAATCTCGGACGGGTTGGCGCTGTACGCGCGATGCGTGAAGAGCCCGAGGAAGCGGTGCTCACCGCAGACCTGCCCCTTGTCATCGAAGCGCTTGATCGCGACGTAATCGAGATAGCCCGCGCGATGCACGGTCGAGCGCGACGTCGACTTGGTGATGATCAGGAGCTCGGGTCGCCGTGCGTAGGCGCGCACTTCCGGTGGAAGTGCTGCGAAGCTGCCGGCGATATCGCGCCCGGGCGCCTCGCGCAGGAATCCCAGCCCGCTGCCGGGAACGATCTGCAGCGCGTCCTCGCCGTCCTTCTTCACGAGGTCGTGGCAGCGGTAAGCGAGGAACGTGAAATGGTTGTCGGCGAGCCAGTCGAGGAAGGCGGCGCCGTCGGCGAGCTGGTCCGCCGCGAGCGGCGGGGGGTCCTTCTCGATCGCACGCGCGATCTCGCGCGCCTTCGCCTGCATCGGCTTCCAGTCGGTGACGCTCGCGCGCACGTCGCCGAGCACACGGAGCACGTCGGCGGCGAGTGCATCGATCGCAGCGGCGTCGGAGCTGCGGTCGACCTCGACGTGGATGAACGACTCGCGGCGCGACGACGCGCCGCCTTCGGGCGCGAGCCCGGTCAGCGTCCCATCGGAGCTGCGCATGACGGCGAGGATCGGATGCACGATCAGGTGGATCGTGAGCCGGTGCCGATTGACCTCGATCGCGACCGAGTCGACGAGAAACGGCATGTCGTCGTTGACGATCTCGATGATCGTGTGCTTCGACTGCCAGCCGTGCTCCTCGATCGTCGGATTGAATACGCGCACCCGCGCATGCGCGGCCTCGCGCCGGCGCGCGAAGTTCCAGTGCGACAGCGCGGCGCCGTAGAGGTCGGCGGGCAGGCGCTCGGCGAGATCCTCGCTGTCGACCTGCGCGTAGTAGCGCGCGATGAACGCCTGCAGCGTCTGCCGCTGGTCGGCAGCGACCCTGGCGTCGACCAGGCGGATGATCTCGTCGAGACGCTGCGTGCGGATGTCCTGGGAGGTGTCGTTCATGGCGACTCGAATATCGTCGCCACGCGGTCCGCGGCGGGCGATTGGGCGTGGGATGCGCCGAGTTTACGCCGCGGCGTCGTCGCCGAGGTCGTACCAGAGGCCGGTCATGATCGCGAGCGCCTCGCGCGCCACCGGCGCGAGCAGATGCTCGTCGGGAGCGTGCTGCGAGCACGCGGGATACGAGTGGGGAATCCAGATCGTCGGCAGTGCCAGGACCTCGGCGAAACAGTCGTTCGGCAGTGAGCCGCCGATCCCGGGAAGGATCGCCGGCGGCGCGCCGGTGCTGCGCTCGATCGACGCCGCGACCCTGGCGACCCACGGATCGGCGGGATCGAGACGGGTCGCACGCATCGTCACGCTCTTCGCCGGGACCACCGCAACCGATGCGAATCCGTGCGCGTCGAGGTGCGCGCGGAGTGCGTCGACGAACGTCGCGGGATCGCAGCCCGGAACGAAGCGAAGCTGCAGGTGGGCGCTCGCGCGCCCGGGGATCGCGTTGACCGGGCGCTCGGGATTGCCCGACCCGACGGCGAGCACTTCGAGCGCGTTCCACGCGAACACCCGCTCGGCCGGCGAGAGGCCGGGCTCGCCCCAGTCGCGGTCGATCGCCGGACCGCCGGGCTCGCCGGGCTCGATCGTCGCGAGCGCTCGTGCAACCGTGGCCGGGATCGCCGGCGCGCGCAGCGCGTCGATCAGGATGCGGCCGCGCGCGTCGACGAGCGAAGCGATCGCCCCGGCAAGAACGGTCGCGGGATTGGCGATCAGTCCGCCCCAGTTTCCCGAGTGGTGGGCGCCGTCGCGAAGCTCGACGACGAGGTCGAAGTTGAACGCGCCGCGCGAGCCGAGGAAAAGGGTCGGTCGCGCCGCGGCGAGGCGCGGGCCGTCGGACGCGATGAAGACGTCGGCGGCGAGCGCCCCGCGCTCGCGCTCGCACAGCGAGCGCAGTCCCGGCGAGCCGAGTTCTTCGCCGGTCTCGACGATCAGCTTGACGTTGAATCCGAGCCTGCCGCGCGCCTCGAGCACCTGCGCGAGTGCGGCGAGGTTGACGCTGTGCTGGCCCTTGTTGTCGGCGGTTCCGCGCCCGTACCAGCGCTCGCCGTCGACGGCGACGTGCCACGGCGACCGCCCGTCACCCCACTTCCCTTCCTGGCCGGCGACGACGTCGCCGTGCGCGTAGGAGAGCACCGTCGTTCGCGCCGGGTTTTCGATGCGCTCGGCGACGAGGAACAGCGCTTCGCCCGCGTCCTCGCCGGTGAGCCGCCACGAAAAGCCCATCGCGGCGAGCGCCGGCGCGAGCTCGTCGCGCAGGTAGGCGACCAGTTCTCCCCGCGCACCCGCGCGCTGACTCTCGGTGCGGTACGCGACGCGGCGGCGCAACGTGTCGAGGAAATGCCCGGCGTCGAACCACGCGAGCGCGCGCGCAATGGCCGCCTCGCGCGTCGCGACGATGCCGCGATCTTCCGCCCGCACGTCAGCCCGTCACCCGGGCGTGCAGGTGACGCGCAAGGCGCCGCACGCCGTCGTCGAGACGCTCGTCGCTCGCCGCGAAGCACCAGCGGACGAAGCCTTCGCCGTCGGGCCCGAATGCGCTCCCCGGTGCGAGGCCGAGCCGCTCGCGGATCACGAGCTCGCGACAGAGCGTGAGACTGTCGTCGACCCCGCGGACGCGGAAGAACGCATACATCGCGCCGGGCGGCAGCGCGACGTCGACGTCGGGCAACTGCGAGAGCGCTGCGACGAGGCGGTCGCGCGCGCGGCGAAAGCGCGCGCGCGTCGCCGCCACCGTCGCCTCGCCGCGCTCGATCGCGACGACGCCGGCGCGCTGCACGAACGCCGGCGAGCATGACGTGTTGTATTCGATCAGTGTCGCGAGCTCGGGGACGAGGGCAGGCGGCGCGACGATCCAGCCCAGCCTGAAGCCGGTCATCAGCCACGCTTTCGAGAAGCTGTTGGTGCTGACGAGCCGGGCATCGGCGGGTGCGAAATCGAGGAACGACGGCGCGCAGCCACCCTCGTCGCGGTAGTAGAGCCGCTCGTAGACATCGTCTGCGACGATCCAGATTCCATGGCGGTCACACCGCTCGAAGATCGCCCGCTGCTCGTCGGCGGTCGCCGTCCAGCCTGTCGGATTGTTCGGCGAGTTGATCACCAGCACGCGCGTCGCAGGGGTCAGCGCGGCGAGGAGACGGTCGAGATCGAGCGACCACCCGTGGGGGCCGAACCCGAGGGCGACCGTTTCGACGTTCGCCGACAGGACCTTCGGAATCTCGACCAGGTTCGGCCACACCGGAGTGACCGCGACGACGCGATCGCCGGGATCGACGAGCGCCTGGAACGCGAGCGCCAGCGCCGACATCCCCGACGCGGTGACCGCGATCTCGCCCGGTCCGGTCGGCCGGTGCAGGCCGCTGAGATAGGCCGCGATCGCCTCGCGAAGCTCGCCGAGCCCGAGGTTGTGGGTATAGAACGTCTCACCCGCGGCAAGCGCCGCGGCGGCCGCGTCGCGGATGAACTCCGGCGTGACCTGGTCGGGCTCGCCGAACCAGAACGCGAGCACGTCGCCGGCTTCGAGGCCGGCGTTGGCGATCTCGCGGATCTTCGAGGTGACGAGCGCGGCGACCGCGCGGCGCGCAGTGGCCGGGTGCATCCCCGCCTTATACCGGGGCCGCGCCGATGATGGCAACTACGCGGCAGGTGCGCGGCAAGTACGGTCAGCGCGCTGCGGCTGCCACCACGAAGACCGCGAGCGCCAGCACGATGCTGGCCGCAGCGCCGGTGGCGAGGCTCGCGAGCACGAGGCGTCCGAGCTCGCGCCAGGCACCGGGGATCACGGCATGCCGTTCGGCGTACGTCTTCATCGCAGCTTGCAGTAGGCGCTTCGATCGCGGCATCGGCGCGCGCGAATCGTGGCGAAGCGGCGATCAAATCTGGCAAACCGATGGCAGTGCCCGCGGCGCACAATTGCTTCGATGAGCCGTCGCATCGCCATCGTCGAGGACGAGCCAGCGCTGCGCGCGAACGTCGCCGACGCGCTCCGCCGCCACGGCTACGAGGTGGCGGGCTACGCAGACCGCGCGAGCGCGCTCGATGCGTTTCGCGTGCGCCTGCCCGATCTCGCGCTCGTCGACGTCGGCCTCGACGACGATATCGACGGCGGCTTCGCGCTGTGCCGCGAGCTTCGCGCGATGTCGGCGGCGGTGCCGATCATCTTCCTCTCCGCGCGTGATTCCGACTTCGACATCGTTGCGGGCCTGCGCCTCGGCGCCGACGACTATGTGACCAAGGATACGAGCCTGCCCCAGCTCGTCGCGCGCATCGCGGCGCTGTTCCGTCGCAGCGAGGTCGCGCAGTCAGGGACCATGGTCGAGGACGTGCAGCACCGCGGCGCGCTCACGCTCGACGCGAAGCGCCTCACCGCGCACTGGAACGGCGCCCGGGTCGATCTCACGCTGACCGAGTTCTGGATGGTGCACGCGCTCGCGCGTCATCCCGGGCACGTGAAGAATCGCGACAGCCTGATGCGCGAGGCGAACATCACCGTCGACGACAGCACGATCACCTCGCACATCAAGCGGATCCGCCGCAAGTTCCAGGCGATCGATCCGGCGTTCGATGGCATCGCGACCGTCTATGGCATCGGTTACCGC
>DASVWR010000178.1:0-3432 GCA_036393115.1 Casimicrobiaceae bacterium
TGACCGAATCGGGGGCGGTGATCTTCGGCGTGTGCTTGGCATCGTACGTGGTATGGGCCTGGCGGAACTCCGGCGTGAACTGCTCGGCTTGTTCGCCGGCGGCGTGCGCGAGCGGGATCGCGCCACAAGCCGAGACCAGCAAGGCGGCCGACGCCATGCGACGGGTGAAGTGGGTCATCGCGTCTTCTCCTTAGGTTGAACCTTCTTCCGGCAGGAAGCGCCGGACCAGCGCCAGCAACTCGCGCGGGCTGTAGGGCTTGGCGAGATAGCTGTCGGCCCCGGCGGCCGCGGCCTTTTCGCGGTCGCCGCTCAATGCAAACGACGTGATCACGACGATCGGAATCGTGCTGGTTGCCGGGGTAGCCTTGAGGACGCGTGTCGCTTCGAGGCCGGACATCTTCGGCAACTGGACATCCATCAGGATGAGCTGCGGCAATTGCTGCTGTGCGATCGCGATACCCGTCTCGCCGTCGACGGCCTCGATCAGGCGGTAACTCGTGCGGGCCAGAAGCTGGCGGACGATCTTGCGGTTGTACTCGTTGTCCTCGATGTAGAGAACGGTCTGCGCGCCCATGTCCGGTCACTCCTCGATGCCGACCCGCAGCGGGACGGTGAAGTGGAATGCGCACCCCTTGCCGAAGTCACTCTCGACCCAGACCCGTCCACCGTGCATCTCGACGAATCTGCGAGTGATGCTCAAGCCGAGGCCGGTGCCGCCGAATTCGCGGGTGGGCGTCGAATCGACCTGGCGGAACTCGGCGAATACATTGTCGAGCTCCTCCGGCGGGATGCCGATGCCGGTGTCGGTAACGTGGAAGAGCAGTTCGGCACCGACCAGCTCGACGCCGACCTCGACGCGTCCCTGGCGCGTGAACTTGAGCGAGTTGCCGACGAGATTCATCAGGCACTGCGTCAATCGGCCACTGTCGCCGCAGGCAACCGGCAGATCGTCGGGCACGCTGACCACGAATTCCAATCCCTTCTCCGCAGCCAGCGAGCGCAACGACGCATGCACCGTATCGACGATCTCGCGCACCGAGTATTCACCAAGCACGAGCTGCATCCGACCTGCTTCGATCTTGGAAAGGTCGAGGACGTCGTTGATGAGGCGCAGCAGATGGCGGCCGTTGAGCTGAATATCGGCGAGCGGCTCGTCGAGGCCCGGCGGAACGTCGCCGTAGATGCGATCGATCAGCATCTCGGTGAAGCCGAGGATCGCGTTCATCGGCGTACGCAGCTCGTGGCTCATGTTCGCGAGGAAATCCGATTTGGCCTTGCTCGCCTGCGCAAGCTGAAGGTTGAGGTGCCCGAGTTCCGACGCGGCACGGCGCTGTTCGGCGTCGAAGCGCTGCAGCTCGGCGCTCATGTGGTTCATGCGGTCGGAGAGCATGCCGAATTCGTCGCGATTGGGCACGCTGATGCGCGCGCCGAAATCGCCAGCCGCGACCCGGTCCAGGAAGCCCCGCGCCTCGCGCACCGGCAGGATGAACGACCACGAGATGACGAAGCCGCAAAAGAGTGCCAGTGCCACGGCGACGACCGCGAATACGCTCGTCAGTATCAGCGAACGGCGGTTGGTCGCGTCGACGCTGCTGCGCAGTCGAGCCATCCGATCCTGCTGTGCGGCAACCAACAGTCCGACGCGCGTGGTGATTTCGGCATCCAGCCGCTCCTGACGATGCTGCAGCGTGTTGGTTACCGCGCTCAGTTTGCCGTCGCGAATGGCGTTGGCGATGTCGGCGACCACGGCCATCGCCTCGTCCTGTAAAGCCCGCACCTGACTCACCAGCAGCGGATTCGCCGTGCCCGCAGCTTCGAGCTTGGCGAGCCGGTCGTTGAACTCGTTGTTCTCACGCAGGATCCTGGCGATCGCCACTTCATTCTGCGAAAGGAGCGCGACGTCGGTGAAGTGCATCTGTCGCGCCAGGGCCGATTCGCCCTGTTGCGCGAGAGCGACCAGCTCGTGCGCCTCGTCGAGCAGCTTGCTCTGGTGCACCACGCTTACGATCGTCTGCAGAGTCGCCAGCGCCATCACGATGAACAACGCCGCGACGATCAGGAACGCTGCGAGGAGCTTGGTGTGGACCGACGCGCGAATTTCGGCGACCCAGCGCACCACGCGGTGCAGGAACGTGCTCTTCTGCACGACGTCGGCGAGCTCTTCGAGCCTCGCATCGTGTGGAGGCTTCGAGTCGAATCTCTCGGCTGAGGATTGCACGCTAGGGAACCGCGGTTTCGTCCGACGGCACTCCGTTCTTGTGCATTGATCGCCGAGACCGTATATTCCCGCCGATAACCGGGAACGATCTTCGGTGAGGAACCCTCCTCGAATTCTCATCGTCGACGACAACGCGACCAACGTCAAGATCCTGCAGACGCGGCTGGCCGCCGACGGTTACGAAATCGTCTCCGCGGGAGACGGCGAGGAAGGTTTGGCGGCGGCGCGACGCGACACGCCCGACCTGATCCTGCTCGACGTCATGATGCCGAAGCTCGACGGCTTCGAGGTCTGCCGCCGGTTGCGCGCCGATCCGGCGTTCCCGTTCACGCCGATCATCCTGGTCACCGCGATGGCGGATTCAAAGGACGTGGTCACCGGCCTCGAAGCCGGCGCCGACGAATACCTGACGAAGCCCATCGACCACGCCGCGCTGTCGGCGCGGGTGCGCTCGATGCTGCGGATCAAGCGGCTGCACGACACGGTGGAGGAGCTCGCCGCTGAGGTGAAGGCGTGGAACGCCACACTGACCGAGCGGGTTGCGGCACAGGTCCGCGAGATCGAACGCATCGGACGGTTGCGGCACTTCTTCTCGCCACAGCTGGCCGAATTGATCGTCAACGGTGGCGCTGCCGACCCGCTGAAGAGTCACCGGCGCGAGATCACCGTGGTGTTCCTCGACCTGCGCGGATTCACCGCGTTTGCCGAGGTCGCCGAGCCCGAGGAAGTTATGGGGGTGCTGCGCGAGTATCACCAGATTACCGGGCGGATGGTTCTCCAGTTCGAGGGCACGCTCGAGCACTTCACCGGCGACGGCATCACGGTCTTGTTCAATGACCCGGTGCCGATCCCCGATCCGGCCGAGCGCGCGGTGCGCATGGCACTCGCGATCCGCGACTGCGTGCGCACGAAGGCGGTCGAGTGGGCGAAGCACGGGCACGAGCTGAGCCTCGGCATCGGCATCGCGCAGGGCTATGCGACGATCGGCGCAGTCGGCTTCGAGGGACGCTGGGACTACAGCGCGATCGGTACCGTCACCAATCTGGCCTCGCGGCTGTGCGGCGAGGCGGCGGGTGAGGAAATCCTGATTGCGCAGCGCGTGTACGCGAGCGTGGAAGCGCTGGTGGACGTCGCGCCACAGGACGTGCTCACGCTCAAGGGTTTCCGGCGCCCCGTTCCCTGCTACCGCCTGCGCGGGCTGAAAGCCTGATTCC
>DASVWR010000179.1:0-14044 GCA_036393115.1 Casimicrobiaceae bacterium
GGGCTCGGAGATCCTCTCGGCCGAGATGATGCTGGTCCACATGGGGTGGCGCGAGGCGGCGACGCTCATCACCGCGAGCCTCGAGAAGGCGATCGCCGACAAGGTCGTGACCTACGACTTCGCCCGCCTGATGCCAGGGGCTACCCAGGTGTCCTGCTCGGGGTTCGGCAACGCGATGATCGAGCGGATGAGCTGAGTCCCGACCGGGTGCCCCGGCGCGTACGAATACCCGAGTCGCGCCCGGGGTCGGGCGAGCGCAAACCGTCCACCCCGGCATCTTCACCTGTACACGGCTCGCACGACCAGCGTCAAGAGGATGCCCGCCGATCGGCGCTCCCCTTGAAAAATGTGTTGCAATCGTCAAACATGAACCCCAATTAGGTAACGCGGTACGTCATGGCCCATCAGGAACAGCACGGCAGTGTGCTCGACGTCGAGCGCACGAGGGTCAAGCCGCCGCCGCTCTACAAGGTGATGTTGCTGAACGACGACTACACGCCGATGGACTTTGTGGTCGTCGTGCTCCAAACTGTGTTCGGAATGAGCCGCGAGAAGGCGACGCAGGTGATGTTGCAGGTGCACCGCGAGGGCATGGGCGTGTGCGGCACCTATACGCGCGAAGTGGCGAGCACGAAGGTCGAGCAGGTGATCGACCTCGCGCGCAGGCACCAGCACCCGCTGCAGTGCACGATGGAGGAGAGTTGAGCGTTAATGGATGCGGGGGATTATGCCGGACCTCCGGTTATGCCGGGGCGAGCGTCCGGCCGGGCGTCGAGGTCGAGGAAGCATCATGATTGCGCAGGAACTGGAAGTCTCGCTTCACATGGCTTTTGTCGACGCTCGACAGAAGCAGCACGAATTCATCACCGTCGAGCACCTCCTGCTCGCGATGCTCGACAATCCGTCGGCGGCCGAGGTGCTGAAGGCCTGCGGCGTCGACCTCGAAGAGCTGCGCGGCGTGCTCTCCGACTTCATCAACGAGCACACGCCTCGGCTCGCGCCGCACTCCGATGCCGATACGCAGCCGACGCAGGGCTTTCAGCGCGTCATTCAGCGCGCGATCCTGCACGTCCAGTCATCGGGCAAGAAGGAGGTCACCGGCGCCAACGTGCTCGTCGCCGTGTTCGGCGAGAAGGAATCGCACGCGGTCTATTTCCTCAATCAGCGCGGGGTGACGCGCCTCGACGTCGTCAACTACATCGCCCACGGCATCACCAAGGCGCCGCAGCAGAAGCAGGAGAAATCTTCCGACGCGAAGGAAGAGACCGAGAGCGGCAGCGAAGCGCAGGGCGCGCTCGACGCCTACACGATGCACCTCAACGCGATGGCGCGAAACGGCAAGATCGATCCGCTGATCGGCCGCGCGCTCGAGCTCGAGCGCGTGATCCAGGTGCTGTGCCGGCGGCGCAAGAACAACCCGCTCCTGGTCGGCGAGGCCGGGGTCGGCAAGACCGCGATCGCCGAGGGCCTCGCGCGCCGCATCAACGAGGGCGAGGTCCCCGAGCTCCTGAAGGAGTACCAGGTGTACTCGCTCGACATGGGTGCGCTGCTCGCCGGGACGAAATACCGCGGCGACTTCGAGCAGCGTCTGAAGGCGGTGCTGAAGCAGCTTTCGGAGAATCCGAAGTCGATCCTGTTCATCGACGAGATCCACACGATCATCGGCGCTGGCGCAGCGTCGGGCGGGACCCTCGACGCGTCCAATCTGCTGAAGCCCGCACTCTCCACCGGTGCGCTGAAGTGCATCGGCGCCACCACCTATGGCGAGTTCAGGCAGATCTTCGAGAAGGACCACGCGTTGTCGCGTCGCTTCCAGAAGGTCGACGTGCCGGAGCCTTCGGTGGCCGAGACAGTCGAGATCCTGAAGGGCCTGAAGACCCGCTTCGAGCAGCACCATGGCGTCAAGTACGCGCCGGCGGCGCTGACGTCGGCGGCCGAGCTCGCGGCGCGCTTCATCAACGATCGCCATCTGCCCGACAAGGCGATCGACGTCATCGACGAGGCGGGCGCCGCGCAGAAGATCCTGCCGAAGTCGCGCCAGAAGAAGGTGATCGGCAAGGGCGAAGTCGAGGAGATCGTCGCCAAGATCGCGCGGATTCCGGCGAAGAACGTGAGCTCCGACGATCGCAATGCGCTGAAGACGCTCGATCGCGACTTGAAGAACGTCGTGTTCGGCCAGGACAAGGCGATCGCCGCACTGGTGTCGGCGATCCGGATGGCGCGCTCGGGGCTCGGCAATCCGAGGAAGCCGATCGGCAACTTCCTGTTCAGCGGGCCGACCGGCGTCGGCAAGACCGAGGTCGCGCGGCAACTCGCGTTCTGCCTCGGCGTCGAGCTGATCCGCTTCGACATGTCGGAGTACATGGAACGCCATGCGGTGTCGCGACTGATCGGCGCGCCTCCCGGCTATGTCGGCTTCGACCAGGGCGGGCAGTTGACCGAGGCGGTCACCAAGCACCCGTACAGCGTGCTGCTGCTGGACGAGATCGAGAAGGCGCACCCCGACATTTTCAACATCCTGCTGCAGGTGATGGACCACGGCACGCTGACAGACAACAACGGGCGCAAGGCCGATTTCCGCAACGTGACCGTCATCATGACGACCAATGCCGGTGCGAGCGAGCTCGCGCGGCAGTCGATCGGCTTCGCCACCGAGAAAGAAGCCGGTGACGAGATGAACGAGATCAAGCGGATGTTCACGCCGGAATTCAGGAACCGGCTCGATGCGACGATCTCGTTCGCGCCGCTCGATCACGAGGTGATCCTGCGCGTCGTCGACAAGTTCCTGCTCGAACTCGAGGCGCAGCTGCACGAGAAGAAGGTCGAGCCTTCGTTCACGCCGAAGCTGCGCGAGTTTCTCGCCCGCAAGGGCTTCGATCCGCAGATGGGCGCGCGGCCGATGTCGCGTCTCATCCAGGACACGATCCGCAAGGCGCTCGCCGACGAGCTCCTGTTCGGGCGCCTCGTCAGCGGCGGCAAGGTGACGATCGACATCAACGACGACGACACCGTGCGTCTCGTGTTCGAGGAAGCGCACGAGGCCGAAGTGGCCTGAGGCAGCTCTGCGGAGCTTCCTCAGCTGAGCATGTCGCGCCAGATCGCGTGCGCCCACGCGATCCCGTAGCGTCCCTCCTCCTCGCTCCAGCCTGACGCGACGCCGCCCGCGCCGGGCACCGGAATGTAGCTTCTCCGCGTCGCGTCGTAGCGGTGCACGGAGCACACGTGGGCGGCTTCGCGGTCGTCGAAGAACGTGTAGCAGGTGTTGGTGAGGACCGGCAGCGGCTCGGGCGGCGTCTCGGCGAGGAGCGACAGGATCGCCGCGGCGGCGGCTTTGCCGTGCTGGTTCGCCATGTGCCCCGACTTCGGCATCGCCGGTGCGATCTGGATCGCATCACCGAGCACGTGGATGCCGGGCACCCGAACGGATTCGAAGGTCGCGAAATCGACTTCGCACCAGCGGCCGTTCGCCGTCACGACGCCGGCCTCGTGCGCGATCGTCGCCGCACCATGCGGCGGGATCACGTTCAGCACGTCGGCGGTGACGTCGTCGGCGATTTCGAAGTGCGCGGTCCGCGTGCGCAGGTCGACGCCGGTCAGCACGCAGTCGTGGCGGTACTCGACGATGCCCTTGTAGCGACCGTTCCACGCCTTCTCGAAGAGTTCCTTCTCGGATTGCACGTCGGCGTTGCCGTCGAGGATCAGCACCTTGCTGCGCGGCTTCGTCCGCTTGAGATACCAGGCGGCGAGGCATGCCCGCTCGTACGGCGCGGGCGGGCAACGAAGCGGCGCGACCGGAATCGAGATGGCGAACACGCCGCCGTCGCGCATTGCTTCGAGCTGCCGATGAAGCGCCTGCGTCTGCGGGCCGGCCTGCCAGGCATGCAGGAACGTCGCACGCGCCTCGGCCGAATCGAGGCCCTCGATGCGATCGAAGAGGAAGCCGATTCCCGGCGACAGGATCAGCCGGTCCCAGCGAAGATCACTGCCGCGGGCGAGCCGGACGCGCCGTCGCGCGGTGTCGACGGCGACGGCGGAGTCGCGCACGACGCGCACGCCGAGCTTCGCGAGTCCCGCATAGTCGACAGTGATGTCGGCGATGCCGAGGCCGCCGGCGACGACGAGGTTCGAAAGCGGCGTCGACACGAACGACGGCTCGCGCTCGACCAGCGTGACATCGATCGTGCCTCTTCCCCAGACGGCGACATAGCGCGCCGCCGTGCCGCCGCCGTAGCCGCCGCCGACCACTACGACGCGCGGCCGCGAGCCGCCGGTGTGACGCGCGAGGGCGCGATGCGCGCGCACGTCCGTGCAACCTGCGACCGCGAGTCCCCACAGCCCGGTGAGCACCGACAGCCGGGCGAGTGCGCGCCGGCGACCCGTGTTCACCGCGAGTCTCCGCCGCCCGCAAACCAGCCGGCGATGAGGTCGAGCTCGGTCGGCGTGTAGCCGCGCACGAGCTGCGGCATGACCGTCCCGGAGAGCGTTCCATCGCGGAATGCCTCGAGCTTCGCGCGCAGCGCCTCCTGTGTCTGTCCGTCGAGCGCCGGAACACCGTGCATCTGCGCCTGATGACACGGTGTGCACCCGGCAGCGAGTGCCGCCGCATGCGTGACGTGCGGCGGCGGCGCGGTTGTGGGGGTGCCGGTGCCGGCGGCGATGTGCGCTGTCGCCACTGCGGCACCTGGCGATTGCGCCGCGACCCGGTGATCCACGCCAGCGAGCGCCGCCGCTGCCAGCCATGCAACGACGACCCGGGTCGGCGTGGAACTTCCGGTCATGGGGCGAAGGATAAGTCGGTACGCAGCACGCATTGCAGCATCGAATTGTCGTGAACAGCGGTCCTGCGTTTCCACATCGCGGAAATAATTTCTAAACTATTGATTCAGCGCGACAAAAATCATACTGCAATGCGCAAATATGCTTGCGTGGTCACCGGCGCTCTGCTAACTTGATTCCTGTGCATGCAAGGCCACGGCAGATCACACCGGGGCGAGCGTGCGAAGGGCAAGGGGTACCCATCCATGCCCGCCGACCGGCCGGGCGATCCCTGATCGGTCCGTGCAGCGAGCGTGCCGGCGTGGTCCGGTGCGTGGCGCGTTCATGGTGCCCGCAATGCGGGTACCGCTGATCAATCCGCCGGGGCAGGTGCCCCGGCACGGCATCGATGGGAGCAAGACATGAACTACGACCTCGAATCCGCCCGCCTCAGGAAGGACTGGGCCGAGAATCCGCGCTGGAAGGGCATCGAGCGGAGGTATTCCGCCGAGGACGTCGTGCGGCTGCGCGGCTCGCTGCATATCGAGCACTCGCTGGCACGGCACGGCGCCGAGAAGCTGTGGAAGCTGTTGCACGACGAGCCGTATGTCAGCACGCTGGGTGCGCTGACCGGCAACCAGGCGATGCAGCAGGTGAAGGCTGGCCTGAAGGCGATCTACCTCTCAGGCTGGCAGGTCGCGGCCGACGCCAACGTCGCCGGCGAAATGTATCCCGACCAGTCGCTGTATCCGGTGAATTCGGTGCCGGCGGTCGTGCGCCGGATCAACAACACGTTCATCCGCGCCGATCAGATCGCGCATGCCGAGGGCAAGGACGACGTCGACTATTTCGCGCCGATCGTCGCCGACGCGGAAGCGGGCTTCGGCGGCGTGCTGAATGCCTTCGAGCTGATGAAGGGGATGATCGAAGCCGGCGCCGCGGGCGTGCACTTCGAGGACCAGCTCGCGTCGGTGAAGAAGTGCGGTCACATGGGCGGCAAGGTGCTGGTGCCGACGCGCGAGGCCGTCGACAAGCTCGTCGCCGCGCGCCTCGCCGCGGATTGCCTCGGCGTTCCGACAATTCTGCTCGCGCGCACCGATGCCGAAGCCGCCGATCTTCTCACCTCCGACATCGACGACAACGACAAGCCGTTCCTGACCGGCGAGCGCACGAGCGAAGGCTTCTATCGCACGCGCAAGGGTCTCGACCAGGCGATCTCGCGCGGGCTCGCTTACGCCGCAGTGGCCGATCTCATCTGGTGCGAGACCGGCAAGCCGGATCTCGCCTTCGCCAGGGCATTCGCCGAGGCGATCCGCGCGAAGTATCCGGACAAGATGCTCGCCTACAACTGCTCGCCGTCGTTCAACTGGAAGAAGAACCTCGACGACGCGACGATCGCGGCGTTCCAGCGCGAGCTCGGCGCGATGGGCTACAAGTTCCAGTTCATCACGCTCGCCGGCTTCCACAGCCTCAACTACTCGATGTTCAACCTCGCGCACGGCTACGCGCGCGGCGGTATGAGCGCGTTCGTCGAGCTGCAGGAAGCCGAGTTCGCCGCAGCGGAGAAGGGCTTCACCGCGGTCAAGCACCAGCGCGAAGTCGGCACCGGCTATTTCGATGCGGTGACGACGACGGTGCAGGGCGCCCAGTCGTCGACGACGGCGCTCAGGCACTCGACCGAGGACGAGCAGTTCTTCGACGCCGCGAAGAAGCTTCACGTCGCCAACGGCTGACCGCTGCGCCGCGTGACGCGCCGGTGTTCTGCGCGGCAGGCTCGTCAGCCCGCCGCGTAGAGCTGCCAGTCCTCGGGTACGCCCTTTAGGGTGTGCCGGCCGCGGTCCTCGAACGCGAGTCCGGACCCTGAGACGAGGTCCCGCACGGTGCGCGAAACGAGGACCTCGCCGCCTCGTGCGAGCGCCGCCACCCTGGCGGCGATGTGGACGCCGATCCCGGTGACCCCGTTGCCGTCGAGCTCGACCTCGCCGGTATGGACTCCGGCGCGGATCTCGAGCCCGAGATCGCGCGCTGCGCGAACGATCGAGAGCGCGCAACGAACGCCGCGTGCGGGCCCATCGAAGGTTGCGAGAAATCCGTCGCCGGTCGTGTTCACCTCCTGGCCGCGAAACGCGCCGAGCTCGCGCCGAACCATCGCATCGTGCTTCGTGAGAAGCTCGCGCCAGCGACCATCGCCGACCTTCGCGATGCGGGCGGTCGAATCGACGATGTCGGTGAAGAGCACGGTTGCCAGCACACGGTCGGTGCTGCGGCGCGGACGAATGCCCGTCAGGAACTCCTGCACCTCGTCGAGCACGCTGTCCTGATCGCCGACCCACGGCAGGTGGTCGGCCCCGGGAAACTCGGCGATGCGCGCATCGGCGATGCGCGCTGCGAGCCAGCGTGCCTCCTCGACCTTGACGTCGAGGTCGTTCTGGCGGTGCATGATGAGCGTGGGGACATGGATTGCCGACAGAACGCGCTCGATGTCGATCTGCGTGTTCATCCGGAGCAGCGTGACCGCGGCGCTCGGACTCGCCGAGCGCCGCATGTAGGTCGCGAGACGCAGCGCGTACTCGCGATCGTGGATCTTGCTCGGGATATAGTGGGCAAGATCCATCATGTTGCCCCATTCACGCTCGACGTGCTCGTATTCACGAGCGCGCGCCTCTGGGGTCGGCGCCCACGGATAGTCGGGGCTCCAGATGCGCTTCGCGAAGCTGCCGAACGTGATCAGCGCAGTGGTTCGTTCGGGGCACGTGGCGGCGTAGAGCATCGAGAGTCCGCCGCCCTCTGACACCCCGAAGATGGCCGCGCGATCGGAGCGCGCTGCATCGAGCACCGCCCGTAGATCGTCCATCCGCTGCTCGAGCGTCGGCAGCGCATCGTCCGATACGCGGTCCGAGAGCCCGGTGCCGCGCTTGTCGAAGGTGATCAGGCGGGAAAACGCCGCGAGGCGCCCGAGAAAGCGCGCGTATTCGGGTTCTTCCCAATTGAGCTCGACGTTCGACACCCAGCCGGGAACGTAGACGAGGTCGAGCGGTCCGTCGCCGACCACTTGGTAGGCGATGTTCACCCTGCCGCTTCGCGCATACTGCGTACGCGGGACCATGAGCGCGATGTATACCCCTGCCGGTCGCGGGAATCCACCGATTCGGTCTCGTGCGGAGTCGGAAGACCGGCCGCAGGTCCGCGTCTTCTTCGCCGTCCGGCCGCCGCCGGACCTCCGACGAGCGGTCGGCGCCTATGCGCGTATCGCGGCGCACGAGACACGCGGTCGCGCGGTCCCGGACGACAATCTGCACCTGACGCTCGTGTTCGTCGGCGACGTTGTCGCATCGACGCTGCGGCCGCTTTCCCGAATCGGCGCGTCGGTCGCCGCGCGGTGCGGTGGCGTCACCCTCGTCCTCGATCGACTGGACGGATTCGCTCGTGCCGGCGTCGCGTGGCTCGGGCCGTCGTCGGTTCCGAAGGCGCTCGTCACACTTGCTCACGCGTTGGAGCGCGAGCTCGACGCAGCCGGGATCGCGTACGACCGGCGGCCATTTCGAGCGCACGTGACCGTGGCGCGCTCGTGCGGTGGCCCGTTCGTCGCGCGCACCGTCGATCCCCTCGCGTGGCCGGTCGACGCGCTCGTTCTGCTGCGCTCGCCGCGCGGCGTCTCCGGAGGACGCTACGAAATGATCGGAAGCTGGGCGCTCATTCCGGGTCCCGTGTGAGCGATGTCACCGCCCCGTCCCGGTCTTGCAGAGCTTCGCTAGACCTGACCGCGCGCCACCGGCCGCTTCGGATCGGCGCTCCACTCGCTCCACGAGCCCGGATAAAGGCGCGTGAGCGGGTAGCCCGCAACGGCCATCGCGAGCACGTTGTGGCAGGCGCTGATGCCGGAGCCGCAGTAGTGGACAAGATCCTCCGCGGCACGGCCGTGCAGCATGCCCTCGAATTCCGCGCGCAGATCGTGCCCGGAGCGGAAGCGGCCGTCGGCGCCGACGTTGCGCGTGTACGGACGGTTGATCGCGCCGGGGATGTGCCCGGCCACCGCGTCGATCGGCTCGACGTCGCCGCGGTAGCGCTCGGCCGCGCGCGCGTCGAGCAGGACGAGCGCGTGCCGCGGCAGGCTTGCCGCAATCCCCGTCGCGCTGACGGTCGGCAGCACCGCACGCGGCGTGAAGCGGGAGCGTGCGGGGTGCGGCGTCCCGGTCTCGACGGCGCGCCCCTCGCGAACCCACTGCGCGTATCCGCCATCGAGCACCGCGACCGCGTCGTGTCCCAGCCAGCGCAGCATCCACCACAGGCGGGCCGCAAAGTGACCGTTGTCCTGGTCGTAGACGACGACCTGCGACGACGGTCCGATGCCGAGGCGGCCGAACACTTCCGCGGCGGCCTCCGGAGTCGGCAACGGGTGGCGCCCGTTGCGTCCCGTCATCGGTGCGGAGAGATCGCGGTCGATGTGCGCGAACACGGCACCCGGCAGGTGCCCCTTCGCGTACTCGTGCTCGCCCCAGTGCTCGGCATCGGCGAGCAGGTGCCGCACGTCGACGACCACGAGCTTCGGATCCCCGAGGCGGCGCGCGAGCGCTTCACTGCCGATGAGCGTCGAATGGGCGGGTGCGTCGGCCGCGCCGGGATGCGCGGGGCTTGCGGCGGGACGGTGCTGACTGCGGGACATGGGCGGCGGATCTCGTTCGGGGACAGGGTGTGGATCATGGGCGGCGCGCATCAGACGGCGTCGAGCAGCGCTCCCATTTCGCGGCGATAGAACTCGTGGAAGTGCTGCATGCCGTCCTCCATCGGCGACTGGTAGGGGCCGATCTCGCTATCTCCCCGTGCGAAGAGTGCCCTGCGCCCTGCGTCCATCCGTTCGGCGATCTCGTCGTCCTCCTGCGCCGTTTCCAGGTAGGCCGCCTGCTGCGCCCTGATGAAATCGGGCTCGAACAGCGCGATGTCTTCGGGATAGTAGAACTCGATCACGTTCAGCGTGTGGTCGACCGCTTTCGGGATCAGCGTGCTGATGACGAGCACGTGCGGATACCACTCGACCATGACGTTCGGGAAGAAGGTAAGCCAGATCGCGCCGTGGGCCGGCTTCGCGCCGCGCTCGTAGTCGAGCACCGCCTGGTGCCAGCGGCGATAGACCTGGGTTCCCGGCTTCGCGAGGCCGTCGTTGACGCCGACCTGCTGCACCGACGCCCATCGCGCGAACTGCCAGTTCAGATCGTCGCAGGTGACGAACTGGCCAAGACCGGGGTGGAACGGACCGACGTGATAATCCTCGAGGTAGACCTCGATGAACGTCTTCCAGTTGTAGCGGCACTCGTGGAGCTCGATGCGATCGAGCGCGTAGCCGGTGAAATCGAGATCGGGAATCGCCAGCGCGCCGAGATCCGCCGCGATGTCGCGCGGACCGTCGAACAGGAGCCCGCGCCAGCGCTGCATCGGCGTGCGGGCGAGGCTCGCGCACGGCTGGTTCTCGAAGTGCGGCGCGCCGATAAGGCGCCCGTCGAGCGCATACGTCCAGCGGTGCACCGGACAGACGATGTTGCCTGCGTGCCCGCGCCCGTTCAGCATGATCGCCTGGCGGTGCCGGCAGACGTTGGAGAGGAGCTCGATGCCGCCGGGCCCGTGCACGAGCATCTGACCATTGTCGCGGGCGGCGAGCACCTGGTAATCGCCGGGTTCCGGAACCATCAACTCGTGTCCGACGTACCCCGGCCCGCGTGCGAACAGGCGCTCGCGCTCGGCTTCGAGCACGCGGGGCTCGAAGTAGCACGCGACCGGGAGCTGTGAATCGGATTGCCGCAGCCTGGCGGCGGCCGCGAGATCGGACATCGTGCCTTCTCCTTTCCGGCGAAATTCAACCAACCCAACCCAACAACCCGGGACGACGCGCGTGCTTCCGCGCGAGATGGAGCCCGGACCGCTTTGCCAAGTCGACCGTGCGAAAGGATCGCGTCGGTACCCGTCGAACGAAAAGAGTACCCAAAGGCCGTGACGTCGAACATGACATAATAGATACGCGCGCGATTCCGGTCAAGGAATCCTCTCGCGACCTCGTTCATTCCATGTCCGAGACAACGGAAACCCCAGCCAGTTTCGAGGCGGCGCTCGCCGAGCTCGAGGAGATCGTCGCGCGGCTCGAAGCAGGTGATCTTGCGCTGCAGGCATCGCTCGCGGCCTATCGGCGCGGCGCAGCGCTGCTCGCGTTCTGCCAGGCGCAGCTGAAGGATGCGCAGCAGCAGGTGCAGGTGCTGGAGAAGGGCATCCTGCGACCTCTCGAGTCCGGTGAGGCGAGCGGTGCGCAATGACCTCGCGTTCGAGGTCTGGTCGCGCGAGCGCCAGCAGCGCATCGAAGCGGTGTTGGAAGCGATCCTGCCCGCGGTCGGCGACACGCCTGCGCGCCTCGCCGCAGCGATGCGGCATGCCGTGCTCGGCGGCGGCAAGAGGCTGCGCCCGCTCCTCGCTTATGCCGCAGGCGAGCTCGTCGGCGCCGACGCCGATGCGGTCGACGGCCGCGCGGCAGCGGTCGAGCTCGTCCACGCGTATTCGCTGGTCCACGACGATCTGCCGTGCATGGACGACGACGCGCTGCGCCGCGGACGGCCGTCGTGCCACGTCGCGTTCGGCGTCGCGACGGCGCTCCTCACCGGCGATGCGCTGCAATCGCTCGCGTTCGAGGTCCTTTCGCGCGGCCCCGGCGCTCCCGAGGCCTGCCGCATCCTCGCCCAGGCCGCCGGGTCGGCCGGGATGGCGGGTGGCCAGCAGCTCGACGTCGACGCTGCCGCCGGCACCACCGATCTCGACTCACTCGTCCGCCTGCAACGGATGAAGACCGGAGCGCTGATCGATGCCGCGATCCGCCTTGGCGCCGGCTGCGGCCGCGCGCCCTCCGCGGACGAGGCCGCCGCGCTCGGCGGGTACGCGCGCGCCATCGGCCTCGCCTTCCAGGTCGTCGACGATCTTCTCGATGCCGAAGGCTCGTCGGCGACCCTCGGTAAGACCGCAGGCAAGGACGCGGTGCAGGGCAAGGCGACCTTCGTCACCGTGCTCGGCAGGAGCGAAGCGCGACGCCGCGTGCAGGCACTGCACGCCGACGCCCGCGCGGCGCTGCGTCCATTGGGGCGCGATGCGACGCGGCTCGCCGAGCTCGCGCAGTGGATCGTCGGGCGCAGCCTATGAGCGACGTTGCTTCGGATGCTGCTGCGGCGGGCGGCACCGAGCGCTTCGCGCTGCTCGATACAGTCGATTCGCCGGCCGATCTGCGCGGCCTTGCGCGCGATCGCCTGCCGCAGCTCGCGCGCGAGCTGCGTGCCTTCGTGCTGCAGACGGTCGCGCAAACCGGCGGCCATCTGTCGTCTAACCTCGGCACGATCGAGCTTGCGATCGCGCTCCATTACGTCTTCGACACGCCGCGCGACCGCATCGTCTGGGACGTCGGCCACCAGACCTACGCGCACAAGATCCTGACCGGCCGCCGTGCCGCGATGGCGAAGCTTCGCCAGTGGGGCGGGCCATCGGGCTTCCCGCGGCGCGACGAGAGCGAGTACGACACGTTCGGCACCGCGCACTCGTCGACGTCGATCTCGGCGGCACTGGGGATGGCGGTGGCGGCACGCCTCGGCCGCGATCCGAGGCACGTGGTGGCGGTGATCGGCGACGGCGCGATGAGCGCAGGCATGGCGTTCGAGGCGCTCAACAATGCGAAAGGCGCCGACCTGCTCGTCATCCTCAACGACAACGATATGTCGATCTCCGAGCCGGTCGGCGCGATGAACCGCTACCTCGCGCGCGTGCTCGCGTCGCGCTTCTACAACAGCGTGCGGCGCAGCGGCAAGGAGGTGCTCTCGAAGCTCCCGCCGGTGCGCGAGTTCGCGAAGCGCGCGGAGGAGCACTTCAAGGGCATGGTGCTTCCGGGCACGCTGTTCGAGGAGCTCGGCTTCAATTACATCGGCCCGGTCGACGGGCACGACGTCGAGGGCCTCGTCACGACGCTCACCAACGTGCGCAAGCTGCGCGGCGCGCAGTTCCTGCACGTGGTCACGCGCAAGGGCTACGGCTATGCGCGCGCCGAAGCCGACCCGATCCTCTATCACGGCGTGTCGAAGTTCGATCCTGCCGTCGGCGTCGTTGCGAAGGCCGGCACGAAGCCCACCTACACGCGGGTGTTCGGCGACTGGCTCTGCGACATGGCCGCGGCCGACCGGCGCCTTGTCGCGATCACCCCGGCGATGCGCGAAGGCTCCGGGCTCGTCGAATTCTCGCAGTGTCATCCCGACCGCTATTTCGACGTCGGCATCGCCGAGCAGCACGCGGTCACCTTCGCGGCGGGACTGGCCTGCGAGGGGATGAAGCCGGTCGTCGCGATCTACTCGACGTTCCTGCAGCGCGCCTACGACCAGGTGATCCACGACGTCGCGCTGCAGAACCTCCCGGTGATGTTCGCGATCGATCGCGCCGGAATCGTCGGCGCCGACGGGCCGACGCACATCGGCGCATTCGACCTGTCGTATCTGCGCTGCCTGCCCAACACGACGGTGATGGCGCCCGCGGACGAGAACGAGTGCCGCAAGCTCCTGTCGACCGCATTTGCGCTCGAAACGCCGGCGGCGGTGCGCTACCCGCGCGGGACCGGCCCCGGGGTCGCGATCGAGCCCGGGCTCGCGACGCTCCCGGTCGGTCGGGGCGAGCTGCGGCGCAGCGCGAAGCGTCGTCATCCGCGAATCGCGATTCTTGCGTTCGGCGCTCCGCTCCACGCGGCGCTCGCCGCTGCCGACGAGCTCGACGCGACCGTCGCCAACATGCGCTTCGTGAAGCCGCTCGACGTCGAGCTCGTGAAGAGCCTCGCGCAGGACCACGACGCGCTGGTGACGGTCGAGGAGAACGTGATTGCCGGCGGGGCCGGCAGCGCCGTCGCGGAGTTCCTGGCGAGCGAGAGGATCACGATCCCGATGCTGCACCTCGGGCTTCCCGACCGGTTCGTCGGGCACGGCGATCCGGCGTTGCTGCTCGCCGAGGTCGGGCTCGATGCACGCGGCATCGCGGCGTCGATTCACGCGCGCTTCGCGCAGCGCACACCCGGAGCGTGGGCGAAGCCCGCCGCGTGAGGCGATGCGGCGACGCAGAGCGCGTTTGCGGCATCCGTTCGGCGGTCTGCGCGAGCCCGCTATGGCACACTTGACCCCATGAACCGCCCCGAAACCCCGAGCCGGCTGCTGCCGATCCCGGACGTGCAATCGAGCCCCGACGACCGCCGCATCGCGATCGACCAGGTCGGCATCAAGGGGCTGCGCTATCCGCT
>DASVWR010000180.1:0-11952 GCA_036393115.1 Casimicrobiaceae bacterium
GCGACGCTGGTGCAGGCGCTCGACCACGCGCATTACTGCATCTGGTGCCACAACCAGGGAAAGGACTCGTGCTCGAAGGGATTGCGCGAAAAGCCTTCCGCCACAAAGTCCGAGAAGGCCGCGTTCAGGAAGAGCGCCCTGGGTGCGCTCCTCACCGGCTGCCCGCTCGAAGAAAAGATCTCCGAATTCCAGTCGCTGAAGGCCTCGGGTTACGCGATCGGTGCGCTCGCGGTGATCTGCATCGACAATCCGATGGTCGCGGCGACCGGGCACCGGATCTGCAACGACTGCATGAAGGCGTGCATCTATCAGAAACAGGATCCGGTCGACACGCCGCAGGTCGAGACGCGCACGCTGAAAGACGTGCTGGCACTCCCCTGGGGCTTCGAGATCTACAGCCTGTTCACGCGCTGGAATCCGTTGAACCTCAGCGCGCCGCTGCCGCGCGAGCGCAGCGGCTACCGCGTACTGGTCGTCGGGATGGGTCCGGCGGGATTCAGCCTTGCGCACCACCTGATGAACGACGGCCACACCGTCGTCGGCATCGACGGGCTGAAGATCGAGCCCCTGCCGGGAAATCTGTCCGGCGTCGGCCCCGACGGAACGCGCTCTCCGTTCGAGCCGATCCGCGACGCGATGAGCCTGTACGAGCCTCTCGACGAACGCGCGATGGCGGGCTTCGGCGGCGTCGCCGAATACGGCATCACCGCGCGCTGGGACAAGAACTTCCTCAAGCTCATCCGGCTCGTGCTCGAGCGCCGCGATCAGTTCGCGCTCCATGGCGGCGTGCGCTTCGGCGGCACGCTCGCGCTCGACGATGCGTTCGGCGCCGAGGCGGCGGGTGGCTTCGACTTCGACCACGTCGCGCTCTGCATCGGCGCAGGCAGGCCGACCACGCTCGACATCCCCAACGGGCTCGCCCGCGGCGTGCGCACGGCGTCCGACTTCCTGATGGCGCTGCAGTTGACCGGTGCCGCCCGCCGCGACTCGATCGCCAACATGCAGCTGCGGCTGCCGGTCGTCGTCATCGGCGGCGGCCTCACGGCGGTCGACACGGCGACCGAGGCGCTTGCCTACTACGTGGTCCAGGTGGAGAAGTTCCTCGATCGCTACCAGAGGCTCACCGCGAAGATCGGCGAGGACGCGATCCGCGACAAGTGGGACGCGGAAGAGCGCGAAATTGCCGAGGAGTTCCTGTCGCACGGGCGCGCGATCCGGCGCGAGCGTCGCGAAGCCGCTCGTGCGGGACGCCCGGCGCGCATCGCCGAGCTCGTCCGCCACTGGGGCGGCGCGACGATCGCGTATCGCCGGAGGCTTACGGACAGCCCGTCGTATACGCTGAACCACGAAGAGGTGGCGAAGGCACTCGAGGAGGGCGTCGTCTTCGCACAGGAACTGACTCCGCTCGCGATCGACATCGACGACTACGGCGCGGCCGCGGCGGTCCGCTTTGCGCGCACCAACCGCGCCGACGCCGGCGAAGCCGTGCTGTCGGCGCGCTCGGTCTTCGTCGCGACCGGAACGCAACCCAATACGGTGCTCGCGCGCGAGGATGCAGGGCACTTTCTGCTCGAAGGGAAGTATTTCCGCGCCTGCGACGAGGACGGCAACCCGGTGCAACCCGCGCATGCGCTCACCAAGCCCGAGCGCGCCGAGGTGCTGATGACGCGGCTTCCCGACGGCCGCTTCGTTTCCTGCTTCGGCGACCTGCATCCGTCGTACTTCGGCAACGTCGTCAAGGCACTGGCTTCAGCGAAGCAGGGACATCCGGTCGTCTCGCGCGTCCTCGCGAAGCGCCCGGCGAGGACCGCGACGAACGATGCGGCCTTTCTTGCCCGGCTCGATCGTGAATTGCGCGCAACGGTGGTCGAAGTGAAGCGGCTGACGCCGACGATCCTCGAGGTCGTCGTGAAAGCCCCCGCTGCGGCGCGTCGGTTCCGACCGGGGCAGTTCTTCCGGCTGCAGAACTTCGCGACGACCGCTCCGATCGCGTGCGACACGCGCCTCCTGATGGAAGGTCTGGCGCTCACCGGTGCTGCGGTGGATCCGCTGCGCGGCCTCGTATCGATGATCGTGCTCGAAATGGGTGGATCGTCGAACATCTGCGCGATGCTGCGTCCGGGCGAGCCGGTCGTGCTGATGGGCCCGACGGGAAGCCCGACGCACATCGCAGAGAACGAGACCGTCGTGCTGGTGGGCGGCGGGCTCGGAAACGCCGTGCTCTTCTCGATCGGCTACGCGTTCCGTGCGGCGAGCTCGCGCGTGCTGTACTTCGCCGGCTACAAGAAGGAGATCGACCGTTACAAGGTTGCCGAGATCGAGGCCGCGGCCGACGTGATCGTCTGGTGCTGCGACGAAGAGCCTGGGTTCCAACCCGGCCGCCCGGGCGACCTCGCCTTCGTCGGCAACGTCGTGCACGCGATGGAAGCCTACGCGTCGGGACGACTCGGTGTCCCGCCGATCCCGCTCGCAGACGCCGACCGGATCATCGCGATCGGGTCCGACCGGATGATGGGTGCCGTCGCGCGCGCGCGCCACGAGGTGCTTGCACCGTACCTGAAGCCGCACCACTTCGCGATCGGCTCGATCAACTCGCCGATGCAATGCATGATGAAAGAAGTCTGCGCGCAATGCCTGCAGCCGCAGCGCGATCCGCAGACGGGCGAGGTGTCGTATGTCTTCTCGTGCGCGAACCAGGACCAGCCGCTCGATTGCGTCGACTTCCGTGCGTTGTCGAGCCGCCTGCGCCAGAACTCCCTTCAGGAAAGGCTCACCGCGCAGTGGATCGCGCACTGCCCGCCGGCAGTGCCCGGCGGCGATCGATCACCATCGCACTGATCGGATTCAAAGCGCGGCGACGAACGCCGCCATGCGCTTGCGCTCCGCGGTGTCGGGCAGGCGCCCGCGCATCGCCCCCAGGTTGTCGGTCATGTGCGCGGCATTCGACGTACCGGGGATCACCGCCGTCACGCGCTCGTCGGCCAGCAGGAACTTGAGAAAGAATTGCGCCCAGCTCGGCGCGAACTCGCGCGCCCACTCGGGGATCGCCTTCCCACGCACGGCACGGAAGAGCCGTGCCCGCCCCAGCGGCAGCGCAGTGAGAACGGCAGCACGCACGTCGCTCGCGAGAGGCAGGATGCGTTCTTCCGCTAGACGATTGTCGATCGAGTAGTCGATCTGCACGAAATCGGGCTTCTCGTTCCTGAGCACCGCCTCGACGGCATCGTAGTCCCGGTGGAACGTCGACGTGATGCCGACGTAGCGGCAGAGGCCCCGTGCCTTCCACTCGCGGAATCGCGCGAGCGACTGGCGCGGATCGCGCACGTTGTGCAGCTGCAGGAGGTCGACGCTCGCGACGCGAAGGCGCGCGAGCGACCGCTCGAATTCGGCGACGTCCGGCGCTTCGGTCTTGGTCGCGAGAAAGAGCCGCGCGCGCAGGCTCCGCGCCGCGACGACGGCGCCGAGCACCGCCTCGGCGTCGCCGTACGTCGACGCGGTATCGATGAGCCGCCCGCCGCCTTCGACGAGCGCCTCGACAACCTCGCCTGCCTGCTCGCGCGTCCTTGCATCGTCGCTATCGAACACGTTCGCAGTACCGAGGCCGACGCAGGGGATGCGCTCGCCGGTGCTCGGAATGGCCCGCATCAGCAATGCTGCCTGGCCCACCGGCTGTGCGCGCGTTGCCTCGACGGACGGCTGCGCACGCACCGACGGGATCGCTGCCGCCGCGAGCGGCAACGCAAGAAATCGGCGACGCGAGATGGACATGGTCAGTCCCCAGGGAACGCGGGCGGAAGCAGCGCGGCGCGCCGCTCCTGCGTGCGCCCCAGCGCGACCGACAGCACGAGCCACGCCGCCGAGATGGGCAACGCGCACATCGCGATCGCGGCGATCTTCAGGCCCAGCACCTGCAGGCTGTCGAACACCCACCCGTACAGGGCGTCCGAGCCGCGATAGACGACGACGTCGATCAGGTTCTTCGCCTTGTACTTCTCGGCTCGCCCGACGACGGTATAGAAGAGCTGTCGCGCCGGATTCGCGATCGCGAAATTGGCCCAGCGCTGGACGACCTGGAAGACCAGCACGACGACGAGCGTCGGGACGAGGGCCAGCACGGCGAACCCGGCGACGTAGACAGCGGGCAGGAGCGCGGCCGCGACGGCCGTGCCGAAGCGCTTGAGCAGCGCACCCGTCGCGACGAGCTGCGTCAGCAGCGTGAGAACGCTCACGGCAAGATCGATGCTCGCGAAGAGCCGCGTCTGCTCGGCTGCGCCGCGCACGTGCGCCGCGACGAGGTTCGCCTGCGCGAAGTAGAGGATCGTCGCGCCGAATGACAATAGGCTCACCCACGCGGCGACGCCGATGAGGTACGGCGATTTCAGCACTTCGGGCAGCGCTGCGAATGCACCGCCGCCGATCGGGCGGTCGCGGCCCGATTCGAACTCGGGGCTCGAATCGCGCTCGGCCGGCGCGCCGCTTCGCTCGGGGTTCGATTCCCGCTCGACGTGCGCGCCACTGCGCTCGAGACGATGCGCGCAATAGACGGCCGCCTCGAGCAGCAGCGCCGCGACGAGCAGCAGGTTCGCGGGCCCGAGCGGCACCGCGAGCGCGATCGTGAGCAAGGGTCCGAGCAGCGCTCCCGCCGTCCCGCCCGCCCCGATGAAGCCGAACAGCCGCTTGCCCTGCTCGCTCGTAAAGAGGTCGGCCATGAACGACCAGAATACGGTCACCGCGAACAGATTGAAGACGCTCACCCAGACGAAGAACACGCGCGCAACCGCAACCACCTCGATCCTGAAGGTCAGGAACAGCCAGAACAGCACGAGATCGAGAACGAAAAAGTGGTAGACGATCGGAATGAAGCGTCGTCGCGGCAGCCGGGCAACGAGCTCGCCGTACAGCGGCTGCGCGATGAGCAGCGTGACGAACGTTGCCGTGAACATCCACGGAAGCGCCTTGACGCCGCCTGCGATCGCACTCTGATCGCGCAGGGGCCTCAGCACGTAGTAGCCCGCGAGCAGCGCGAAGAAATAGGCGAACGACCACAGCGCAGCGGCGAGCTCGCCGGGAGTCGCCGGCAGGAGCCTCGCGATCCGCTGTCGCACCGACGTCACGGCGGGAGCGACAGCGTCTTCCTGAGCTCCGCCGCGGTCACCGTCTGGCCATAGCCGGGGGCCCCGCGCTGAAATCGGGCCGCATCGGTGAGCTTCCCGACCGCGACCGGCTCGAAGCCGGCGTCTCGCACGAGATCGCCCGCGATCCTGACCGCCTCGGGATCGTCGCCGGCAATCGGTATCGCGAGTCGCGGCACGGGCCGATTGGCCTCGCGCGCGAGGATCGTGTACGAGAGCGTGTTAAACGCGCGCACGATGCGCGTACCCGCGAGGTACTTCTGCGACGTCACGCCGATGCCGTTGTTATCGGCCTCGGCGGCGAGGGCACCGTCGCGTGCCGGGATCGCATTGCACGCGTCGAGAACGATCTTGCCATGGAGAGCAGCGCCGAAATCGCGACCGATCTCCGGAAGCGCCGCGTACGGGACGGCGACGAAGATCACGTCACCGAAGGCGATCGCATCCGCGACCG
This sequence comes from Casimicrobiaceae bacterium, assembly GCA_036393115.1. GTDB lineage: Bacteria > Pseudomonadota > Gammaproteobacteria > Burkholderiales > Casimicrobiaceae > VBCG01. The sequence continues at coordinate 5,587 of DASVWR010000180.1, forward strand.
AGCCCGCTTGCGCTAGCGGCCCGAGCTTGGCAACCAGGTCCTTCAGCTCCTCCGGATGTCGCGACGAGAAGAACACCGGATGGCCGGCCCTGACCCACAGGCCGCCGACCGTGCCGCCGATATGGCCCGAGCCAATAACGCCGATCTTCAAGGTGCTGCGTGCTGCCGTTTGTGCGACGACGTGCGGTGACGTGATCGCCGCAGCGATGCCGATCGCCGCGGGCAGGCGCAGGAGGCGGCGCCTGGTTACGCTTATGGGGGCATTTCGTCGCATATGGAAAGATACTACCGAGCGAGGCGTCGGTGAACCCTTGATTGGCGTCAATGACCTCGAGGCTCGGCCTCGACATCAAGTTCGACGCGGCAAACCGGAGCTCCATTTCGACGTGAAGCGCCGCGGTCCACAGCACTCGCGGCCAGGGCGTGCACCAGAGTATCGAGCTGCGCCTGCCGGACGGGATCCGCTCCCATCTCGCCGGGGCGGCCCAACGCAAGGAATCGGGCCGGCACACGAAGTACAGCAAAATGCGACAACCTGTCGCAAAATGTGCATCGACACTCTGAACAAGGAACCAGTGTGGCTGAGAATTTCGCCATCGGCAAAGCGATCTCGATTCTCGAGGCGATCGCCAACAATCCTCATCCCGCCAACACGGCGGACTTGGCCAATCAGCTCGGGATGTCGCGACAGACCATCCATCGCGTCCTCACGCAGCTCTGCGAGGTTGGCCTGGTCGCACGCGACACGGCTCGGCAGCGCTTCTTCATCGGCGGCCGACTGCGCGCGCTGTCGCTGGCGACTCTTGTGCATGCACATGTCGACGGGGCAGCCAATCTGATCCTTCGCAGCCTGGTAGACGAGGTGCGTGAGACCTCGAACATCGGGATGCTGGACGGCGATGAGGTGGTTTACTTGAACCGCGTCGAGTGCGACTGGCCGCTGCGCGTCCAACTTCGACCTGGCAGTCGTGTACCGGCTTACTGCACTTCGATCGGCAAGCTGCTCCTTGCCCATCTCCCCCCTGGTGACCTGCGAAGACTGCTCGCGAATATGCGACTCGACCGCCTGACACCGAACACCCGAACTACACGAGCCGCACTGACGCGCGACCTGCGCGAGATCGCTCGCCGCGGCTATGCCATCAACGACCAGGAGGACACGGTGGGATTGGTGGCCCTGGCAGTTCCGGTTACCGATGCCAGCGGTCGGGTCGTGGCGGGTCTGGCCATCCACGCGCCGGAAGCGCGAATCCCGGTCAAGCAGCTTCCCAAGTTCCTGCCGACGCTGCGCCGGACTGCTGCGAAGCTCTCGCCGGTCCTTTTCAACCGAGGAGCCCGGCGCAAAAAACGAGACTCTGCGTAACGGAATGCGTTGACAAAGGAGGTGACCCTCAAGATACTGGCGCGGATCCGCTCCCCGTACTGCTTTCGACCGGCCACAAGGAGGAAGCCTTGGACGCTCAGTTGCCGATGCGCCGTTTTCGGTACCTCGTCGCCGCATTCGCGGCCTGCCTCATGGGATCCGCATCCGCACAGACGGTAGTCAATTACGGAGTTCAACCCGACACCGACCCTTCGTTCATTGCCAAAGCGCTGGGCCTCTTCACCCCGATCGAAAAGAAGCACAACGTCAAGATCGAGTTCCGCGAGTTCTCCTATGGAGCCCCCGAGAACCAGGCAATGGCGGCTGGAGCGCTGCAGATCGCGTCGGCCGGAATGGGACCCGCGACCATCGCCGTCTCGCGGCTGAACGCGACCCTCGTCGCGATCAATATCCTCGAGCAGACCGCGATCCTGGTGCCCAAGGACTCACCGCTCAAGTCGCCGTGCGAGCTCAAGGGCAAGACGGTCGCCTACCCGGGCGTCGGATCCCAGCAATACCCACTGCTCCTCAAGGCGTTGTCGAAGTGCGGTTTGAGTGCGAGCGACATCAACCTGTTCAAGTCGAGCGGCCCTGACATTCCGATCCTGGTCGAGAACAAGTCGGTCGACGCCGGCATCACCTGGGATCCATCGATCTCGGTGGGCCTTGCGACCGGCAAGGTCCGCCTCCTCGCCAAGGCCGAGCAGATCATGCCGATCATGGGCGGGCATTACGTCGGCAACGGGGTCTACGTACAGAACGACTTCATGAAGCAGCACCCGGACATCACGCAGGAACTCGTAACTGCCAACGTCGAGGCGATCAATTACATCCTTTGCAACCCCGACAAGGCTGCGGAGCTGTGGAGTAAGGAGATCGGGATCGCCAAGTCGGTGATCGATCTCTCGCTCAAGGAAGGGATTTCGGTCTACAGCCTGGACGTTATCCCGACCGAAGCAACGATGACGGCATACAGCAAGTTCCTGAAGGACGCGCAGATTCTCAAACCGACGGATACGCCGAGAATCGACGGCTCCTTCGCCACCAAGGCTCTGCAACAGGTAAAGAGTGGCAAGACCTGCACGATGAAACGCGCGTGAGCGCCCTCGCGAGGCTCGCAGGGAGTACCCTGCGGGCTCGCTTCCTGCCGTTTGTCTACGCGGCGGCCGCGCTGGTGATCGTGTGGCAGCTGATCGTGACGGCGACCAAGCCGGATCCCTCGGTGCTCCCTCCGCCGCTCGACGTAGCGTCGACGTTCGGGCACCTGCTGGTCGGCGGGCAGTTGGTGGTCGATACCGCCTACAGCGTCGGTCGTGTGGTTTCGGCCTGGCTGCTCTCGGCGATCGTGGCGATCCCGCTAGGCCTGATGATGGGCAGCTCGCGGGCGCTCGAGCGGTTCATCAACCCGTTCATCGAATTGTTGCGGCCGATCTCCCCGCTCGCGTGGATTCCCATGGCCATCCTGTGGTTCGGGATCGGCGAGTTGGGAAAGGTCTTCGTGGTGTTCATCGGGACGTTCTTTCCGATCCTTCTCAGCACCATCGCCGGGGTCAAAGCAGTGGATCCGACGCTGCTGCACGCAGGACAGGTCTTTGGATGCGATACGCGGATCGCGCTGTTCCGTCGGGTGGTGGTGCCGGCGTCGCTTCCCAGCGTCGTCGTCGGTTTGAGGGTCGCGTTCGGCACCGGCTGGGCGGCGATCATCGCCGCCGAGTTGGTCGCCGCGCACACCGGACTCGGCTACCTGATCGCAAACGGGATGGACATCCTGCGTGCGGATCAGGTGCTGGCCGGCATGATCGTAATCGGCGTGCTCGGATTCCTGTTCGACACGTTCTTCAGGTACCTGCAACGTCGTTACGCCCGCGACTCATGATCGCGGGAGGCGCAGATCGATTGACCGGCCAGGCTGGAAAGCCGCTGCACATCCGCGCTCTCGAGAAGACCTACGAAACGCGCTCGGGTGATCCGGTCGAGGCGTTGGGCCCGATCTCGATCGACGTTGCCGCCGGAGAGTTTCTGGTTGTCGTGGGTCCCACCGGTTGCGGCAAGAGCACGTTGCTGCAGATCCTTGCCGGCTTCGGCAAACCTACGCGTGGGGAGATCCTGGTCGATGGCGAGGCGATCACCGGCCCCAGCATCGATCGCAGCATGGTCTTCCAAAGCTACGCGCTGTTTCCGTGGCTCTCGGTGGTGGAAAACGTCGAGTTCGGGCTGAAGCGCAAGGTGACCGAGGCGGCGCAAAGGCGAGCGATCGCGATGGACCACCTGCGGCTGGTCGGGCTGCAGGATTTCGCGAACAAGGGCATCGACGAGCTCTCGGGCGGCATGAAGCAGCGCGTCGCGATCGCTCGCGCCTTCGCCGTCGACCCTTCGATCATGCTGATGGACGAGCCGTTCGGGGCACTCGACGCCCTGACGCGACGTTTCCTGCAGAAAGAGCTGCTGCGTATCTGGCGCGAACGACGCCGCACGGTCGTTTTCATCACCCACTCGGTGGTCGAAGCCATCTACCTGGCCGATCGAATCCTGGTCTTCTCGTCGCGTCCGGGCCGCATTCGGGCCGAATGGCGCCCCGAGACACCGCGCCCACGAGAGGTGACCTCCGACGAGTTTCGCAGCCTCGAGCGGCAAATCTACGCGATTCTCGACGAGGAGCTTGCGAAGACGATGCCGCCGGGCGGCGGATGACTCCCAATGGCGACGGCAACCGATGATCTGACGCAGCTTGGCGCCGTCGAGGCGTCGATCGAGATCCAGGCGGGCAGGCTCACCGCCGAGGCCCTCGCGACTCAGTGCCTGGATCGGATTGCGGAACTCGAGCCGCGGATCCACGCCTTCGTCGAACTCGTTCCGCGCGAACGCGTTATAGCGCAGGCGCGCGAGCTCGATCGAAGCGCGGCTCCGGTGGGGCTTCTTCACGGCATTCCGGTCGCAGTGAAGGAGGTGATCGATGTCGCCGGTCTGCGCTGCTCGTGGGGTACGACGATCCATCGCGACCGGGTCCCGCGTCGTGACGCCGCCGCCGTCGCGCGCCTGCGTGCGGCCGGCGCGATCGTCATCGGCACCACGGTATCCACCGAATACGCGATCGCGGCGGCCGGCCCGACCACCAATCCGTACGATCCGTCGCGCACTCCGGGGGGATCGTCGAGCGGCTCGGCGGCGGCAGTTGCCGCGCACATGGTCCCGCTCGCACTCGGGTCGCAAACCATCGGCTCGATCGTGCGCCCCGCGACGTACTGCGGTGTATACGGATTCAAGCCGTCACACGAATCGATTGCCGCGGAGGGAGTGATGACGCTCTCGCCGTTTCTCGACGACGTGGGCGTGCTCGCGCGCGCGCCGGACGACGTTGCGCTCGCGTGCCGCGTCCTCTTCGGCGCCGCCCAGATGCCCCCCGGCGACCTTCCGGAGACATTCTGGCGACCCGCGGCGTGGACGCACCCAACGCGGGTGCTGGTGCTGAACGATTCCGACGATCTGCGAATCGAGGAGACAAGCCGCACCGCGCTGGAGCGTGCGACGACCGCGTTCACGGATGCGGGCATCCCGATGGAGACGCGGGCAGCACCGGGACGCTTCGCTGATGTGGACGATTGGCTCGATACGATTCTGGCGCGGGATGTCGCCATTACACACTCGTCCGACCGGGAGCGCGCCGGTGACCAGATGAGCGAGCGGTTGCGGAACGTGATCGATCGCGGACGGCGCGTCGACGAGGCGCAATATCAGGATGCGGTCCGGGATGCACGCGCGTACCGCACGTGGCTGCTCGAGCTCCTCGGCGATGACGCCATCATCGTCGCTCCTGCAACCAACGGTACGGCACCGCCGCTCACCGAGGGTACCGGCTCGCCGCGCCCGCAAGGACGCTATTCGCTCGCCGGATTGCCGGTCCTCGCCGTTCCGTGCGGATTCATCGACGGTCTCCCGATCGGCGTTCAACTGATCGGCCACCCAGGTCGAGAAGGCGCGCTCTTCGGCTCCGCGCACTGGCTGCGGCAGGCGATCGGTTCTCCGTCACGATCTGGACCGGCACCGTAGTACTCCGAAAGCAGGCCCGCGATGAATTGAAAGGTCGCCATGGGTTGCCAAGCGTGCAACGGCGATCGAAATTCAACCTCGTCGACACATTGACGCCGTCCTGCGGGTGTTACGCGACCGATCGGATAGACCGGTCCGGGGCGTCAGGTTTCGGCGCCGAACCCGACGTCGATGTCGCTTGGCCGTGCGGCATCGTGCCGCCGTTCGAGTGACATCGCCACCCATTGACGAAATGCGCCGGGCGAGGAGAATCCGCCAAACCGTCAACCTGGAGCGACGCCATGACTCAACCGTACGGCCGGTCGCTGAATGTCCTCTTCCTGACTCTCGGTCTTGCGTTGACCTGCAGCCAGGCAGTGGCCGATCAACCGAATTTGGGCGAGCAGATCATCGGAACCTGGACGTATCGATCGGTAGACATTGTCCGGGCAGATGGCAGCCGGGAGCCATTGTTCGGCGCCAACCCGCACGGATTGGCGAGTTTCGACGGTACCGGTCACTACGTCCTGATGACCTCGCGTGGCGACCTGCCGAGGTTCGCGTCCAAGGGGCGCATGAATGGCACCCCCGAGGAAAACATGGCGGTCGTCCACGGATCGATCGCCCACTTCGGCCGCTACACGGTCAGCGAAGCGGAGAAGACGATCACGTTCCACATCGAGACCAGCACATTTCCGAATTGGAACGGGCTGGATCAGACGCGACCAGTCACGATCGTCGGCGACGAATTGACGTGGAAGACTCCCGCGTCGACCGGCGGGGGAACGGCTGAGGTTGTATTGAGACGGCTGAGATAGCGAGCCGCAGTTGCGAAAACTGGCGGAGAGTGAGGGATTCGAACCCCCGTTAGGTTGCCCTAAACCTGATTTCGAGTCAGGCGCCTTCGACCACTCGGCCAACTCTCCGTGGCCGGGGATTATAGCCGACGCAGCGGTTACTTCTTCTTCTCGGCCGCC
>DASVWR010000181.1:0-25727 GCA_036393115.1 Casimicrobiaceae bacterium
TCGCGCCGCAGCGACGCGGATGCCGAGCCTCCCGGACCGATGACCGCTGCCGTCGAAGTGCGTGACGTCGCGCGACGCTTCGGCAGCGTCGAGGCGCTGGCGGGTGTCGACCTTGCCGTCGGCGAGGGCGAATTCTTCGGCCTCCTCGGCCCCAACGGCGCCGGCAAGACGACGCTGATCTCGATCCTCGCGGGCCTCGTGCGCGCCGACCGCGGCGTCGCGCGGGTGCAGGGCCACGACGTCGTGTCGGACTATCGACGCGCGCGGCGCGCGCTCGGCGTCGTGCCGCAGGAGCTCGTCTTCGATCCGTTCTTCACCGTGCGCGAGACGCTGCGTATCCAGTCCGGCTACTTCGGGCTGCGCCGCAACGACGCGTGGATCGACGAGCTCCTCTATCACCTCGATCTTACCGCCAAGGCCGATGCCAACATGCGCTCGCTCTCCGGCGGGATGAAGCGGCGCGTGCTGGTCGGGCAGGCGCTCGTGCACAAGCCGCCGGTGATCGTGCTCGACGAGCCGACTGCCGGCGTCGACGTCGAGCTGCGGCAGAGCCTGTGGGCGTTCATCCGGCGGTTGAACGGCGAGGGTCACACGATCATTCTGACCACCCATTACCTCGAAGAGGCCGAGGCGCTGTGTTATCGAATCGCGATGATGAAGGCAGGGCGGATCATCGCGCTCGATATGACGCAGCGGCTCCTGTCGCGCTTCGGCTCGCTCATCGTGCGCCTGTCGGCTGCGAGGGTGCCCGACGGCTGGCAGGCGCGCGTCACGCGCCGCGAGGGTGAGGTCCACTATCTCGAGCTCGAGACCTACGCCGAGCTCGAGGAGCTTCTCGCGGCGCTGCGCGTCGAGGGCATTGCGATCGACGAGCTGACGCTCGCCGGCACCGATCTCGAGCAGGCGTTCCTGCGCATCATGGCGGGCAGCGCGACGAGCGACGAGGCGGCTGTCGCCGCCGCCGTGCCGGAGGCGTGATGCGCGGGGCGCCGGCTACCGTGTCCCGCCACGGGGGCTTCACGACGCTGTTCCAGAAGGAGCTCCTGCGGTTCTGGAAGGTGAGCTTCCAGACGATCGCCTCACCGGTGCTGAACGCGCTCCTGTACCTGCTCATCTTCTCGCACGTGCTCGAATCGCGCGTCACCGTGTTCGGCGGGCAGGTGCGCTACACCGAGTTCCTGATTCCCGGCCTCGTGATGATGTCGGTGCTGCAGAACTCGTTCGCCAACGCGTCGTCGTCGTTGATCCAGTCGAAGATCACCGGCAACCTGATCTTCATCCTGCTGCCGCCGCTCTCCCCGCTCGACTTCTACGCCGCCTACGTGCTGGGCGCGATGGTGCGCGGCATCGCCGTCGGCACCGGCGTGTTCCTGGTGACGCTTGCGTTCGAGCCCGCGCTCGCAGCACTCGCGCACCCGCTGTGGGCGCTCGCCTTCGCCGTGCTCGGAAGCGGCATCCTCGCGACGCTCGGCCTCATCGCCGGCATGCAGGCCGACAAGTTCGACGAGATCGCGGCGTTCCAGAACTTCCTGATCATGCCGCTGACGTTTCTTTCGGGCGTGTTCTATTCGATCCACTCGCTACCGGCGTTCTGGCAGGCGCTGTCGCATTTCAATCCGTTCTTCTATATGATCGACGGGTTTCGCTACGGATTCTTCGGCCTCTCCGACGTCCCGCCGGCGCACAGCCTTGCGCTGGTGGCCCTCGCGGCCGTTCTGCTCGCGGCGCTGGCGCTTGCGCTTCTCGCGCGCGGCTACAAGCTGAGGCACTGAATGGTCACACCCGAATCGATCGAGACGTCGATCGTCGCCCATCTCGAATGCGTCGAGCTCGAGGTCTCCGGCGACGGCCACCACTTCGAGGCGCGCATCGTGTCGCCGGCGTTTCGCGGCCTCACGCGCATCGAGCGCCATCGGCTCGTCTACGCGGCGCTCGGCGAGCGGATGCGAGAGGAGGTTCACGCGCTGTCGATGATCACGCAGACGCCCGAGGAGCGCGCCGGCGCAGGCGGCGCTGCGGGCTGAGCCCGCGCATGGACAAGCTGATCATCGAAGGCGGGCGGCCGCTCGCGGGCGAGGTCCGCGTCTCCGGCGCGAAGAACGCCGCCCTCCCGATCCTCTGCGCGGCGCTCCTGACGCGCGAGCCGCTCGAAGTCGCGAACCTGCCGCGCCTGAACGACGTGCGGACGATGGAGTCGCTCCTCGGCCAGATGGGAGTCAGGATCGAGACCGTCGATCCGGCTCGCGCGAGGCTCGAGGCGTCGCGCATCGACTGGCCGCTCGCACCCTACGAGCTCGTGCGCACGATGCGCGCATCGATCCTCGCGCTGGGACCGCTGGTTGCGCGCTGCGGCGAGGCGCGGGTGTCGCTCCCCGGCGGATGCGCGATCGGGCTGCGCCCGGTCGATCAGCACGTGAAGGGGCTGCAGGCGCTCGGCGCCGAAATCGACCTCACGCATGGCTACATCAACGCGCGTGCACCGAGGCTCACCGGCGCGCGCTACGTGTTCGACGTGGTCAGCGTCACCGGCACCGAGAATCTGCTGATGGCGGCCTGCCTCGCCGACGGGACGACGGTGCTCGAGAACGCGGCGCGCGAGCCAGAGGTCGCCGACCTCGCGCAATGCCTCACCGCAATGGGGGCGCAGATCAGCGGCGCCGGGACCGACCGCATCGTCATCGAGGGTGTAGCCGAGCTGCACGGCGCGACGCACGCGGTGATGCCCGACCGCATCGAAACGGGGACGTTTCTTGCCGCCGCGGCCGCCACCGGGGGAGACGTGACGATCCGCGGCGTCGACGGCCACGCGCTCGCAGCGGTGATCGACAAGCTCACCGAGGCCGGCGCCGACATCGACGCGTTCGACTCGGCGCTGCGCGTGCGCGGCGACGGCAGGCCGCGCGCGACCAGCATCCGCACGGCGCCCTTTCCGGGTTTTCCCACCGACATGCAGGCGCAGTTCATGGCGCTCGTCGCGCGCGCCGATGGCGCGTCGGTGATTACCGAAACGATCTTCGAGAACCGGATGATGCACGTGCAGGAGCTGAAGCGCCTTGGCGCCGCCATCGAGGTCGAGGGGAATACGGCGGTGATCAAGGGCGTCGAGCGGCTGACCGGGGCGGGTGTGATGGCGACCGACCTGCGCGCGTCGGCGTGCCTCGTGATCGCCGGCCTCGTCGCCGACGGCGAGACGACAGTCGACCGCATCTATCACCTCGACCGCGGCTACGAGCACATCGAGGACAAGCTCTCGGCCCTCGGCGCGCGCATCCGCCGCGTCGGCTGATCGTTCGGCAGGTCCGCCGATGAGTGGGCGACCGACGAGCGAATCGGATCGCGTCTCCGGTGCGCTCGAGCGCTCTCCGCTCGACCGCTCTCCACTCGGGCACGCGACCGAATATCCGGACCGCTACGCGCCCGACGCGCTGTTCGCCGTCGCGCGCGCGCCGCAGCGCGAGGAGCTCGGCATCACCGGCGCATTGCCGTTCGGCGGCAGCGACTCGTGGACCGCCTACGAGCTCACCTGGCTCGGGCGCAGCGGCCGGCCGCAGATCGCGCTCGCGACGATCGAGGTGCCGGTCGAATCGACGTCGATCATCGAGTCGAAATCGATGAAGCTCTACCTCGGCTCGTTCGCGCAGACGCAATGGCGCAACGCCGACGAGGTCGCGGCAACGATTGGCGCCGACCTCTCGCGCGTCGCCGGCGCAGCCGTCGCGGTCGCGCTGACGGGCCCCGATCGCCTGGGCGGCCTCGCGATCGGCGAGCTCGAAGGCGAGTCGCTCGATGGGATGGACGTCGCCTGCGACCGCTACGACGTCGACCCGTCGTCGCTCGATGCGCGCGGCGGGGAAGTCGCCGAGACGCTCGTCACGCAGCTCTTCCGCTCGGTGTGTCCGGTCACCGGGCAGCCGGATATTGCGTCGGTGCAGATCGCCTACCGCGGGCCGCGGATCGACCGCGCCGGCCTCCTGCGCTACCTCGTCTCGTATCGCCGGCATCCCGGCTTCCACGAGCACTGCGTCGAGCGCATCTTCGTCGAGGTTGCGCGCCGCTGTCGCTCTGCGTCGCTGTCGGTCTACGCGCGCTTCACGCGCCGCGGCGGCATCGAGATCAATCCGTTCCGCAGCAACGCCGGGGCGGCAACGCCGCCGAACGTCCGCACGCCGCGGCAGTGACCCACTAGAATGGCATGCTCCGGGCGCGTGGGCCCGCTGCCCGCCCTGCCGCGCCTCCTGCTGCCCGCCCTCCCGCCCGCCCAGCCGCCCACCCCGCGCCGATGCCTACCGTCACCATTGCCCTCTCGAAGGGGCGCATTCTCGACGAGACGCTGCCGCTCCTCGCCGAAGCCGGCATCGTCCCGGTCGAGGACCCGCGCACTTCGCGCAAGCTGATCCTCGCGACCTCCGATGCCGGCGTATCGGTCGTGGTGCTGCGCGCGGCCGACGTTCCGACCTATGTCCAGTATGGCGCCGCCGATCTCGGTGTCGCGGGACGCGACGTTCTGCTCGAGCACGGAGGCGAAGGGCTATACCAGCCGGTCGATCTTCGCATCGGCCGCTGCCGGCTGGTGGTCGCCACGCACCGGAGCTACGACTGGGCGAAGAGCGTGCAGCGCGGCGCGCGCATCCGCGTCGCGTCCAAGTACGTTCGCACCGCGCGCGAGCACTTCGCCGCGAAGGGGATGCACGTCGATCTGATCAAGCTCTATGGATCGATGGAGCTCGCGCCACTCGCAGGACTCGCCGACGCGATCGTCGATCTCGTGTCGACCGGCAATACGCTGCGCGCGAACGACCTCGTCGCCGTCGAGGAGATCATGCCGATCAGCTCGCGGCTCGTCGTCAACCCGGCAGCGCTGAAGCTGCGGCGCGGCGACGTGAAGCCGGTGCTCGATGCGATCGAGGCGGCAGCGGCTGCGCGAGATCGCGTAACGGGCGAGCCGTGACGAAGCCGCGAGAGCTCGAGCTGCGCAGGCTCGATGCGGCCGCGGCCGACTTCGACGCTGCGCTCCTGCGCCTGATCGCCTTCGAGGCGGCGCAGGATCCCGCGATCGACCGCACCGTTGCGGAGATCATCGCCGGCGTGCGACAGTACGGCGACGCGGCGCTCGTCGAGTACACGGCGCGCTTCGACGGCCACCGCGTGACGTCGGCGGCCGGGCTTCGGATCGATACCGAAGCGATGCGCGCTGCGCACGATGCGCTGGCCGAGCCGGTCCGCGCAGCGCTTACCGTCGCGGCGCGCCGCATCCGCGAGTTCCACGAATGCCAGCGCGGCGGCGATTTCATCGTCGGTGACGCCGACGGCAGCGAATTCGGCCAACGCGTGACGCCGCTCGACCGCGCCGGCATCTACGTTCCCGGGGGCAAGGCTGCCTATCCGTCGTCGGTGCTGATGAACGCGATTCCGGCGCGAGTGGCCGGCGTGCGCGAGATCGTCATGGCGGTTCCGACCCCCGGCGGCGAACGCAACCCACTGGTGCTCGCGGCCGCCCATCTTGCCGGGGTGACACAGGCGTTCGCGATCGGCGGCGCGCAGGCGATTGCCGCGCTCGCCTACGGCACGGCAACCATTCCCGCGGTCGACAAGATCTGCGGGCCGGGCAATGCGTACGTGGCCGCCGCCAAGCGCCGCGTCTTCGGCACGGTCGGCATCGACATGGTCGCCGGCGCGTCGGAGATCCTCGTCCTCGCCGATGAGACGGCCGATCCCGACTGGATCGCCCTCGACCTCTTCTCGCAGGCCGAGCACGACGAGATGGCGCAGGCGCTCCTCGTCACGCCCGACGCGGATCTGATCGAGCGCGTCGCAGCGAGCATGCTGCGTCTCTTGGGCGAAATGCCGCGTGCCGCGATCATCGCCGCGTCGCTCGCTCGCCGCGGCGCGCTGATTCGCGCGCGCGACCTCGACCAGGCCTGCGCGATCGCCAACCGCGTCGCTCCCGAGCACCTCGAGCTCGCCGTCGCCGATCCCGATGCGCTGCTGCCGAAGATCCGCCACGCGGGGGCCATCTTCTGCGGGCATCACGCCTGCGAGGCGCTCGGCGACTACTGCGCCGGACCCGATCACGTGCTGCCGACCGGCCGGACGGCGCGCTTCTCGTCGCCGCTCGGCGTCTACGACTTCCAGAAGCGCAGCAGTGTGCTGCGCATCACGCCGGCGACGGCGCGCGCTCTCGCCGGAGTCGCGTCGACGCTCGCGCGCGGCGAGGGTCTCGTCGCGCACGCGCGCTCGGCCGAGGCGCGGGCGGCTGAGCCGCGCGCAGGCGTGTCACCGCAGGCCGCGGGCGATCGCGACGCCACCGCCACGCCGCAGCAGGTACCCGCGACCGCGGGAGCAACCGATCTCGTCGCACGCGAGGCCGCTGCCGCCGCCGCGCGCACGGTTCGCCGCGAGATCCTCGCGATGTCGCCGTACGTCGTCGCGAAGGTCGGGCCGATGATCAAGCTCGACGCGAACGAGAGCCCGTTCGCGCTTCCCGATGCGCTCCACGGCGCGCTCGCTTCGGCGCTCGCCGGTGTCGCGCTCAACCGCTATCCGGACGGCGGTGCCGACGACGTGCACCGGGCGCTGCGCGCCGCGCTCGAGCTCCCCGACGCGATGGGGCTCGTGCTCGGAAATGGCTCCGACGAACTGCTGCAGCTCATCACGACGATGATCGCCCGGCCCGGCGCCGCGGTGGTCGCGCCGGAGCCGACGTTCGTCATGTACGCGATCTACGCGAAGCACGCCGGCGTGCGCTACGTCGGCGTCCCGCTCGATGCAAACCTCGAGCTCGACGTCGGCGCGATGGAGCAAGCGATCGAGCGCGAGCGGCCGGCGCTCGTCTGGCTCGCGTCGCCGAACAACCCGACCGGCACGCTGTTCCCGTCTGCCGCGATCGAGCGGATCCTGCGGGCGGCCCCCGGGCTCGTCGTCGTCGACGAGGCGTACTGCGCGTATGCGCGCGAGTCGATGCTCGCGCGTGCGCTCGACTTTCCGAACCTGGTCGTGCTGCGCACACTCTCGAAGACCGGGATGGCGGGTCTTCGCCTCGGCTTTGCCGCCGGCCACCGGGCGTGGATCCGTGCGATCGACACGCTGCGCTCGCCGTACAACTTGAACTCGCTCACCCAGGCCGCAGCGGCGGCGCTCCTCGCCGACCCCGGCGCGTTCGCCGCTCAGGCGGCGACGGTGCGCGCCGAGCGCGCGCGCGTTGCGCAGGCGCTCGCCCGGCTGCCCGGCGTGCGCGTGTTCCCGAGCGAGGCCAATTTCGTCCTTGCGCGCTTTCCCGACGCGGCGGCGACGTCGGCGGCATTGCGCAAGGACGGGATCCTGGTGAAGAATGTCCACGGCACGCATCCGCTGCTCGCCAACTGCCTGCGCATCACGGTCGGCACGGCGGCCGAGAACGATGCGCTGATCGCGATACTGTCACGCACACGATGAACGCACCCGTAGAAACGGCCGTCGCCCACCGCACGGCGCACATCGCCCGCCGCACCGCCGAGACCGGCATCGAGGTCACGATCGACGTCGACGGCAGCGGGCGCACGCAGCTCGCGACCGGGATCGCCTTCCTCGACCACATGCTCGACCAGGTCGGGCGCCATGGCATGCTCGACCTCGAGGTACAGGCGAAGGGAGACCTGCACGTCGATGCGCACCATACGGTCGAGGACATCGGGATCGCGATCGGCGACGCGCTGCGGCAGGCGCTCGGCGACAAGCGTGGCATCCGCCGATACGGCCACGCCTACGTCCCGCTCGACGAGGCGCTGTCGCGCGCGGTGATCGATCTGTCCGGACGGCCCGGGCTCACGTTCGAGGTCGCGTTCACCCGGGCGCTGATCGGCGGCTTCGACGTCGACCTCGTCCACGAATTTTTCCAGGGCTTTGCGAACCACGCGATGGCGACGCTGCACCTCGATAATCTGCGCGGCGACAATGCCCACCACCAGGCGGAGACGGTGTTCAAGGCGTTCGCGCGCGCACTGCGCGTCGCGTGCGAGCGCGATCCACGCGCCGGTGCCGCGGTGCCGTCGACCAAAGGCAGCCTCTAGCCGCCACGATCACGCCAGCTCGGCGTCACCGGTCATGCTTGCAGTCGTCGATTACGGGATGGGAAACCTGCGCTCGGTCGCGAAGGCGCTCGCGCACGTCGCACCCGGCGAGCGCGTCGTCGTCACGTCGGATCCGGCGGAGATCCGCGCGGCAGCGCGAGTGGTGCTCCCCGGGCAGAGTGCGATGCCCGAGACGATGGCGGGAGTGCTGCGCTCGGGGTTGCGCGATGTCGTCGTCGAGGCGCTCGGCGAGCGGCCGTTCCTCGGCATCTGCCTCGGCCTGCAGATGCTCTTCGACATGAGCGAAGAGGGACCGACCGAGTGCCTCGGAGTCCTGCCGGGAAAGGTGCACCGCTTCCGCGAGGCCGAGCTCCTGACGGCCACCCGCGAGCGGCTCAAGATCCCGCACATGGGGTGGAACCGCGTCCGGCAGGCGGTGTCGCATCCGTTGTGGGCCGGTATCCGCGACGGGGCGCGCTTCTATTTCGCGCACAGCTACTATCCGGCGCCCGCCGATCCGGCGCTCACCGCCGGGACGGCCGACTACCCGGCGCCGTTTACTTGCGCCATAGCGCAGGCTAATATCTTCGCCGTGCAGTTTCACCCGGAAAAGAGCCAGCGCGCCGGACTGCAGTTGCTTGCCAATTTCGTGACCTGGGACGGACGCTCCTAGACCGCCACCTCGAGGTGCCGTAGCACCTCCGCGCTTCATCTCCTGCGCTGTCCTGCCGACATGCAGATCATCCCCGCGATCGACATCAAGGACGGGAACTGCGTGCGCCTGCGCCAGGGCGATATGCAGGCGTCCACCGTGTTCTCCGAAGACCCTGCCGCGATGGCGCAGCACTGGCTCGAGCTCGGCGCCGAGCGCCTGCACCTGGTCGACCTCAACGGCGCCGTCTCCGGCAAGCCGAAGAACGAGCTCGCGATACGCGAAATCGTCAGCGTGATCGGCGACGACATCCCGGTGCAGCTCGGCGGCGGCATCCGCGACCTCGACACGATCGAGCGCTATCTCGACGACGGCATCAGCTACGTGGTGATCGGTACTGCCGCGGTGAAGAACCCGGGGCTCCTTCACGACGCGTGCTACGCGTTTCCGGGACACATCATCGTCGGGCTCGACGCGCGCGACGGCAAGGTGGCGACCGACGGCTGGTCGAAGATGTCCGGGCACGACGTCGTCGACCTCGCGCGCAAGTTCGAGGACTATGGCGTAGAGGCGATCATCTACACCGACATCGGTCGCGACGGCATGCTCTCTGGCGTCAACATCGCCGCGACGGTGAGCCTCGCGCGCGAGGTCAAGACGCCGGTGATCGCGAGCGGCGGCATCGCGTCCCTGAAGGACATCCAGGACCTCCTCCCCTACGAGAGCGAGGGCATCATCGGCGCGATCGCCGGGCGCGCGCTGTACGAGGGACGCCTCGACTTCAAGGAAGCGCTGAAGGCGGCGAAGGGCGGGGCGTGAGCCTCGCGAAGCGCATCATTCCCTGCCTCGACATCGCCGATGGGCGCGTCGTGAAGGGGGTCAACTTCGTCGATCTCAAGGACGCCGGCGACCCGGTCGAGACGGCCCGGCGCTATGACGCCGAGGGCGCCGACGAGATCGCCTTCCTCGACATCCGGGCGAGTGTCGAGTCGCGCGGGCTCCTCTACGGGATGATCGAGGCCGTCTCGGACGAGGTGTTCATCCCGCTCACCGTCGGCGGCGGCGTCGCGACGCTCGACGACATCCGCGCGCTCCTGAACGCGGGCGCCGACAAGGTCAGCATCAACACTGCCGGCGTGCGCGACCCGGCGCTGTTCCGCGCCGCGTCCGACCGCTTCGGCGCGCAATGCATCGTCGCGGCGATCGATGCGAAGAAATGCGCAGTCGACGAGTGGCAGGTGTGGATCCACGGCGGGCGCACGCCGACCGGCATCGACGCGATCGAATGGGCCCGCGAGGTCGTCGCGCAGGGTGCGGGCGAGATCCTCCTCACCAGCATGGACCGCGACGGCGCGCGCCGCGGCTTCGACCTCAAGCTGACGCGCGCGGTCGCCGACGCGGTCGACGTGCCGGTGATCGCGTCGGGCGGCGTCGGGTCGCTCGCCGACCTCGTCGACGGAGTGGTCGAAGGCGGCGCCGACGCGGTGCTCGCGGCGTCGATCTTTCACTACGGCGAATTCACGATCGGCGCCGCCAAGGCCGCGATGCGCCATGCCGGCATCGAGGTGCGCGACTGAGATGGCCACGCAGAGCTGGCAGGACGAGGTGCGCTGGAACGCCGACGGGCTCGTGCCGGCGATCGCACAGGATGCGGCGACGCACCGCGTGCTGACGCTCGCCTGGATGAACCGCGAGGCGCTGGCGCTGACCGAGCGCACGCGCGAAGCGCACTACTGGTCGCGTTCGCGCGCGAAGCTGTGGCGCAAGGGAGAGCGCTCCGGCCACGTGCAGCGCGTGCGCGAGATCAGGCTCGACTGCGACCACGACGCGATCCTGCTCGTGGTCGAGCAGGTCGGCGGCATCGCCTGTCACACCGGGCGCGAGCGCTGCTTCTATCGGCGCCTCGACGACGGCACCTGGCACACGGTCGAGCCGGTCCTCGAAGATCCGGTCACGATCTACGGCGACGCATGAAGCGCGGAGAACCCGAACCCGCGGCCGACGACGTGCTCGCACGCATCGCCGCGACGATCGCGGTGCGGCTGGATGCCGATCCTGCGCAGTCGTATGTCGCGTCGCTGTACGCGAAAGGCGACGACGCACTGTTGAAGAAGATCGGCGAGGAGGCGACCGAAACCGTCATGGCCGGCAAGGACGGTGATAAAATGCGCATTACCGCCGAGGTGGCGGACCTGTGGTTTCACTGCCTCGTGCTTCTCGTCCGCCACGGGCTCGGTCCGGGCGACGTCCTGGCGGAGCTGGCGCGCCGGGAAGGCGTTTCAGGCCACACGGAAAAGGCGAGTCGTCGCTGATCCGCGGGACCTTTCGCACCCGGCACGAATCTGACCGACATAGGCGTTTACGGGCTCCGGCATGGCTGACGATCCGAACTGCGTGTTCTGCAAGATCATCCGCGGCGAGCTGCCGTCGAAGAAGGTGTACGAGGACGACGAGCTCTTCGCGTTCCACGACATCCATCCGCTCGCGCCGGTGCACTTCATGATCGTGCCGAAGCGCCACATGGCGACGCTCTACGAAGCGACTCCGGCCGATGCGCCCGCCTTCGGAAAGCTGTTGACGATCGCCGGACGGCTCGCGCGCGAGCAGGGCCTCCCCGACGGCTTTCGCACCATCATCAACACCGGATACATCGGGCGGCAGGACGTGATGCACGTGCACGTGCACATCCTCGGCGGGCCCGAGCAGCTCGGACTGATGATCGCGCGCGGAGCATGACCCAATCGAGGCAAGGAGAGAGCAATGGGTGGATTGAGCATCTGGCATTGGCTGATCGTGCTCCTGGTTGTCGTGCTGATTTTCGGCACCAAGAAGCTGCGCAACATCGGCCAGGACCTCGGCGGTGCGGTGAAGGGATTCAAGGAAGGCATGAAGGGCGCCGAAGAGACTCCGGCGCCTCCCGCCGACACGCCGCAGGTCACCGGCCGGACCATCGAGGCCGAGGTCACCAAGGAGACCTCGTCCAAGGTCTGATGCGACGGCGCGGGGCGACCGCGCGGTCGGCGTCGGCCGCGCTGCGCTGAGGCAGCGATGTTCGACATCGGCTTCTCCGAGATCGTCCTGATCGCAGTCGTCGCGCTGGTCGTGCTCGGCCCCGAGCGGCTGCCCAAGGCGGCCCGCACGCTCGGACACCTGTTCGGGCGCCTGCAGCGTTATGTCAACGAGGTCAAGGCCGACATCAGTCGCGAAATGGAGCTCGACGAGCTGCGCAAGCTGAAGGGTGAGATGCAGGGCGCGGCGCGCGAGTTCGAGCAGACGATGACGAGCGCTGCGAACGACGTCGCGACGGGCGTGAGAAACGTCGAGCGCGAGCTCAACGAGGCGGTCGGCGAAGGGGGAGGCGGCGCAGGGGAGGCATCGCCCAAGCCCGTGTCACTGGACTCGGGCTCCGGCCCGGCAGCGGCGCAGGCTTCGACAGCGGCGCCGGTTGCCCCCGCGATCGCACAGGTTCCCGCAGCGGCGGCCGAGAGCCCGCGGCAGGCCGCGCTGCCGGGATTCGAGAAGATCTGAGCGGGCGTGGCGACGCCGCGCAGGGCGCACGCTCCTGCGCGTGAACCGCCGCGTCCGGACCGAGAACGATGGCCGAAGCAAGCGACACCCAGGAAAGCTTCATCTCGCACCTGATCGAGCTGCGCACGCGACTGATGCGCTCGATCGTGGCCGTGGTGATCGTGCTCGCCGCACTGTTCCCGTTCGCGAAGGACATCTACGCGCTGCTCGCGGAGCCGCTGCTGCGCGCGCTGCCGAAGGGTGCGACGATGATCGCCACCGACGTCACCGGCACCTTCCTCGTGCCGCTCAAGGTGACGCTGGTCGCGGCGTTCCTGATCGCGCTGCCGTACGTGCTGTGGCAGGTGTGGGCGTTCGTCGCGCCCGGGCTCTATCAGCACGAGAAGCGCCTGGTGCTGCCGGTCCTCGTATCGAGCTGCGTGTTCTTCCTGTGCGGGATGACGTTCGCGTACTTCGTCGTGTTCCCGGTTGCCTTCCACTTCTTCGCGCACTACACGCCGACCGGCGTGCAGATGATGACCGACATCGACAAGTACGTGACCTTCGTGCTCAAGATGTTCATCGCCTTCGGCGTCACCTTCGAGACCCCGGTCGTGATCGTCGTCCTGGTGCGCATGGGCGTCGTGTCCCTCGCCAAGCTGAAGTCGGTGCGTCCCTACGCGATCGTCGGCGCGTTCGTCGTCGGCGCATTGTTCACGCCGCCGGACATCCTCTCGCAGTGCCTGCTCGCGGTTCCGCTGTGGATGCTCTTCGAGCTCGGCCTCCTGCTCGCGCGCTTCGTCTCGAGCCCGGCCACGCGAGCGCCCGGGGCCGAGGGCGAAAACGAGCGCGGATCGGAGCCCGCGAACTGATCCGCGTCGCTACTGCGTGCGCGGCGACGGCCGGCGCGCGACGGTCACGTCGATGCCGAGCGGCTTGCCGTCCCGCAGCAGCGACAGCCTGACGACCGACCCGGGTGTGAGGTCTGCGACCTGCGCCATCAGTTGCGGGACGTCGCGGGTCGAATGATCGGCGATCGCCACGATGACGTCGTGCAAGCGGACGCCGGCGCGATCGGCGGGCCCCCCCGCCTGCAGGCCCTGAACGAGCACGCCACTCGAGGCGGGCACGCCGAGCGCCTGCGCTGCGTCCGGGGTCAGCGCCTGCGGCTCGACGCCGAGCCAGCCGCGGGTGACCTCGCCGCGCGCGATGATCTGCTCGAGCACGTCGCGCGCGAGCGAGACCGGAATCGCGAAGCCGATGCCCATCGACCCTCCCGATTGCGAGAAGATCGTGCTGTTGATGCCGATCAGGTCGCCGCGCGTGTCCACCAGCGCACCCCCCGAGTTGCCGGGATTGATCGGCGCGTCGGTCTGGATGAAATCCTCGAAGCGATTGATTCCGAGGTGGTTGCGTCCCAGCGCACTCACGATCCCGGCGGTGACCGTATTGCCGAAGCCGAACGGATTGCCGATCGCGAGCACCACGTCGCCGACCTCGACCTGGTCGATCGAGCCGAAGGTGATTGCAGGGAGATCGGTCGCGCGGACCTCGAGCACCGCGAGGTCGGTCTCGGGATCGTCGCCGCGGATCGTGGCGCGGAAATCGCGGCCGTCGGCCAGCACCACCTGGATTTCGTCGGCGCCGGCGATCACGTGGTGGTTGGTGAGGATGTAGCCATTGCGCGCGACGATCACGCCCGAACCGAGGCTCGTCGTGCGCCGCGTCTGCGCGCGCTCCACGAGGTCGGGGAAGAAGCGCTTCAGCATCGGGTCGTCGAGCAGCGGGTTGTTCACGTGCACCGCCTTGCTCGTGTAGATGTTGACGACCGAAGGCATCGCCTTCTTCGCGGCCTCGGCGTAGCTCACGACTGCTTGCGTCGCTGCCGTCGCCGCCACGCTCGGCGACGCGGATGCGCCTTGCGACGCACCGGGCGCCGCCTGGCGCAGCACGACCACCGGGTTCTGCCTGAGCGCGAGGCGCGGCAGCAGGTCGGGGCGCAGCGTCACCACGACGAACAAGGCGGCGAGGCAAAGCGTGCACGCCTGGGCAAACAAGAGCCAGAAACGCTTCAGCACGGAGGGGCCGGCATGAGCCGGACGGAATTCGGGGTTGTCGCGCCGCCGTTACGGCGACGCCGCGGGCAGGTGCCGCTCGTGCATTATAGGGGCGGTGTGCCCCGGCGGCGGCATTCGATCGTAACGGCCTGCATCAGCGAATCGCGCCGGGTTCGCGTTCCAACCCCATGTTTCTGCATCGAAAAGAGAAAGCATGCCGCGCGCGCCCTTCAAGTGATCGCACGAAATCCCGTATAATTCGCAGGTTTTTTTGCGATCCGGCGACGTGATCCGGGCGAAAGGCGGCGGATGAGTGCGGATGTGGCAGTCAACACGGCCAAGCGCCGGTTTCTGATCGGGGTGACGTCGGTCGTCGGAGGCATCGGCGTCATCGGCGTGGCCTCGCCGTTCGTGATGTCGCTGTTTCCCTCCGAGGCAGCGAAGGCGGCCGGGGCCCCGGTCGCAGTCGACATCTCGAAGATCGAGCCGGGGATGAAGGTCAACGTGGCGTGGCGCGGCAAGCCGATCTGGCTCGTCAACCGCACCGACGCGATGCTGGCGACGCTGCCGAAGATGGACTCGCGCGTGGCCGACCCGCATTCCGAAGTGCCGCACCAGCCGGCGTACTGCAAGAACGAGGATCGCTCGATCAAGCCGCACATGTGGGTCGCGATCGGCATCTGCACCCACCTCGGATGCTCGCCGACCTACCGTCCCGAAGTGGCGCCCGCCGATCTCGGCCCCGACTGGCTCGGTGGCTTCTTCTGCCCCTGCCACCAGTCGAAGTTCGACCTCGCCGGACGTGTGCTCAAGGGCGTCCCCGCGCCGACCAATCTGTACATCCCGCCTTACCGGTACGCGAGCGACACCCGCATCGTCGTCGGCGAGGATCCGAAACAAGCGTGACCGGACGGAGCGTTCGATGAGCAAGTTCATGACCTGGGTCGACGAGCGCTTTCCGCTGACCGCCCTGTGGGAAAGCCAGTGGGGCAAATACGTCGCGCCGAAGAACTTCAACTTCTGGTATTTCTTCGGCTCGCTCGCGGCGTTCGTACTCGTGCTGCAGATCGTCACGGGCATCTGGCTCGCGATGGATTACAAGCCGGATGCGGCGAAGGCCTTCGGGTCCGTCGAGTACATCATGCGCGACGTGCACTGGGGCTGGCTGATCCGCTACATGCACTCGACCGGCGCGTCGATGTTCTTCGTCGTCGTCTACCTGCACATGTTCCGCGGGCTGATCTACGGCAGCTACAGAAAGCCGCGCGAGCTCACCTGGCTGTTCGGCTGCGTGATCTATCTCGCGCTGATGGCCGAGGCGTTCTTCGGCTACCTGCTGCCGTGGGGCCAGATGTCGTACTGGGGCGCGCAGGTGATCGTCAACCTGTTCTCGACCATCCCGGGAATCGGCGAGGGGCTCGCCGTGTGGATCCGCGGCGACTACACGATCTCGGACGTGACGCTGAACCGCTTCTTCGCGTTCCACGTCGCGGCGTTGCCGCTCGTCCTGGTGGGGCTCGTCGTCGGGCACCTGATGGCACTGCACGAGACCGGGTCGAACAACCCTGACGGCGTCGAGATCAAAAAGCAGCCAAAGGATCCGAAGACCGGCCTGCCGCTCGATGGCATCAACTCGCACCCGTACTACACGATCAAGGACATCGTCGGCGTCATCGGTTTCCTGATCGTGTTCTCGGTGATCGTGTTCTTCCTTCCCAACATGGGCGGCTTCTTCCTCGAAGCCAACAACTTCGTCCCGGCCGACCCGCTGAAGACGCCGGCGGAGATCGCGCCGGTGTGGTACTTTACCCCCTACTACGCGATGCTGCGCGCGGTGCCGTCGTTCCTCGAAACGCAGGTCTGGGGCGTGATCGTGATGGCCTGCGCGGTGCTGATCTTCTTCGCGCTGCCGTGGCTCGACCGCGCCCCGGTGAAGTCGATCCGCTACCGCGGGAAACTCTACAAGGGATTCCTGATTGCGTTCATCGTCGCGTTCCTGATCCTCGGCTATCTCGGCACCGTCCCGGTGACCGTCTGGGGGCAGTTCGCCGATGCGTTCCCGTTCCACGGTGCCGACCGCGCGACCGTCGTATCGCGCGTGCTGACAGTCGTCTACTTCGCGTTCTTCCTGCTGATGCCGTGGTACAGCGCGCGCGACCGGACCAAGCCGCAGCCCGACCGGGTGAGGTGGAAATGAAGGCGCTCGCCACGATGAAGAAGCTCGCCCTGATCGCCGTTTCAGCACTCGCTCTAGCCGGGTTCGCCGCCGGCGCCGCCGCGCAGGAGGCCGGCCCGCGCCTCATGCCCGCGCCCGACAACCGGCTCGACGTCGCGTCGCTCCAGCGCGGCGCGCGCGACTTCGTCAACTACTGCCTCACCTGCCACTCGGCAAAGTACATGCGCTACAACCGGCTGGCGGATCTCGGGCTCACGCCGGAGGAGATCACCGGCAACCTGATGTTCGCCACGAGCAAGATCGGCGACACGATGACCGTGGCGATGCGCGACGACGACGCCAAGACGTGGTTCGGCAACCCGCCGCCGGATCTCTCGGTCGAGGCGCGGGTGCGCGGGCGCGACTGGCTCTACAGCTATCTGCTCGGCTTCTACCGCGACGACAAGACGGCGAGCGGCTGGAACAACCTCGTATTCCCGAACGTCGCCATGCCCAACGTCCTGTGGCAGCTATCCGGGACCGGCAAGCGCGTCGAGAAGGAATTCGATGACGAGCATTCGGCCGAGGCGGCGGCGATCGCCGTCAAGGGCCTCGCGATGGTCGAGCCGACCAAGGATCACAAGTACATGATGGCGACCGTCGCTCCCGACGTTCCCGGGACGATGACACGCGCGCAGTACGAGGCGTTCGCCGGAGACCTGGTCAACTATCTCGACTACATGAGCGAGCCGATCAGGAACGAGCGCATCCACCTCGGCATCATCGTGCTGATGTTCCTCGCGGTGCTGTTCGCGCTCGCCTACGCGCTGAAGCGCGACTACTGGAAGGCCCTGCACTGACATGATGACCCTGTACTCCGGCACGACCGATCCGTTCAGCCAGCGCTGCCGGATCGTGTTGCACGAGAAGGGGATGGACTTCCAGATCATCGACGTGGACCTCGACCACAAGCCCGAGGACCTCGCGGTGATGAACCCGTACAACCAGGTACCGGTGCTGGTCGAGCGCGACCTCGTGTTGCACGAAGCCAACATCATCAACGAGTATATCGACGAACGGTTCCCGCATCCGCAGCTGATGCCGGCCGATCCGGTGATGCGCGCGCGGGCGCGGCTCTTCCTGCACCGCTTCGAGAAGGAGCTCTTCGTCCACGTCGAGGCGCTCGAAGGGAACAATCAGCGCCAGGCGGACCGGGCGCGCGGCCTCGTGCGCGACGCGCTGCTGCAGATCGCGCCGGTGTTCTCGAAGCACAAGTTCATGCTGGGCGACGAATACTCGATGCTCGACGTCGCCATCACGCCGCTCCTGTGGCGGCTCGACTACTACGGAATCCAGATGCCGAAGCAGGCGGCGGTGCTGCTGAAGTACGCCGAGCGTCTGTTCTCCCGCCCGGCGTTTTCCGAGGCCCTGACCTCGGCCGAGCGCGGCATGCGCAAGTAGCGTACGCGATGTGGTGAACGGCAGTCGGACAGGCGGTAAAGCCTGCGGCTTGACCGTTCCTGCGCCGAGGGTAATATTTTCCGCATGTCCGAGCAGTCCGCGAAGCCCTATCTGGTACGCGCCATCTGCGAATGGTGCGCCGACAACGGCCTCACGCCGTACCTCGCCGTCCGCGTCAATCCGCAGACGCGAGTGCCGGCGGCGTTCGTCAAGAATGGCGAGATCGTGCTCAACGTCAGCGCGACGGCGACACGCAAGCTGACGATCGACAATCAGTGGATCCAGTTCACGGCGCGCTTCAATGGCGCGTCGCAGGAAGTCGCGGTGCCGGTCGGCGCAGTGATCGGCATCTTCGCCAAGGAAACCGGCTACGGGTTCTCGTTCACCACACCCGACGATCCGGTGGCGTCGCTCGTGGTGTCGACGGTGCCGCGCGACAGCCAGGCGGTCGGTGCGCCCAAGCTTGCAGAGGCTTCGCGGCCGAGACGGCCGTCGCACCTGCAGGTCGTCAAATAGCCGTCACATCCCCGATTCGAAACGCGCTGGTGCGGATCGCGCGCCGGTCGCGGCACGTCTGGTTGTCGCGTCCGCAGTGGAGCAGGCGCGTCGTCTTCCTCGGCGGCAGCATCGCGGTCGGCATCGTCGCGGTCGGCTTCGCGATCGCCGCTAACCTCGCAAACGACGTCCTGCACAGGATGCTCGCCGTGTGGCCATGGGCGCCGTTCGTGCTCGCGCCGGCCGGCTTCGCGGCGATCAGCTATGCGAGCGAGCGCTGGTTCGCCGGCGCGCAGGGGAGCGGCATTCCGCAGACGATCGCCGTGCTGAAGCATCGCGACGCGGGATTTCGCGACCGGCTGCTCTCGCTTCGCGTCGCCGCCGGCAAGATCGCGATGACGCTGGTGGGGCTCCTGTGCGGGGGCTCGATCGGACGCGAAGGGCCGACCGTGCAGATCGGCGCAGCGATGATGCATTCGCTCGCACGGATCTCCCCGTTTCCGCACGAGAGCATGCGCCGGGGGCTGATCCTCGCCGGCGGGGCGGCAGGGGTCGCTGCGGCATTCAACGCGCCGCTCGCCGGAGTGGTGTTCGCAATCGAGGAGATGAGCCGTTCGTTCTCGCAGCGCACGAGCGGGATCGTCGTGGCGGCGGTCGTCTTCGCCGGCCTGGTTTCGCTTGTGATCCTAGGCAACTACGCGTACTTCGGACACACGTCAGCGACAGTCGACTTTGCGTCCGGCTCGGTCGCCGTCGTGCTTTGTGGCATTGCGGGTGGCGTCGCCGGCGGGTGCTTCAGCCGCCTCGTCATTGCCGCTTCGCGGGGTTTCGCGGGCCGGATCACGACGCTGCGCCGTGAGCGGCCGCAGATCTATGCGGCGTGCTGCGGGCTGCTCCTCGCGGTGATCGGCTGGTTGTCGCAGAGCACGATCTACGGCACCGGCTACGCCGAGACGCGTTCGATCGTCGCCGGCGCCGACGTGATCCCGCAGACGTTCGGGTTGCTGAAGCTCCTCGCGACCGTCGTGTCGTATGCGAGCGGGATCCCCGGCGGTATCTTCTCGCCATCGCTCGCGGTGGGCGCCGGGATCGGGCAGGACATCGCGCTGCTCGTGCCCCACGCGCCGCAGGCGGCGGTCGTGATCCTCGGCATGGTCGGCTATTTCTCCGGCGTCGTGCAGGCGCCGATCACCGCGTTCGTGATCGTGATCGAGATGACGCGCGATTCCGACATGGCGCTGCCGCTGATGGCCGTGTCGCTGATCGCCTATGGGCTCTCGCGCCTCATCTGTCCGCACCCGGTGTACAAGGCGCTGTCGCAGTTGTTTCGCCCTGGAGGCAGCGTCCCCCGCGTCTGACTGCTTCGCGGCGACGCCGCGCTACAATCGGCGTGCGCCGGCATAGCTCAGTTGGTAGAGCAGCGGTTTTGTAAACCGTTGGTCGGGAGTTCGAGTCTCTCTGCCGGCACCAGAGTCTACGCTCCATCCAAAGGCATTGCCGGCCGGGTGCCCGAAAACAACGCCTTGCCGTACTCCACTGTCTAACCGGCGCCTTTGATCTGGCACAAGATGTTCCTGCTGCAGGCGCGCAGGCTTTGCCGTTGGGTGGTCCATACGTTCTCGAGCAAGTGTGGTGAGTTGACACGAGGAGGTGACGATGCAACAGGTCTTGCTGCAGTTCTATACGCTCGGAAAGAGGAAGGTGCGCGGAATGCCGATCCGCAATTGGCTGCTCGAATGTGCCGAGAAGGTCGGGATCGCAGGCGGCACCGCGTTCAGAGCACACGCTGGTTATGGGCACGACAAGGCACAACAGGGGGAGAACGCCTTCGAGGTCGGAGCCGACTATCCGTTCGAGGTTGAGTTCGCCACTGACAAGGCACATGCCGACCGCCTCATCGAACTGGTCCGCGCGGAAAATATCAGGATCTTCTACGTATGCGTTCCGGTCGAGTTCGGGTGGCTGGGCCCATCCGGCGAATGACGGCCGGTGACGTTTCCGAACGTCGTTCGATGGATTGCCTCACCAGGGTTGGATGTGACGTGCAGATCGTCGTGAAAGCGACGCCTCGTTCCAGCAAGAGCGGCCGACTGTCGATCGCCTTCACCTGACAAGGTCGACACGCGCGTCCTGAGAAGATTCGCGTGGTCGTTTCGTAACGCGTCTAACCCGGCTGTGACCTGGCACCTCGCCGCGGTTGTCACGCTGACGCTGCATCTCGCGTTCATCGCGTACGTCGTCTCGGGCGGTCTCCTCGCCTGGCGGTGGCGCTGGATCGTGTGGCTGCATCTCCCCGCGGCCATCTGGGGCACGTGGATCGAGCTATCGGGCGCGGTGTGTCCGCTCACCGTGGTCGAGAATGCGTTTCGCGAGCAGGCGGGGCTCGCGGGTTACGGTGACGGATTCGTCGCGCACTACCTGCTCGCGACGATCTACCCGGCGGGCCTCACGCGGCCGGTGCAGTTCGCGCTCGCTGCACTGGTTGTCGCCGTCAATCTGATCTTCTATGCGTTGCTGCTGCGATCGGCACGAGCTCGCGTCTCCCACGGACGTCGAAGCGGAGGTCGAGACGGTTCTCGACGGTGATCGCGCCCCCGAACAGCGACATCGGAACGAGGCCGAAGTCGGTCTGGTCGAGCGAGAAGCTGCCGCTCGCCTCGAAAACGTCGCGGTGTCGGCTCAGCGCCATCTGTACGGGGACTTCGCGAGTCACGCCCTCGAGCGTGATCGACACCCGCATGTCTGTCGCGGCCGATGTCGCATCGGATCGCGCGGCGGATGTATCCGCCGAGGGTGCGGCCCCGACGCGCCGGACCGCAACCTCGACGAACGGGTACCTCTCGACGTGCAGCACGCGCTCGAGCATGTTGGTTCGCGTGCCCGCGATGTCGGTCGCCGACGGCTGCGTGTCGAAGTGAGCCTCGCGCCGCAGTGCGGGTTCGTCGACGCTCATCCGGTCGAGTCTCGCGTACAGATCTGCCCGTCCGGCAGTGACATCGACAAAGCCGTTCACTTCGCGGCTCGCGACGACGTGGTCATGGCCGAGGCGTGCGAGTCTGCCGCCGCGATGGACGACCACGGTGACCAGTGATCGCGCGGAATCGACGACATACACGTCGTCTCTCCGCTTCCGGGCGACTTCGTAGTCGGCGAACGGGAAATCGGCCGGTGCGGTCTCCGATGTCTGCGGCGCGCGCGCGGGCGGCGGAGCGCCTGCGGGCAGCGATCCGCGTTCAGATAGCGGTGCGCAGGCCGCGAACAGCATGACCGTGCCGAACGCGGCTGCACGCAGCATCGCAGGAGCCATGAGGCGGAGCGCGCTGGCGTGAGTCGCGATCGTTCGATGCATGCTCAACGGCCCTCGTCGGGAAGTTCCGCCTTTCGTGATCCCGATTCGTGCGCCTCGCGCTCCATCTCGTGCGCGAGCGCGCGGACCTGCTCGCCGATTGCACGTGCTCCGGCCTTCTCGTGCAGCCACTCGAGCATTCCTCGGCGCGCGGTCAGGCGGCCGACGTAATCGAGCCGCACTCCCTGCGGACCGGCCGTCAGCCGGTAGTCGCTGTCGAGCGTGTCACCGTCGTCGAGACTCGCCCGCGACTCGACCCGCGTCGGCGGGTACTCGGAGATGCGGTACACGACCTCGACCGGCATGCGCAGCAGCCACGGCGGAGCCCGATCGGTCTGCTCGACGACGACCCGCATCCCGTCGCGCTCGACGACCCGGCTCGTCTCGACCGAAGGAATGAAGCTCGCATAGCGGCCATAATCGGTCAGAACCTTCCACGCGGTCGCCGGATCGCAGGCGACGATGACGCTCACGCGGATCGCGACGGTCGAGCCGAGATCGGTGAGGGTGAGGTCGACTTGCGGAGCTTCGACTTCGCGTGCGTCCGCCGGCTGCACCGCAGCGACGGCCGGCCACGAGGGTGTCGCGAGCAATGCCGCCAGAGCGAGCACCACGGATCGCGCGAGGGAGACCATCGATCGTCAACAGCGGCGGCGATCCCGTCATTCCGCACGGCCCAGTGTAGAGTACGCAGGGCCGACCACGGAGCGCGACCGATGAATCAGCTCGACTTTCGCAATCGCCGCGCGGTGGTCACCGGAGGAGCCGCCGGGATCGGCCTCGCGGTGGCACGCCGCCTCGCCGCAGGCGGCGCGCGCGTCGCGCTGTGGGACCGCGACTCGGCGGCACTCGTCGACGCGTGTGCGCACGTGGGCGCCGACGCGCTGGCGATGTTGGTCGACGTGACGAGGGTCGACGCGGTCGAGGCGGCGACGAGCAGGACCGAGACTGCACTGGGTGGCATCGACGTCCTCGTCTGCTCGGCGGGAATCACCGGTCCCAACGCGACGACCTGGGACTATCCGGTCGATGCGTGGAGAGAGGTCTTCGATGTCAACGTCCACGGCCTCTTCTACTGCAACCGCGCGGTCGTCCCGGTGATGCGCAGGTCCGGCTACGGCCGCATTGTCAATATCGCATCGATCGCCGGCAAGGAGGGCAACCCGAACGCCTCGGCGTACAGCGCGTCGAAAGCGGCGGTGATCGCGCTCACCAAGTCGCTCGGCAAGGAGCTCGCGTCGACGGGCATCCGCGCCAACTGCGTGACACCCGCCGCGGTGCGCACAGCGATCTTCGACCAGATGTCGCCGCAGCACATCGAGTTCATGCTCTCGAAGATTCCGCTGGGCCGCTTCGGTGGCGCCGACGAGGTGGCGTCGCTCGTCTGCTGGCTCGCCTCGGAAGAGTGCTCGTTCTCGACCGGTGCGGTGTTCGATCTCTCGGGCGGGCGCGCGACCTACTGACGTGGCTCGACGAAAGGCTTTACCGATCGCCGGCCTTTCCGCCTTCGTCGCTCGAAGGCTCGCCGATTCGCCGCTCGGCGGCGCGGCCTACCGCAACTTCTATTTCGGCTCTATCGGGTCGGCGCTCGGCTATACGATGCAGGCGACGATGGCGGCGTGGCTGATGGCCACGCTGACGACGTCGACGCTGATGGTCGCGCTGGTGCAGAGCGCGTCGACGCTGCCGACGCTGTTGTTCGGCCTCGTCGCCGGCACGCTCGCCGACATCGTCGAGCGGCGGCAACTGATCCTCGTCACCCAGGTGCTGCTGCTCGGCGCGACGCTCCTCCTCGGGCTCGCCGCGGTCACCGGGGTCGTCGGTCCCGCGCTGCTTCTCCTCCTCACGTTCCTCGTCGGCGCCGGCTTCACGTTCTACCTGCCCGCGCAGCAGGCGAGCCTCAACGAGCTCGTCTCCGGAGCGCTGTTGACGCGCGCGATCGCGCTGGGCTCGGTTGCCTTCAACGTCGCGCGGGCGATCGGGCCGGCGCTCGCCGGCGCGATCGCCGCGGCAATGAATCCCGGCGTCGCACTGATCGTCGCGGCGGTGTTCTTCGCGCCGATGTTCGTCGCGATGCTGCGATTGGCGCGCAGCCACCCGCCGCTTCCCGGCGTTCCGGAGCGGCTGCTCTCGGGTGTGACGATCGGCCTGCGCTACGTCAGGCACTCGGCCCCTATGCGCGCGCTGCTCCTGCGCAATCTCGTGTTCAGCGCCTGCGCGAGCGCCTTCTGGGCGCTGCTGCCGGTCATCGCGCGCGACCAGCTCGGGCTCGGTGCGGGAGGCTTCGGCCTCCTCTCGGCGAGCTTCGGCATCGGCGCGATCGTCGGCGCGCTGTCGGTCGCCGGGCTTCTGCAGCACCAGTCGATGAACCGCATCGTCACGCAGGCGGTGCGCCTGTGGGCGGTCGCGATGGTGCTGGTTGCACTCGCCAGCGACATTCCGCTGGCACTCGTCGGCGCGGGTTGCGCGGGTGCTGCCTGGGTCTACGTGTTCGCGAGCCTCTCCACCGGGACGCAGACGAGCGCCCCGGCGTGGGTGCGCGCGCGCGCGCTCGCCATGAACATCGTCACCACTCAGGGTTGCCTCGCGCTCGGGAGCGCCGCGTGGGGCGCCGTCGCGTCGGGTGTCGGCACGCGCTGGGCGGTCGGACTCTCCGCCGCGGTCGTGATCGCGCTGCAGATCGCCTACCGCCGCGTTCGCGTGCGCCTCGGCAAGGAGGCGGACACCGAGCCGGTCGCGGCGCCCGCCGACCTCGCGATCGGCAGCATGCCGCGGCCCGACGACGGTCCGGTGTTGATCCAGATCGAATATCTGATCGATCCCGCCGTGCGCGAGCGCTTCCTGCAGGCGATCCAGAAGGTCGGGCCGACGCGACGGCGCAATGGCGCGACGAGTTGGCGCGTGTTTCGCGACCTCGGCGAGGAAGGCCGCTACGTCGAGCGCTACGTGATCGAATCCTGGGCCGAATACGTGCGGCTGCGCTCGCGGATGACGCGCGCCGACAGCGAGCTGCAGAAGCGCGTCGCCGAGCTGCAGCGCGCCGACGTACCGATTCGCGTGTCGCGATGGATCGGCGCGACGTCCGAGGCCGGCGTGCAGGTCGCGACCTGACGCGCGCGGACGTGAGCCACGGATGCGCGCGCGGGCGTCAGCCGCGCACGTGCAGCATGATCTTGCCGATGTGCGCCGACGATTCCATCAGCGCGTGCGCCCGCGGCGCATCGGCGAGCTCGAAGCGCGCGTGAATGAAGGTCTTCACCGAGCCCCTCTCGATCAGCGGCCACACGTGCTCGCGGAGCTCGCGCGCGAGTGCGGCCTTGCGCGATGCCGGGCTCGCGCGGAGCGTCGAGCCGGTGACGGTGAGCCGCTTCAGCATCACGAAGCGCCAGTCGCATTCGACGCGGCTTCCCTTGAGGAAGGCGATCAGCACGAGCCTGCCTTCGAGCGCCAGGCACTTCAGGTTCTTCTCGATGTAATCGCCGCCGACCATGTCGAGGATGACGTCGACGCCGCGTCCGCCGGTGATCCGCTTCACTTCGGCCTGGAAGTCCTGCTGGCGGTAGTCGATCGCATGCTCGGCGCCGATCTTGCGGCAGAACGCCGTCTTCTCCGGTGAGCCCGCCGTCGCGATGACGCTGGCGCCGAATGCCTTCGCGAGCTGGATCGCGGCGAGTCCGATTCCGCTGGTGCCGCCGTGGACGAGGAACGTCTCGCCGCGGGTGAGCCGCGCGCGGTCGAACACATTGTTCCACACGGTGAAATAGTTCTCGGGAAGGCTCGCCGCCTCCTCGACGGTCATCCCGCGCGGAATCGGCAGGCACCAGTCGCCCGGCGTCGTGCAGTACTCCGCGTAGCCGCCGCCGGGGACGAGCGCGCACACCGGATCGCCGATCTTCGGTGTCGCGACGCCCACACCGCAGGCGGCAACCCTGCCGGCCACTTCGAGGCCGAGGACCGGCGATGCATCGGGAGGCGGCGGGTAGCTGCCGGCGCGCTGCAGGCAATCGGG
>DASVWR010000182.1:0-12851 GCA_036393115.1 Casimicrobiaceae bacterium
CGGAGTCGGGTCCGTCGCCACCGTTGGCGTTGCGGTAGCGCTTGCCGTTGCCGCGGGTGCGGGCGTTGCCGTGGGTGCGGGCGCGATCACCGATGCGCCGACGAAGCCTTGCTCGCGCCATTGCACGAGCGCCGTGCGCACGAGTTCGCGGCTCGCGTCCGCATCGACGCCGAGGATGGGCGCGAGACCCGCGACGATCGCCGCTTCGTCACCGTGCTCTTCGAGGAGGCTGAAGATCAGCGCCGCGGCGGTATTCATGAGATGCAGCTCCTGCCGCGCTTCGCAGAACAGGACGCCTGCGTCGTCGAGGTAGTAGAGGCGCACGCCCGGCGCCGGCGCGAGGCGATCGCTCATTGTCTGTCGGCGGACGCCGCCGGGAGCCGCCGCCAGAGCCGGCCCTTGCCGAGCCTCCAGAGCGGAAGCACTACGTAGTCGTGCACGAGCTTCAGCGGCACGTAGAGAAAGTTCAGCCCGCCGGGCAGCGCCACCATTCGATAGTGCTTGAACTCGGGCGTGGTTAGTGTACGCGCCACGTACCCGAGCCGATCGCGGAGCCGCTCGCGTGCACGCCAATGAAAGCGGGAGATGCGCCAAGGCGATTCGGGCCCAACGGCATCCGCGAAGATGCGCTGGCGGCTTTCCTCGATCAATCGGCGACATTGCGCGTCGCGATCGATCGCGTCGCTGACGTGCGCGGGCAGCGGGAGCGAGAAGAGCATCCGCGCGAGCCCGAGCCCGACGTGAACGATGCGAAGAATTCCCGCGCGTGACGCGCGCTCGATCACCGCGTCCCACGCGAGCGCGGGATGGCGATGGACGAGCGCTGCGACGTCGGCGACCCAGAGAAGCCGCCACCACTTCTCCTTCGCACCGTGCAGGCACGCGACAAGCAGCGTATCTTCGAGCGAGAGCGTGCGCAGCGTTCGTGCACCCAAGGCTGGTCCGCCCACCGGCCCTTCGCCGAGATCGATCGCGATCGCGGAACCCCATACCGCGTCGAGATCGAAATCGACGCACAGCGTCCTGGGCGCGAACGTCCAGTGCGGCTCGACCGGCAGCCGTCCGGTGGCGAAGACGATGTCCTGGCCATACGCGTCGAAACAGGTTTCGGTGATCCGCGGCGCGAGTGCGTCGCCGAGGCGATAGCCGAGCTTCGCGAGCGACGCGACGGCGCGGCCCATGTCGGCGCGGTGCACCAGGACGTCGATGTCCTTGCCCGGGCGCAATCCCGGTGCAGCGTGCGCGAGTACCGACAGCGCGACCCCCTTCAGCGCCAGCGCCGGGATGGCGTCGGCTTCGAGCATGTCGAGCACCTCGAGCGTTTGCTCTATGCGTGACTCGCTTTCGGCAGTCGCGCGCTCGAGATAGATTTCCGCAGCGTCGCGGATTTCATCCGGGATGTCGGCAGGGTTACGCAGCAACCCCCGACACAGCAGCCCCGCGACGCCGTGGTGCAACGCCCTGCGAACGACGTGCTCCCACTCATCGGCCGTCATCGCAGGCATCGGCGCGTGCGCGTCCCAGTCGCGGCGCAGCAGTTGCACAAGGCGGAGTTCGCTTGTCGTCACGGCGAGCAGTCGATGGGGAATCGGCGCGATGGTACCGCCAGCGTCGCGCGAGCCACAGATCCGGTCGGCGGAATACACTGCCGTCCATGCGGACATCGGAGCACCCATCGGGGCAACCTTCGAACTGGCGTCGCGCCTTGCGGCGCGCGCAGGTTCCGTGGACGGCGGCGGCGGCGTTGCTGACGGTGGCTCTCGCGTGGATGCGCGCCGTCCGCGTCGATCACGCGGTCGGC
The DNA here is from genome assembly GCA_036393115.1 of Casimicrobiaceae bacterium. GTDB lineage: Bacteria > Pseudomonadota > Gammaproteobacteria > Burkholderiales > Casimicrobiaceae > VBCG01. The sequence goes on from DASVWR010000182.1 coordinate 1,802, forward strand.
GGCTACACCGCCTGCCACGGTTGCTTTCTGCTGCCGGTGCTCGGTCACGACGCGTGGCTCGTCGCTGCGGTCTTCGTGCTCCTCGCTCTGGGTGCGGGCTTCGACGACCGCCGCATCGCTCTGCCCTTCCGGTTGATTGCAGCATCGGTGATCCTCGTCCAGGCGATCGATCTCGTGCTGCTGTACCTGTTCACCCAGCGCTTCTATCTCGGCGACCTGCTGCGTTTCTCGAACGACAGCGCGGCGGCATGGAGTGTCGCGCGCGCACAGTTCCTCTCCGCCAACGCCCTCGGCTTCGATGCGCTGGGCGCGGTCGTGCTCGGCGTGCTGGGCGGGCTGCTGGTGACCGGCCGGCGGTCGCGGCTGCAGCTACGCGTGCTGCTGGCGGCAGCGATCGCCGCTCTTGTCTTCAGCGTCGTGGCGCTGAGCGAGCCCTTGCGCTACGTGCACGAGGAGCTCGTCTCGAACGTTCTCGAAGTGAACCTGCCGCAGGATCGGGCCGCGCCATTCTCGACCGCGTACGCGCAAGAGGCCGTGCATCGGGCGCAGACCTTGCCGCTGACCTGCGATGCCGGCAAGCCAACCGGGCGCAATATCGTCATCGTCATCACCGAATCGCTCTCCGCGTGGCAGAGCGCGCTCCTCGGCGGCGCGCACGATTGGCTGCCACGGCTCGACGCGCTCGCGCGGGCGAACCATTACTTCACGCGTTTCTACGCCAACGGGTTCACTACCGACGGTGGCGAAATCGCGGCGATCACCGGGCGCCCTCCGCTGATCCCGCCCGGCAGCGACTGGTATTCGCTGAATGCATTCGGACCCGGTGCGAACACGCTGCCGGGCGTTGCCCATCGGGCCGGATACACCGCACTGCATTTCACGACCGAGAATCTCGGTTTTCTCGATACCGGTGCATGGCTGCGGAAGCTCGGCTTCGATACGGTGGAGGGCGGCGAGAATCCGTTCTACGCCGGCATGCCGCGCGAGCAGTTCGGCGCCGCCGAAGACGCCGCGCTGTTCGCGCGATTCCTGGATTGGCTCGGCAAGCGACGCGATGCGCGGCCGTTCGTCGCGGTGCTGCTGACGGTCAGCAGTCATCCGCCGTTCGTCGATCCGCGCAGCGGCCGGATCGATCCGGCCGGGACCTTCCACTATGTCGACGACCAGCTCGCGGACTTCCACGACGCGCTGGCCAAACAGGGCTTCCTCACCAACGGCATTCTGATGATCACCGGTGATCACCGCAGCATGACCCCGATCGGACGCGGCGAGTACGCGCGCTTCGGCGAGCGCGCGTTCGCGCGGATTCCGCTGATCGTGGCGGGAGCGGTCGACATGCCGCCGGTCGTCGATGCGGCGTTTCAGCAATCGGACATTCCCGCGTCGATCGCGCACGTGCTCGGCGTGAACTACTGCCGCAGCGCATTCAACGGCGTGTTCCTCGATCGGCAGCCGCAGCCGGCGAAGTACGTGGTGCAGGCGCGCGGAGACAATCGCAATCGGGTCGACGTCTACTTCGACGATCGCGTCGCGAGCTACCTCGAAGACGGCGATCGCAGCCACTGGCTCGGCAGCGAACGCCCACCCGACGCCGATCGCGTCGCTGCCTGGATCGACGCGCATCGCGTGCGCGATGCGACGACCCTGGCTGACGAACGCTGATCGTCGACCCGCCGACCGGCACCTATCGCCACCGCGCCGACTGGCATTTCCTGCGGGGTCTCGCCGACGGTGTCGGGATCATGACCGCCCGATCAGTCTCTGTTCGGTCTGGCCTTGTTGAATTGGCAACATAATTCGCAACATTATGATTGGAATTATTTGCTCAATTCATTGAATATACGCACTAACATGTCCCATACTACGCATCGAGAAAGGCAACATACCGAGATGCGTACACCGAACGGGATTGCTCGCGAGCGACTCCTTCAGAGGCTGCGCGCGGCGCCGCGAAGCAGCAGCACCGAGCTCGCGCGACAACTCGGCATGACGGCGCAGTCCGTGCGTCGGCTGCTGCGCGAGTTGCCGTCGGGTACCGTACTCGCAGCGGGGCAGACGCGCCGGGCAAGGTACGCGCTTCGGCGTCCGCTACGCGGCGTCGCCGACGATCTGCCGCTGTATGCGATCGATGCGAAAGGCGATGCCCGGCTTCTCGCCCCGCTCGCGCTGGTTCAACCCACGGGCACCCTGCTGCCGCTTGCGGAGACCAAGTGGCCGATTCCCGACGAATCGCGGGACGGCTGGTGGGACGGGCTTCCGTATCCGATCGACGCGGCCCGCCCGCAGGGCTATCTCGGGCGGCAACTCGCGCGCGCCGAGCACCGCAACCTCGGGGTCGCCGACGATCCCGAGCGCTGGCGCGACGACGACATTCTCTGGGTGATGAGCCAACGTGGCGCCGACATGAGCGGCAATCTCGTCCTCGGCAACGACGCTTACGAACTGTGGCTGCATGACAAGATTCGAGACGTCGAGCCACTGCGGCCGGCGAAGCTAGCCGGGGCGTATCTCGAGGGCGCTCTGAATGCGGTCGCTTCCGGCGGAGGGGGCTCGAGCGTCGCCGGCGAATTCCCCAAGTTTGCCGCACAGCGCGACCTCGACGGGGCTGCTACACCCCACGTGCTGGTGAAGTTCTCGGGTGCGGCACGCTCGGTCGGCGAACGACGGTGGGGTGATCTTCTGGTCTGCGAGCACCTGGCACTCGAACGTGCCGCGCGCCTCCCCGGCGTCGGCGCGCCGCGTTCACGGATCATCACGCACGGCGGCCGCGTGTTCATCGAGGTCGAGCGGTTCGACCGTGTGGGTCGGCATGGTCGGTCGCCGCTGTGCGGACTGGACGCGATCCAGGCAGCATTCATCGGCGCCGGTTCCAGCGACTGGACGGAACTGGTCGGCCGGCTGCACCGAATGGGCTTCGTCGAAGCGGCGTCGGTCGCGGCGGTCCAGCACCTGTGGTGGTACGGACGGCTGATCGCCAACTCCGACATGCATCTCGGTAATCTCAGCTTCCACGTCGATCGGACGTTTCGCCTTGCGCCGACCTACGACATGCTGCCGATGCGCTATGCACCGCTGCCCGGCGGCGAAGTCCCTCCCCGAGTCTTCACGCCCGCACTGCCGCTCCCGGCGCAGCGTGCGGTGTGGCTCGCGTCATGCGGGGTCGCAATCGACTTCTGGACCGACGCCGGCTCGGACTCTCGAGTGAGCGAGCCGTTTCGCAAGATCTGTCGCGCCAACGCCCTGCGCTTGGGCGATGTCGCCGCGAGAGTCTGAATGCAACGACACCGCTTCGGCGCAACGACACCGCGTCGGCGCTTCGTCGACGCTGCTCCGAATCCATCATCACGATGCGGCGCGAGCGGGCGCCGCAATCGTCATCCCGTGCCGCCGGAACAGCGCCGCCATCGTCTGCGGATCCGGCGGTCCGCCGGCCGCGCTGCGGATCAGGTCGACCGCCTCGCGGAAGTACTGCGGGCCCATGATCGCCGGCGCGACGACGACGAGCTGCTTCGCCGCGACGTCGCCGAAGTTGTCGAAGCGGTGCACGGCGCCGCGCGGAATGCAGACGGCCTGACCCGGCCCGATCGGAAACGGTGTGCCGTCGATCGTCCAGGTCAGCACACCCTCGATGCCGTACAGCGTCTCCTCGTAGGCGTCGTTCGTATGCGCCGGGGCGGGAATCTTCTGGCCGGCAGGCACCGTCATCTCGAAGATCGACATGCTTCCGCCGGTGTCGCTGCCCGTCAGCAGGAAGCGCACGGCGACCGGGCCGAGGCCGATCGTCTCTTCCGACGCGTTGACCGCCATCTGGTTTGACATCGCTCTCCTCCTTTAGTAAAGTCCATTTACCACAGATCAAACGGTACATCGCGTTTACCAACATGTCAAGACCCCGGCTCGCCGCGCCTCCGGGTCGCGCCAACCGCGCGGGGCACGCTACCCGCGCCGCCCGCGCACGAGCGGTCGTCTCCGGTCGCGAGCCATTGCCGGTGCCTTCGCTGATCGGGGCGCTACTGCGCGTTCCCGCCCAGGCGATTCAGCGACGGCTGATCGCGGGCCTCAACGCTTCGGGGTTTTCCGAGCTGCGTCTTCCGCACATGGCGGTGCTGCAGTACCCGGGGCCGGACGGATGCCGGCCGCTCGAGCTCGCGCGGCGCGCCGGAATCAGCAAGCAGGCGATGAATCAACTCCTGAAGAGCCTCGAGCAGCACGGCTATGTCAGCCGCGAGGACGCGAATGACGATCTTCGCTCGCGTCGCGTGCAGCTCACGAAGCGCGGCCGTGCTGTGTCGAAACAAATGATCGAACTGCTGGAGGCGATCGAGGCCGAATGGCGCGGCGCGCTCGGCGCGTCGCGTTTCGACGAGCTGAAGGCGCTCCTCGGTGAAGTCTGGACGCTCGATCTCAGCGGGGCGACCGATCGTGCCGTCCAGCCCGACTCGCATCGTCGCGCTGCGAAGCGCGCCGCGCGGGGCGGCGCACGACTCTGACCTTCCCGCTCGACCCGCCGCCGCAGAGCAAGCGCTCGCCGCCGTCCGATTCGAGCCCCGATACGGCGACGCCGGCAGGCATTTCCAGCCGTTCCTGCACTTCGCCGGTTCGCGCGTCGATCCGCCGCAGGTCGCTCTTGTCATCCTCCCACGTACCGTGCCAGAGCTCGCCGTCCACCCACGTGACGCCGGTGACGAAGCGGTTGCTCGCGAGCGTGCGAAGGATCGCGCCCGACTGCGGATCGATCTCGTGGATCTTTCGCTCACGATACTGCGCGATCCACAGCGACCCCTCGGCCCACGCAAGCCCCGAGCACGCACCGCCGGCCGGCACCGGAATGGTTGCGACGACGCGACCGAGCGCCGGGTCGATCTTCTGGATCCGGTCGTCGGCAATCTGGTAGAGGTGCCTGCCGTCGAACGCGGTGCCTGCGTTCGCGCGAACGTCGATCGAGCGCGTGATCGTCCCCGTCGCGGGATCGATGGCCTTCATGCTGTCGCCGGCGGCGAACCAGATGCGCGAGCCGTCGAAGCTGACCCCGCCGACGTTGGTGACGGCCGCGAACGGGCCGTACTCACCGACGATTTCGGCTATCGAGACGGTTTCGGCGCGCACGGTATTCGCGCTTTCGGCCGACGTGGCGTTCGCGTTCCTGGCAGGTATGGCGTTCATCAGTACGAGTCTCCGGCGGCGATGCTCACGCCGCAATGCTAGTCGGTCGCGAGCGCGACGGGGAGCAACAATGGCGTCGTAAACCCCGGAACCGGCGCAACGATCCAGCGCCGGGACCGGCCGCGGCCCAGCGCCTGCACCCTGCGCGTCGCGGCGAGCGATTCCAGCGCGCGCTGCACCGAGCGCTGGCTCGTGTCGAGCGCGAGCGCCAGCGCCGAGGTCGACCACGCTTCGCCGTCGGCGAGCAGGGCGAGCATCTCTGCATGCTCTGTATCGAGCGGCGGCACGAGGACGACGACCTCTTGCCCATGTCGCACCTCGAGCGCGAAGCCGCGTGCCGTCGCGCGGATGCCTGCGAGCAGCCGGAGGCTCGCGCGCAGGCGCCCGATCTCGACCCGCAGCCGCGCGCGATGCGAATCGTCGAAGACCTTTGCGCGGAACGCACGCGCGATCAACGCGCCGCGCGGCGCGTCACCGGGCCACGCCTCGGCGAGCGCGCGCAGGAGTATGAACAGGACGGGACGCGTCGCGAGCGAAACCCGCGCACGTCGCTGTTGCACGGCGTAGCGACGCGCGTCGACGACCAGCGCCTGCGAACCAAGCAGAGCTTCCACGTCGCCCAGCAGAAGCGATCGCTCGGCGAGCGGCGACCGCTCCCCATCCGTCGCGACCAGGCGCGCTGCCGGCGCGTCGAGGGTATGTGACGCGATCTCGACCTCGGCGATCAACGCCGAAATTCCTGCGCTGCGCGCGGCACGGTCTGCCCGGCGGAGCGCCGCGCGGGCAGGCTTCGCGCGGCCGCGGCGAATCGCAATCCCCGCGACGATGAGCTCGTGCACCGCCCGCAACGCCGGTGGCAGCCCGGCCGGCGTGAGCATTGCCAGCGCCTGCTCCGCCTCGTCGACGCGGCCGATCAGGAGCAGCCGGCGCGCGGCGAGGGTGCGCGCGTGCGTGCCGTTGACGCGGTCGCCATGGTGCTCGAGGGTCGCACGCGCAGCGTCGAGGGCCGCCGTCGGCCACGTGAGCTCGCGCGACGCGAGTGCGATCTCGGCTTCGGCGACGACGCAGCGCGCACGCGCCACGATGTCCTTCGGATCGAAGGCGCGTGCCGCGCGGCGCACGAGCGATCTCGCGCGCACCAGGTCGCCGAGTTGCGCCATCGCGATGCCGCGCAGCGCGAGCGCCGGCGGGTCGTCGCGCAGCGCGACGCGGTTGAGTGCAGCGAGCGCGTCGCCTGCCGCGAGCGCGCGCGCCGCAGCCGCGATCAGCGGGTCCATCTCAATCGCGTCACATTTGTCACTCCCACCCGTCGTCGATGCGGCCGCATTCTACGAAGCGTTCACTGCGAACACGCCGGAGACACCCGGTGCCCATCGACACGTATGCAAGGAGACGAGACATGGATGCAAGGAAAGAAAGCACGACGACGCACACGACCGCAACGCGCGAACAATGGCTGGCCGCACGCCTCGAGCTCCTCGCCGCGGAAAAGGAGCTCACCCGTCGCAGCGACGAGCTCGCGCTGCAGCGGCAGAACCTGCCGTGGGTGAAGATCGACAAAGACTACCGGTTCGAGACGGACGAGGGAAGCGCGTCGCTCGCCGATCTCTTCGGCGGTCGCTCGCAGCTTCTCGTCTACCACTTCATGTTCGGGCCGGACTACAAGGCCGGGTGCCGATCGTGCTCGGCGATCGCCGACGGCTTCGACGGCTTCGCCGTTCACCTCGCCCACCACGACGTCGCCCTGTGGGCGGTGTCGCGCGCACCGCTCGCGAAGCTCGCTGCGTACAAGCGGCGGATGGGATGGACGTTTCCATGGGCGTCCTCGCACGACGACGCGTTCAATTTCGACTACCGTGCCTCGATCACCGAGGAGCAGCAGCGCACCGGAGACGTCGAATACAACTATCGTCGCGACGGCCATCCGCTGACAGACACGGCGACGATTCCCGAGATCGTGGTTCAGTCCGCTGCCACGTCGGGGACCGACGCGCGCACGTATATGCGCGAACGGCCCGGGATGAGCGCGTTCGCGCGCGAGGACGGCGTCGTCTATCACACCTACTCGACCTACGCCCGCGGCCTCGATGGCCTGTGGGGCATGTACCAGTGGCTCGACCGCGCGCCGAAGGGACGCAACGAGAGCGGCATCTGGTGGCTCCGCCACGACGAGTACGCGAAGGGTTGACGCAGCGATGGATCCGATGACGATGGCGGGTTGCGCGTCGATGGCGATGCCGGGTTGCACAGCGATGCCGATGGCATCGACCTCGTCGGCGTGGATTCCGATCGCGGGACAGACGTGGCCGGCGGCTGCCGCGTCGTTCCTCGCCATGTGGATGATCATGATGGTGCCGATGATGCTTCCGGCGCTGGCGCCGACGCTGTGGCGCTATCGCCGAATCGCCGCCGCGTCGGGCGGCGCCCGGCGGATGTTGCTCACGGGTCTCGTCGGCGCCGCCTATTTCTCGGTGTGGGCGGTCGTCGGCATCGCGGCGTTCGCGGCGGGAGCGGCGCTGGTCGGCGCACTCGTCGCCGCACACATGCACTGGCCGGAAGCGACGCGCGCGGCTCGGGTCGCGGCCGGGATCGCCGTCATCGCCGCGGGCGCGTTCCAGTTCACCGAGTGGAAGGCGCGCGAGCTCGCCTGCTGCCGCGGCATGCCCGCGCAATTCGCGCTGTCACAACGCGCGTTTCCCACGCGGCCACCGATCGCGCGTACGTCGCTCGCGGCGGAGATCGCGACCGCACTGCGGCGCGGAGTTCGACTCGGAGTTCACTGCGTCCGCAGTTGCGCCGGGTTGACGACGATCTTCCTCGTCACCGGGGTCATGGACGTTCGCGTGATGGCGGCGGTCACGATCGCCATCACCGGCGAGCGGCTCCTGCCCTTGCGTTGGCGCGTCGCTCAGACGATCGGCGGCATTGCCGTCGTCGTGGGGATCGCGATGATCGGGCGTGCGGTTGGCTCGGGTTGAGGTCGTCGATATGCTGGCTCGATTGCGGGTCACCCGATTCGACAAAGCCGGCATAACGCATCCACGGCCTGGTCGCGTCGACTGGAAGGTTGCTACGCAAGGAGCGACGCACAAGCTCCGCGAGCGAAATGCCTAGCCGCGCGGCTTCGCGCTGGGCCGCGTCCAATTGTGCCTCGGTGAGGCTGTTCTGGATGCGAACCGCGATACCCGTATGCCATCAATTGTCCGGCGTCATGGCGCGGTACCCTGATATATTGCTCACATTGCGCGCAGGTAGCGGGGTTTCGAGATGCAACTGACGGCAGTATTTCAGAAAGTGCGCGAGGGCTACATCGGCTTCGTCGAGGAGCTACCAGGGGCTAACACTCAAGCGCGAACGCTCAAAGAAGCGCGCGCCAACCTGGCCGAGGCTGTCGAGCTCGTGCTGGAGGCAAACCGCTCGCTCGCGGAACAAACGATCGGCAAGAGAAAGGTAATTCGAGAGCCGTTGCTTGTCGCAACTGAATGAAGCGCCGAGACTTGATTCGCTTTCTCGAGCGACACGGATGCGACTTGCTAAGGGAAGGCGCGAAGCATAGCGTATTTGTCAATCGCGCTGCTGGCAAATCGTCGACCGTTCCGCGACATCGAGAGATCAACGAGCATCTTGCGAGAAAGATATGCCGTGATCTCGAAGTACCCGAGCCGTAACACGTCCAATATTGCGGTCGACCGGGCGCGACGATCATGTCCGCTTCGTGATCACCACCTCCAGGTATTCGCCCGGCACGATCATCGTCGCGTCACCCGAGCGGTTGAGGGTCGCGATGAGCGCTTCTAGGCCGGCAGCGAGTGCCGCCTGCCCGGTCGCGTCGAGCGCCGCGAACGCCTTCAGCATCGGTCCGTAGCAGGTCCGGAACAACTCGACGAACTGCGCGGGCGAGCGGTAGCGGAAAACGAAGTTGCGCGGCGTTGCGTCGACTATGGCGTGGGCGCCGAAGAGCTCGTCGAGGCGCTCGCGCGTTCCCCACAATCCCGGCGGCTTCACGCCGGCGGGCGGCGGAACATGGCGGCCGATGACCTTGAAGATCTGTCCGACGAAGCCCTGCGGCGTCCAGTTGGCGAGGCCGATGCGTCCGCCCGGACGGCAGACGCGGAGCATCTCCGACGCGGCTTTGTCCTGGTTCGGCGTGAACATCACGCCGAAGGTGGATAGCACCGCATCGAAGCTCGCGTCCTCGAACGGCAGCGCCTCGACGTCGGCCTGACGGAAGGTGACGTCGAGCCGGTTCGCCGCCGCGCGCGCCTTGCCGTGCTCGAGGAGCTCGGAAACGTAATCGGTCGACGTCACGTCGCAGCCGCGGCGCGCCGCGGCGAGCGTCGCGTTGCCGTTGCCGGCCGCGACGTCGAGCACGCGCGAGCCGGCGCGCAGGTCGACGGCTTCGGCGAGCATCTCCCCGACGATCTGCAGCGTCGAGCCGATGAGCGCGTAGTCGCCCGACGACCAGACGCCCTGCTGGCGCGCCTTGAGCGCGGCGAGGTCGACCTTGGGAGGGTTTTCGGCAATCACGGAGGCTGTCATGGTCGTTGGATCGAAGGTTTCCGGGTCTCGGATCATCGCTGGTCGGCGCGGAGCTCCGCTATGCGAATCGCGCCGATCGTGCCCGGCGCTATGCAGATTGCGCCGTCGCGCGCAGAATCGGCGCGATGGCGGCGACGAAACCTGCGGCGCGACCGCCGCTTCCCGATCTTCCGAGCTTTCCGGCACGACCGCATTCGTCGCTGCCTGCGGCGATCGCGCGCGCGCTCGACTGGCTCGACGCGCACCCCGACACCGCGATCGATCTCGGCGAGCTCGCTGCCGCAGCGGGCGTGCGGCCGCGCACCCTCGAGACCCAGTTCCGGCGCCATCTCGGAGCGACACCGCTCGTGTTCGCCCGACGCGTTCGCCTCGCGCGCACGCGGCGCGAGCTCCTCGATGCGAAGCCCGGCACCACGGTGACCCGTGTGGCGGTCGCGAACGGATTTCGCGAGCTCGGTCGATTCGCGGGCGTGTATCGGCGCCACTTCGGCGAGCGCCCGTCGAAGACGCTCGATGTAGCGCGTCGTGCGCACGCCGACACCCGCAAGCTGGCGGGCGAACGGGCGCTGACCCTGGAACGGGCGACGTCCGTTGCTGGCCAGGACGACGCCGAGCGATTGAGCTACCGCGCGCTCGCCTTCGCATTCACCGTCGGCTGCTCGGCATGCGAAGCGGCGCTCGAGCTCGCCGACCGGGCGCGCGACGCGGCACCGGAATTCGGGCTGCCGCTCGCAATCGCGGCGTGGTGCTACGGCCAGCGCGCCGCGCACAACTTCGGCGGCGCGCCCGACGATGATCGTCGGCGCGCGAGCGATCTCGCCGCCGCCGCCGTGGCGCGGGCACCGTTCGACGCGCTGGTGCTGACGCTCGCGAGCGGCGCACAGACGCTCGCCGGCCACCTCGTCGCGGCGGAGCACCTGATCGAGCGCTCGCTCGCGATCGAGCCGTGGTCGCCGTGGGCCTGGATACGGCGCGGGTGGCTGTCCGCGTACGCAGGCGACAGCGAGGCCGCGCTGCGCGAGCTTCGCGTCACGCTCGGACTGATGCCGCTGGAGCCGCTCCGCCATCTCGCCTTCATCGGCATCGGCTGCGCGCACTTCGACGCCGGCCGCTACGACCTCGCCGCGCGGTGGATCGACGATGGCGTCGAGATGGAGCCTGCGTCGGCGTGGGCCGCGCGGGTCGGCGTCGCTGCGGCCGCGCATGCCGGCGCGAAGACCGAGGCGCGGCGCCGCGCCCGGACGCTGCTGCGAAAGGATGCCCACCTCACCGTCGACATCGCGCATCGCGCGTGGCCGTTCCCCGGCGCGTTCATGGACCGCCTCGCCGACGGCCTTCGCACCGCCGG
>DASVWR010000183.1:0-4483 GCA_036393115.1 Casimicrobiaceae bacterium
CCGGGAGGTCGCGGAGCTTCATGTCGCCGTAGTCGAGCACCGATTGCTCGCCGGCGTGGAGCGCATCGGTCATGACGAGCTCGGTCGGGCGCATCCGTCCGGCCATCTTCTCGTACTTCCCGTAGATGCAGGTCTTGAGGAGCCGGTTCGACACCGAGTAGAACTCGGCCCTGTAGGGCTCGTGGCTCGATTCCTTCACCCAGTAGAGGACCTTGCGGTACGTCACGCTGTTGTCGACTGCGTCGAGCTCGAGCACGTCGTAGCGGACGCCGTCGATCGTGTCGGTGCGCAGGAGCTTCGGGTTGTAGTCGCCGGTGAAGTTGGCGCGCGCGAGGTCGCCGTTTGCGACCTGGCCCGTCAGGCGCTGCGAGAGCGACAGGCGCACCGGCTGCGATACGTTGGGCAGGAACACCCAGAGGTCGTGCTCCTTCATGAGCAGGATCTGGCCGCGCTCGTCGGCGGGGGCCGTCACCATCACGATCGTGTTGTCGTTGCCCTTGGTGAGCACGCGGTAGCGGTGCTCGTCGGTATCGCGCCCCGGCGCCGTCGTCACGATGCGCACGTCGACCTGGAAGCCTTCGGCGGGAAAGCGGATGCGGTCGGCCGCCTCGACGATGCGGCGGGCTTTCGCTTCGTCTGCAGGGGTCGGTTGAACCGCCGACGACACCCCGGCTGCAGGGGCTGAAGGCGGCGTTCGCGGCTCCTGCGCACTGGCGGTGGCCAGCGTGGCTATGACGAACGCCGTCGCTGCCAGCGCCGCCAGACCGCGCGCGATCGACATTGGTCCGGATATCACGGGTGCTCTCGGAATCCTTGTCTGAACCATGGACGCGCGACTTGTTCCGCGCATTTCGGACATTCCTGGGTCGATGCTCGACCGAAGATTTTACGCGTCGCGCGAACCGATCGCGGTTGCACTCGACCGTGTCAGAAGACCTTCCACCAGGGTGCGGCGAGCACGTCGGCAGCGAGGATCGAGGGCTCGCGCTGAACCTCGTCGAGGGTCACCGCCCCACGACCGCCGACCAGAGTCTCGGGATCGCGCCGGGCCGCGTCGAGCACATCGAGATCGTCGAGCGAGGCGTAGCGCCGCTTGCCCGGAGTCCGCGTTGCAACCAGCGTGCTCTTGCCGGCCTGTCGCGCACCGGTGATCACCGCGGCCGGCATGACGCGCAGCCGCTCGACGAGCGCGGTTTCGAGCAGGCGCGGTAACGTCTTCGCGCCATGCATGACAATCATTCATGGCGTGAATAGACCAGACAAGCATGGCGCGCCCGACAGGATTCGAACCTGTGACCCTTGGCTTCGGAAACCAATACTCTATCCAACTGAGCTACGGGCGCGCGAACAGCGGATTATAGCCGTCCCATCGAGGCGAAATCGGTCTCGAATGCAGGGTGCCCCGTATAATTCGGCATCTCTTGCAGGGAGGACCCATGGAGCACGACCCGCATTCCACATTCATCAAGACTCCGAAGCAGCTCGTGATCGTTGTCGTGCTGGCGTTCGCGATTCCGATTGCGATCGCGGCGCTCTTCTCGCAGCTTGCGACGAGTGGAATGGAGGAAGCGGGGACCCCGGACCAGGTCGAAGCGCGGATCAAGCCGGTCGGAACCATCGTGATGGCGGAAGCGACGGCCCCCAAGGGGAGTCTCACGGGGGAGCAGGTATTCGGGCAGACGTGCAAGACCTGTCACGAGACCGGCATTGCCGGCGCGCCGAAGGCCGGCGACAAGGGCGCATGGGGCCCGCGGATCAGGCAGGGTGAAGCGACGCTCGTCAAGCACGCAATCGATGGCTTCACCGGCAAGTCCGGCACGATGCCGCCGCGCGGCGGAAACGCCGAACTGACCGACGACGAGGTGCACCGCGCCGTCGTCTATATGGCGGACCTCGCCGGCGCCGGGTGGAAGGAGCCAGCGGTCACGGCGACGGCTGCCGCCGCACCTGCGGCAGGCGCCGCCGCTGCTCCCGCCGCGACTGTCGTCGCATCGGCAGCCCCTGCAGCATCCGCTGCACCGGCGAGTGCCCCCGCTGCTGCGGCTGCGCCAGCGAGTGCCCCCGCGGCCCCTGCACCCGCGGCGGGAGCCGCTCACGCCGCAGCAGGCACTCCGGCCGACGCGGCCGAGGGCAAGAAGGTCTACGACGAGACCTGCCATGTCTGTCACGCGACGGGACTTCTCGGCTCGCCGAAGTTCGGCGACAAGGCCGCATGGGCACCGCGGATCGCGCAGGGCATGAATACGCTCTACGACGCGGCGCTGCACGGCCTTCGCTCGATGCCGCCGAAGGGCGGCAACGCGAGCCTCACCGATGCGCAAGTCAAGGCCGGAGTCGATTACATGACGTCGGCCGCGAAGTAGCGCGCCGCCGAGCCGCGCCTCGGCGAGCAGAGCGCCACGCTCCGCCGAATCACCCGTCAGCCCGCGATGCTCGGCACGCAGGATCGATAGACCGAGTGCGTGAAGCGCCGCAGTGCGCGGCGTCGAGGGAGTGCATCGGTGGACTGCGACGGGCGTTGCTACAATCGGCCGCGATCATAGAGGCGGGCCGCGAATACATGGCGCTTTACGCGATCGGCGACATCCAGGGCTGCCACGCCGAGTTCTGCGATCTTCTCGCGCTGATCGGCTTCTCGCGCGAGCGCGATCGCCTGTGGCTCGTCGGCGATCTCGTCAATCGCGGCCCCGAGTCGCTTGCGGTGCTGCGCGAAGTGATCGCGCTCGGCGAGCGCGCGACGACGGTGCTCGGCAACCACGACCTGCACCTCCTGACGGTCGCCGCGGGACACCGGCACGCGCATCACAGCGACACGCTCGATTCGATCCTCGACGCCCCCGACCGGGATGAGCTCCTCGACTGGCTCGCGCGGCGCCCGCTCGCCGTCGCCGAAGGCGGCTGGCTGATGGTGCACGCGGGCGTGCTTCCGCAATGGACGCGTGCGGACGTGCTCGCGCGCGCGCGCGAAGTGGAGACCGTCCTCGCCGGCGACGACCGCGCCGAGTTCCTGCGTGTGCTCTATGGGGACGAGCCAGCCACGTGGTCCGACGATCTCGTCGGCTACGATCGCCTGCGCGCGATCGTCAATGCGCTCACGCGGCTTCGCTTCTGCACCGCCGGCGGGCGCATGGAGTTTCGCGAGAAGCGCGGTGCTGCGTTCGCTCCCGAAGGCTACTCCGCGTGGTTCCTGCACGAGAATCGCTGCACGGCCGACGTGCACGTCGTCTGCGGCCACTGGTCGACGCTCGGTCTGACGCTCGTTCCGAACGTCGCGATGCTCGACTCGGGGTGCCTCTGGGGAGGCAGCCTCACGGCGTTGCGGCTCGACGACCTGCGCGTGCTTCAGGTGCCGGGCCGCGGTCAGGTCTTGCCTTTTGCCTGACCCCGCCCGAGCGCCAAAGACGTGGTCCGTCCCGGTCTTAGCTGAGCGCTGCGCGGATCGCCGTCTCGGCCTCGCGCGCGAGATCGTGGCGCCGGCGCTCCGCGGCGGGCAGCGCGTCGGTGACGACGACGTCGACGACGAGCGAGCGCTCGCCGCAGATGCTCCAGAACGACTCGAGGAAGCTCGTGTCGCCGGCGTAGGCGGCGGCCGTGGACAGGCGCCCGTCGCGGTCGTGGTAGCGGAAGGCGACCGGCAGCAGCGCGCCCCTCGCGTCGACGATCGGCTGTAAGAGCGAGCTCTTGAACGGCAGCACGGTGCTGCCATCGGTGGTGGTGCCTTCGGGGAACACCGCGACGATGTCACCCGCCGCTAGGGCATCGCGCGTCGCGACGGTGACGCGATGCGCATCGTGGCGCCGGGCGCGCTCGACGAACAGCGTGCCGACGTTGCGGATCAGCCGCCCGATCGCCGGCCACCGCGCGAGCTCGGCCTTGGCGACGAAGCGCATCGGCCCGATCGCGTTCAGCACGAAGATATCGAGCCACGACACGTGATTGGCGACGACGAGGAGGTTGCCGCCGGGCGGCAGCGCTCCCGCCATGCGAACGTCGACGGCGAGAATGCGCAGGAGGTGCGCCGACCACGCGCGAATGCGCGCCCGGCGACGGTCGGCCGAGACGAGCGGGAACACGAGCACCGTGGTGGCGAGCCCCGCTGCCAGGTGCACCGTCATGCGCACGGTGCGCCAGCCGCGCCGGGCGGCGCGCCGCGTGCGGCCCCCGGTCGCCGGTCGCGCACGGCGACCCGACGCGGTCGGCGCGTCACGACCCGGCACCGGCGATCCGATCACGCGCGCCATCTCACCACGGATCGTCGCCGAAGGCGGCCCGATAGCGCTCTCCGACGAGCTCGCGCGAGACCGCGTGGTTCTGGCCGCCGCGGCTCGCGATCTTGAGCGACCCCAGCACCGACGCGAGGCGACCGGTCTGCTCCCAGTCCCATTCCTGCGCGATCCCGTACAGAAGGCCGGCGCGGTAGGCGTCGCCGCAGCCGGTGGGATCCTTGAGCTCGGTCGGCGGCACCGCCGGAATGGTCCACGTC
>DASVWR010000184.1:0-17230 GCA_036393115.1 Casimicrobiaceae bacterium
CTTCGTCGCCACCGACCAGTCGCGATCGCAGCCCTCCTCGTGCGAGCTCGACGTGCGCAGCTTGATCGGCCAGTACGGCCACACCAGCGGCTTGTTCTCGACGAGCGGAGGCTGCTGCAGGAGCTCGAACTGCGTGATCGATGCCGCACCGTGGCGGTTCGATGTCCCCACGCAGTCGGAGCCGGTATCGCCGCCGCCGATGACGACCACGTTGCGGCCGGTGGCGAGAATCTGCGCGTCGACCGCGTCACCCGCGACGACGCGGTTCTGCTGCGGCAGGAACTCCATCGCGAAGTGGACGCCGGCGAGTTCGCGGCCAGGGATCGGAAGATCGCGCGGCTTCTCGGCGCCCGCGGCGAGCACGACCGCATCGAACTCGGCGAGGAGGTCCCGCGCGTCGACGTTGCCTCCGACGCAGGCATTCGGCCGGAACTCGACGCCCTCGCTCGACATCTGCGCCATCCGGCGGTCGATCAGGTGCTTCTCCATCTTGAAATCGGGAATGCCGTAGCGCAGCAAGCCGCCGATGCGATCGGCTTTCTCGAACACGACGACGCCATGGCCCGCGCGCGCGAGCTGCTGCGCGCAGGCGAGGCCCGCCGGCCCCGAACCCACGACCGCGACGCGGCGGCCGGTCTGCCGCGCAGGCGGGCGCGGCACCACCCAGCCCTCCTCCCAGCCCTTGTCGATGATGAAGTGCTCGATCGACTTGATGCCGACCG
Source organism: Casimicrobiaceae bacterium (assembly GCA_036393115.1). Classification (GTDB taxonomy): domain Bacteria; phylum Pseudomonadota; class Gammaproteobacteria; order Burkholderiales; family Casimicrobiaceae; genus VBCG01. The sequence continues at coordinate 723 of DASVWR010000184.1, forward strand.
GGTCGCTGTTGATGTTGAGCGTGCACGCCGCTTCGCACGGCGCCGGGCAGATGCGGCCGGTGAACTCGGGAAAGTTGTTCGTCGAATGCAGGACGTCGAGCGCTTCGCGCCAGCGCTTGCGGTAGACGAGATCGTTCCAGTCGGGAATGATGTTGTTGACCGGACAGCCGTTCTGGCAGTACGGAACGCCGCAGTCCATGCAGCGCGCGCCCTGCGTCGACGCCGATGCGTCGTCGAGTGCGTGCACGAACTCGCGGAAGTGCCGCACCCGCCGTGCGACCGGATCGGCGACCTCGGCGATGCGCTGATACTCGAGGAATCCGGTGATCTTTCCCATGCCGTCACGCCACCTGTTTCTGTGTCCGCGCGGCCGCGCGCTCGCCCGGCGCTGCCGCGTGCATCTCGGAAAGCGCGCGCTGGTATTCGTTCGGGAATACCTTGACGAAGCGTGCCCGCGCCTGGTCCCAATGGTCGAGGAACGTGAGTGCGACCGTCGACCCGGTGTAGCGCAGGTGGCGCTCGATCATCTCGCGCAGGAGCGGCTCGTCGGCCTCGCCGCGGTGGAGCATGCGGCCCTTGCCGGCGAGTGCCAGGTCCGCCTCGGCATCGCGCTGCTCGGCCTCGGGAAGCACCGGCACGAGCGTCACCATCGACGTGTTGCAGCGACTCGCGAAGCTTCCGTCGGGGTCGTACACATAGGCGACGCCGCCGCTCATCCCCGCTGCGAAGTTGCGTCCGGTGCGGCCGAGAACCGCCACCGTGCCGCCCGTCATGTACTCGCAGCCATGGTCGCCGGTACCTTCGACGACTGCCGAGGCGCCCGAGTTGCGCACACAGAAGCGCTCGCCGGCGACGCCGCGGAAATACGCCTCGCCTTCGATCGCGCCGTACATCACCGTGTTGCCGACGACGATGTTGTCTTCGGGTCGTGCCGGGCACGACGGATCGGGATAGACGACGATGCGCCCGCCCGAAAGGCCTTTGCCGACGTAATCGTTGGTCGCACCCTGCAGCTCGAAGGTGATGCCGCGCGCGAGGAACGCGCCGAAGCTCTGCCCGGCCGTGCCGTCGAAGGCGATGTGCACGCTGTCGTCGGGAAGCCCGTCGTGGCCGAAGCGGCGCGCGACCTCGCCCGACAGCATCGCGCCCACCGAACGGTTGGCGTTGCGGATCCGATAGGCGAGGCGCACCCGCTGCCCGCCGTCGAGCGCCGGCGCCGCCGCGGCGATCAGCGCGTGGTCGAGCGCGCCGGAAAGGCCGTGATCCTGCGCTTCGCAGTGATGGCGAGCGATCTCGGGCGGCATCGCCGGCTGGTGGAAGATGCGCGAGAAATCGAGGCCGCGCGCCTTCCAGTGATCGATGCCCTTCTTCATGTCGAGGAGGTCGACGCGGCCGATCATGTCGTCGAGCCGGCGAAAGCCGAGCGACGCCATGATCTCGCGCAGCTCCTCGGCGACGAAGAAGAAATAGTTGACGACGTGCTCGGGCTGCCCGGTGAAGCGCTTGCGCAGCACCGGGTCCTGCGTCGCGACGCCGACCGGGCAGGTGTTGAGGTGGCACTTCCGCATCATGATGCAGCCCGCGACGACGAGCGGAGCGGTCGCGAAGCCGAACTCGTCGGCGCCGAGGAGCGCGCCGATCGCCACGTCGCGTCCGGTCTTCATCTGGCCGTCGACCTGCACGGCGATGCGCCCGCGCAACCGGTTCAGCACCAGCGTTTGCTGCGTCTCGGCGAGGCCGAGCTCCCACGGCGTGCCGGCGTGCTTGATCGACGACTGAGGCGACGCGCCGGTGCCGCCGTCGTGGCCGGCGATCGTCACGTGGTCCGCCTTAGCCTTGGCGACTCCCGCCGCGACGGTCCCGACGCCGACCTCGGAGACGAGCTTCACCGAGATCGACGCCTGCGCATTCGCGTTCTTGAGGTCGTGGATGAGCTGCGCGAGATCCTCGATCGAATAGATGTCGTGGTGCGGTGGCGGCGAGATGAGCCCGACCCCCGGCACCGAATAGCGCAGATGCGCGATGTAGCCGGACACCTTGTGTCCGGGAAGCTGGCCGCCTTCGCCCGGCTTCGCGCCCTGTGCCATCTTGATCTGCAGCTGGTCCGCCGACGAGAGGTATTCGGCGGTGACGCCGAAGCGCGCCGAGGCGACCTGCTTGATGCGCGAGCGCAGGCTGTCTCCGGCTTCGAGAACGAGGTCGCGCTCGACCGCGCCCCTGCCGAGCACCGACGACAGCGTCTCGCCGCCCTTGAACGGGCTTCCCCCCGCACGCATCTCGGCACGGTAGCGCTTCGCATCCTCGCCGCCCTCACCGGTGTTCGACTTGCCTCCGATGCGGTTCATCGCGAGTGCCAGCGTCGTGTGCGCCTCGGTCGAGATCGACCCGAGGCTCATCGCACCGGTCGAAAAGCGCTTGACGATCTCTTTCGCCGGCTCGACTTCGTCGAGCGGCACCGGCGTGCACGCCGCTGTGCGGAATTCGAACAGGCCGCGCAAGGTCTTCAGCTTCCTGCCCTGCTCGTTGATCAGCGCTGCGTAGTCCTTGTACGTCGCATACGAGTTGGCGCGCGTCGCGTGCTGCAGGCGGGCGACCGAGTCGGGCGTCCACATGTGCTCTTCGCCGCGCGTGCGGACCATGTATTCGCCGCCTTCGTCGAGCGCCTCGGCGAGGATCGGGTCGTCGCCAAAGGCCGCCGCGTGCAGACGCTCGGCCTCGGCGGCGACCTCGAAGAGCCCGATGCCTTCGATCGCGCTCGCGGTGCCGGTGAAGTACTTGTCGACGAACGCCTTCTGCAACCCCACCGCCTCGAAGATCTGCGCGCCGCAGTAGCTCTGGTAGGTCGAGATGCCCATCTTCGACATCACCTTGCGCAGGCCCTTGTCGATCGCCTTGACGTAGCGCTTCTGCGCTTCCGCCGCGGGGATCTCCGGCCGCTTCAACGCCAGCGCGTCGACGGTCTCGAGCGCGAGATACGGGTGGATCGCCTCGGCGCCGTAGCCCGCGAGGAGCGCGAAGTGATGCACCTCGCGTGCGGATCCCGTCTCGACGACGAGACCGGTCGACGTACGCAGGCCGTGCTTCACCAGGTGCTCGTGCACCGCCGCAGTGGCGAGGAGCGCCGGAATCGGCAGAAGCTCCGGCGACACGCTGCGGTCCGAGAGGATCAGGATGTTGTAGCCCTGCCGGATCGCGTCTTCCGCGTGCGCGGCAAGGCTCGCGAGCGCGGCCTCCATGCCGTTGCCTCCCCACGCGGCGGGATAGCAGATGTCGAGCTCGAGCGAGCGGAATGCGCCGCCCGAGAAGAGCTCGATGTGCCGCAGCTTCTCCATGTTGTCGGCGGTGAGGATCGGCTGCTCGACTTCGAGGCGCAGCGGCGGCTCGCCGCCGGGCGAGGTCCCCTCCCCGGCGACGCTGCCGCTCACCGTCTCGGCGTCGTCGTCGCGCGGATCGAGTGCCAGCAGGTTCGGGCGCGGGCCGATGAACGACACCAGCGACATCACGAGCTCCTCGCGGATCGGATCGATCGGCGGATTGGTAACCTGCGCGAAGAGCTGCTTGAAATAGGTATAGAAGACCTTGGGTCGGTCGGAAAGCACCGGCAGCGCGGCGTCGTTGCCCATCGAGCCGACGGGTTCCTCGGCATTCGCCGCCATCGGGGTGAGCAGAAGCCGCAGGTCTTCCTGCGTGTAGCCGAACGCCTGCTGGCGGTCGAGCCGCGCCACCACGGGTGGCGCGAGCGGCGCGGGCTCGGGCATCGCTTCGAGCGACAGCCGACATTTCGCGACCCATTCGCGATACGGCTTCTCCGTCGCGAGTCCGCGCTTCAACTCGTCGTCGTCGACGATGCGCCCGGCTTCGAGGTCGACGAGCAGCATCTTTCCCGGCTGCAGCCGCCATTTCCTGACGATCTTCGACTCCGGAATGTCGAGCACGCCGACCTCGGAGGCCATCACGATGTAGTCGTCGCTGGTGACGACGAAACGCGCCGGGCGCAGCCCGTTGCGGTCGAGCGTCGCGCCGATCTTCCTGCCGTCGGTGAACGCCATCGCCGCCGGGCCGTCCCACGGCTCCATCAGCGCGGCGTGGTATTCGTAGAACGCGCGCCGGTCCTCGTCCATCAGCGGGTTGCCCGCCCACGCCTCGGGAATCATCAGCATCATCGCGTGCGCGAGCGGATACCCGCCCATCAGCAGGAGCTCGAGCGCGTTGTCGAACGATGCCGAGTCCGACTGCCCGTCGTAGATGAGCGGCCACAGCTTCGGGAGGTCGTCGCCGAGCACCTTCGATGCGATCGCGCCTTCGCGCGCGCGCGTCCAGTTGAAGTTGCCGCGCAGCGTGTTGATCTCGCCGTTGTGGCAGACGAAGCGGAACGGATGCGCGAGGTCCCAGGTCGGGAACGTGTTGGTCGAAAAGCGCTGGTGGACCATCGCGAGCGCCGACACCATCGAGCGATCCGCGAGGTCGACGTAGTACTCGCCGACCTGGTGCGCGAGCAGCATTCCCTTGTAAACGATCGTGCGTGTCGAGAACGACGGCACGTAGAACGCCTTGCCGTGACGAAGCGAAAGCGCCTGGATCGCGTGGCCGGCCGCCTTGCGGATCACGTAGAGCTTGCGCTCGAGCGCGTCCTGGTCCATGTCGCGCGAGCCGCGCGCGACGAACACCTGCCGGATCACCGGCTCGACCTCGCGTGTGCGCTCCGACAGCCCGCCGTTACGCGTCGGCACGTCGCGCCAGCCGAGCAGGATCTGCCCTTCGGCGGCGATCGCGCGCTCGACCTCCTGCACGCAGGCCATCCGCGACGCCGGCTCCCGCGGCAGGAACACCATGCCGACGCCGTACTGCCCGATCGCCGGCAGCGTGATGCCGAGCCTGCCACAGGCCCGCCGGAAGAACGCGTCGGGAAGCTGGACCAGGATCCCTGCACCGTCGCCCTGCAGCGGATCGGCGCCGGTCGCGCCACGATGCGTCAGGTTCTTCAGGATCTGCAGTCCCTGCTCGATGATCGCGTGGGACTTCGTTCCCTTGATGTGCGCAACGAAGCCGAGCCCGCAGGCATCGTGCTCGTAGACCGGGGCGTAGAGGCCCTGGGCCTCCGGGGGCCAGGCGTGACCGGGCGGCATTGAGCTAGTACTCACGTGGACCTCGACCCTCGCGAACTCGAGACGGACCGCGGCTCCTCCCGAGGCGGCGCTTGGCGCGCCTCGGAATGCAGCCGAAACCTTTTGATGCTACGCGCGATGCTGCGATGCGGCAAGCGGATCGCGCGGCGTGCGCAATGCAACAACGCGGGGCGCGGCAGGGCTTTTCCGCCGGAAAGACTTGCACCGGCTACGATGTTAGGCTTTAATCTGAACAAAGTCCGCTAGATCGTTGTTGCTACGTTCAATTCGACCGCTGCCCTTTCGCATCTTTAGGACAACATCATCAGGAAACCCGCCATGCACGCACACCGACCGACTGGCTGGCTGCGCCCGCTCCTCACCCTCGCCGCGCTGGCTGGCGTGCTTTCCCTCGCGGCCTGCGGTGGCGGAGGCGGCTCCCCGAACAACCCCTACCAGCCGGGCGGCGCCGCGCCGAGCGTGGCACCCTCGACGGCCAACATCTATTCGCAGATTCCGTACGTGTTCACGGTCACCGGCGGAACGCCGCCGTATCGGATCACGTCGGGGAATCCGAACGACCTGCAGGTTCCCTCCGAGGCGGTAGGCAATACGTTCGCGGTGCTTGGCGCCGTCGTCCCCGCCCCGACGACCGAATCGCTCACGGTGACCGACGCGCTCGGACGCCCCGCGACCGCGACGGTGACGATCAACCCGGCGGTCCTGCTGCCGAGCGCGATCACGATCACCGGCAATCCCAACTGCGCAGCTTCGGGTGCGACGCTTTGCTCGGGTCAGGACGGAACCGCGTCGGTGACGGCCACGGGCGCGAACGGTGTCCCGCTCGCCGGACGTGCGATCCGTTTCGATGTCGTCCAGGGCGACTACACGATTTCGCCACCCGGTCAGGCGCCCGCGACGTCGTTCACGGTGACGACCGACCAGAACGGCGTCGCGGCAGTGCGCCTGCTCGTCGCCGTGACCGCACCGACGCAGTTCGCGACGATCCGCGCAACCGACGTCACGAGCGGCGAGAGCATCGTCGGGCAGTTCACGATCGCGCAGTACACGAACGGCAGCGCGACCCTCACCGTGTTGCCGACCGGCACGACGACGTTCACGGGGCCCGACAAAGCAACCTGCGATGCCGGCGGCATGGCTTCGTTCTACATCTTCGGCGGCACGCCGCCCTACACGGTCGCGACGAACTTCCCGCAGGCGATCACGATCAAGGGCGCGCCGGTGCTGAAGAGTGGCGGTGGGTTTACGATCACGACGACCGGCGTTTGTGTCACCAATCTCAGCTTCATCATCACCGATGCGAGCGGACGCGTCGCGACGAGCCCGACCGTCGACAATGTGGTCGGCACCGCAGCGGCCCCGCCGCCGGCGCTTGTGGTCACGCCGCCCTCGCTGTCGGGCACCTGCAGCGCCGGATCGACGTTCACGTTCCTCGCCACGGGTGGAACCGGCACCTACACCAATTCGATCAATCCGCAACCGGCGGGCGTCACGGTAACGCCAACCGGCGCAAACGTGGCCGTGTCGTTCAGCAGCGCGGTAAGCGCAACGACATTCAACATCACGGTCTCGTCGGGCAGCCAGGCGGTTCTGGCCAAGCTGACCTGCAACTGACGATCGCGGACCGGGCGTCGTCCCGGTCGGCTGCAGTTACGAGCGGCGCCTCCGGGCGCCGCTTTCGTGCAAGAACGGTCGGCGCAATCGGAAAGGTCTCGCTCGCGCGACTATGACGTCTTGCCGATGTAGGCTTCGGCGCTGCCCGGCGATGATTGGGACCGTGAGAAACTGCCTGATGTGATGGTTCGGACCGCCATTGCGCCATGGGCATCGTCTACGTCGATCTGCGATTGTCTAACCCCAGCGAGCCAGGGCTGGAAGAGATCACCGCGAATGCCTTAGTCGATACCGGCGCGATCGATCTTGTGATCGCCGAGCACGTCGCAATTCAGCTCAAACTCGGCGAACTCTCGCCGCGCGAAATGCGCCTCGCCGACGGGAGCCGCAGGAAGGTGCGCTACGCCGGACCCGTCAAGGTGGAAATGCAAGGCCGCAACTGTTTCACCGGGGCGATCATCATGGGCGATCGCCTGCTGCTCGGTGCGATACCGATGGAACAGCTTGACGTCGTGGTCGATCCGCGCGGCCTCCGAGTCATTCCGAATCCCGAGAATCCGAACGTGCAGGGATCGCTCGCACTCGCCGCCTCGCGTGCAAGCGTACGTGATTACGGGAGGAGCGCGCCCCGTCAGGCGTGCGTCACGCGCCGCTGAGCCGCCCGTCTTTGCCGAGCATCACGGTTGAGAAGCCACAGCAGGGATCCGGCGATCCCAAGCCCGCCGACGGTGATAATTGCAAAGGCGATGGCAAATGCGACGGCGGTAGTCATTTCCCGTCCTCATCCGATTTGAGTGATTCCAATCAGGCATCACGGCTCTGTCGGCATGCCTGTAATCGCGTGCATGACGTCTCCGTCGGTCACGTCGCTGCGGATCACCGCGTGACCGAGCGCCTCGAGCAGCACGAAGCGCAGCATCCCTGCGGCAACCTTCTTGTCGCGATGCATCAGCTCGAGCCAGCGCTCGAGGGATAGCGACGGCGGAGCGACCGGAAGTCCGGCGGCTTCAATGACCGTGGCGAGCCGTGCGGCATCGGCGGTGGGAAGTCCGCAACGATCGACCGACAGCTTCGCTGCGGTGACCATTCCCGCAGCGACGGCTTCGCCGTGCAGCCAGTTGCCGTACCCTTCGGCGGCTTCGATCGCGTGACCGAACGTGTGCCCGAAGTTGAGGAGCGCGCGCTCGCCGGCTTCGCGCTCATCGGCGGCGACGATTTCCGCCTTGATCTCGCAGCTGCGGCGGATGGCGTGCGTCAACATCTCGGTGTCGCGCGCGAGCAGGCCCTTCAGATTCTTCTCGAGCCACTCGAAGAACACGGCATCGCGGATCGCGCCATACTTGATCACCTCGGCGAGTCCCGCGCAGAGCTCGCGGTCGGGGAGCGTCGCGAGGCAGTCGACGTCGATCAGCACCGCGCGGGGCTGCCAGAACGCGCCGATCATGTTCTTGCCGAGCGGATGATTGATGCCGGTCTTGCCGCCGACCGACGAATCGACCTGCGCGAGCAGCGTCGTCGGAACCTGGACGAAAGAAATGCCGCGCTGGTAGATCGCCGCGGCGAAGCCGGCGAGATCGCCGACGACACCGCCGCCGAGCGCGACCAGGAGCGTCCCGCGCTCGGTGCCGAGCTCGAGCAGGCGCGTCAGGAGATCATTCAGCGTCGCCGCATCCTTGTGCATCTCGCCTTCGGGGACGAGCACGGTGTCGCTGTGAATGCCGGCATCGTCGAGGCTCTTCCGCAGCGGAGCGAGGTGGAGCCTCGCGACGACCGGGTTCGAGACGATGACGGCGCGCGCGCCGGAAGAAAGCGCGAGCCGCTCCGCGGCGTCGTGCAGGAGACCGCTCCCGATGTGGATCGGATACGCTCGATCGCCGAGCCCGACCTCGACGGTGATCACGAGACGTCGGCCGCGCGTGGCGCCGCTTCGGCTGGATCGGCACCCGCGGCGAGCCAGTGAACGAAGCGGGTCACCGCATCGCGCTCCGATTCGACGACGTGATGCGCGATCTCGCGGTAGAGCGGATCGCGGACGGCGTAGAGCTCGGCGAGGCGCGCACGCGGATCGGCGGTCTGCAGGAGCGGTCGATGGCGGCTTCCGCGCAAGCGCTGCCACAGGATCTCTGGCGGCGCATGCAGGTAGAGCACGGTACCACCTTCACGCAGGTGGCTGCGCGATGCTTCGCGCAGAACCACGCCTCCGCCGGTCGCGAGCACGATGTTCGACAGTCCGGTAAGCTCGGCGCAGAGCGCCTCCTCGCGGTCGCGGAACCCGGACTCGCCTTCGACTTCGAAGACCGTCGCGATGGCGACGCCGGTGCGCGCCTCGAGCTCGTGGTCGGCATCGACGAAGCGCTTGCCGAGTCGCTTCGCCAGGCTTCGCCCGACCGTCGACTTGCCCGCGCCCATCATGCCGACGAGAAAGAGGTTGCCGCGATGCAGCGTCATCGCGGCATTGTAGCGGGGCTTCCCTACCGGACCGCGGTGATCGAGTCCTTGACGATCCGCGGCGTGAGGAAGATCAGGAGCTCGGTCTTCTCGGCCGACTTCAGTGTCGACTTGAAGAGGTTCCCCGCGACCGGAATGTCGCCGAGGAACGGCACCTTGCTGATCGTGTTGGTGATCGTCTCTTCGTAGATGCCGCCGATGACCGCGGTGTCGCCGTTGTTGACGGCGATCGTCGTGGTGATCCGCTTCGTATCGATCGCCGGCGCGAAGCCGCCGCCCGCCTGCGGGACGTTCTGCCCGACGCTGTCCTTGTGGATCTCGACGTACATGATCACGCGGTTGTCGGGTGTGATCTGCGGCGTGACGTCGAGCGAGAGCACCGCGTCCTTGAACGAGGTCTGCGCAGTCTGCGCCGAGCTGCCCCCGCCGGTCGTGTAGGGAATCTGCGTACCCTGTGAGATCGACGCCTTCTGGTTGTCCGAGGTGACGATGCGCGGGCTCGACACGACCTTGCCGCGATTGTCGGCTTCGAGCGCCTGCAGCTCGAGATTGAGCAGGTTGCCGCTGCCGAGGTTGATCAGCGTGAGCGCGAGCGATGCAGGCGTTCCGCTGGCGACGATCGCGGGCAGGTTGACGTTGAGGTTGCCGGTATCGGAAAAGCCCGGGGGCTTCAGGCCCGAGGCGATCTCGAACGGGATCGGGCTCGTCCCCGCGGACGTGCCGCCCGTCGTGTTCGCGACCGGCGCGAGGCTTCCGGCGCTGCCGAACGCGTAGCGGCCGCCGAACAGCGTCGACCCGGTCTGCTGGCCGAGGCGCACGCCGAGCGAGCGGCTGAACGTGTCGTCGGCGATGACGATGCGCGCCTCGATCTGCACCTGCCTCACGGCGGTGTCGATCTTGTGGATGATGCTGCGCACCTCCTCGAGCCGGCTCGCGATGTCGGTGACGAACAGGATGTTGGTGCGCGGGTCGACGAACGCGGTACCACGCTTGGAGAGGAAGCGCCCGCCGGCCTCGGGTCCGGTCGCTCCCGGACGCGTCGAATTGATGATGTTGAGGATGTCGGAGGCGCGGGCGTAGTTCAACTGGAACGTCTCGGTCTGCAGCGGCTCGAGCTCGTTGATCTGCGATTGCGACTCGAGCTGCTGCTTCTCCTTCAGCGCCAGCTCCTCGCGCGGCGCGATCAGAACGATGTTGCCGTTCTTGCGCATGTCGAGGCCCTTGGTCTGCATGATGATGTCGAGCGCCTGGTCCCAGGGAACGTCCTTCAACCGCAACGTCAGGTTGCCGGTGACGGTGTCGCTGGTGACGATGTTGAGGCCGGTGAAGTCGGCGATCACCTGCAGCACCGAGCGCACGTCGATGTTCTGGAAGTTGAGCGACAGCTTCTCGCCCTTGTAGCGGCCGCGGCCGCCTTGCACGAGCTTGTTCGGATCCTCCTGCACCGGCTTCACCTCGACGATGAAGCGGTTGTCGGCCTGGTACGCCGAATATTCCCAGATGCCACGCGGCTCGATCACCATCCGCGCGTTGCCGTTCTGCGGGAACGTGTCGACGGTGACGACCGGCGTGTTGAAGTCGCCGACGTCCATCCGCCGTTCGAGGTTCTTCGGCACCGCCGTCTTCTGGAAGTCGACGATGAGCTGCCGGCCCTGCTGGCGGATGTCGATGCCGGTCGTGTTGTCGGCGAGGTCGACGATCACGCGGCCTTCGCCGTTGGCGCCGCGGCGGAAATCGACGTCGCGCAGCGCGTGCGGCTCGGCCGACGGCGCGGCCTCGGCAAAGCGCTGTACCTTCGCAGGAGCGGCCCCCGCGGCCGCCACGGCGGCGGCGTTGTCGGAAAGCGTGACCACGACCGCGTTGCCCTCGACCTTGGTGTCGTAGCTCTGCGGCTTGTTGAGGTTGAACACGACCCGGGTACGCCCGCCGGCTTCGACGAACTGGAGGCTGCGCAGTGCCGGATCGTCGACCGCGCGCCGGCTCGACGGCAGGGCGCTCGTCGTATCCATGAAGTCGAGCGCGATCCGCGGCGGGCTCACCACCGCAAAGCCTGCCGGAGGATTGGACGGCGCGCTCTTCAGCGTGAAGCGGACGACGGTGTTGCCCGACGCGCCGCGCGTTACCGACACCTGCTCGATGCTGTTCGCGGTCTGGCCGAGCGCGACGCCGGCGACGGCCAGCGCGAGAACCCCGGCGAGACGGGCGATCCACACGTGCAGCGCGCGGACGCTCCTCTCCGCCCTGCAACCGGCGCGATTGGCGTTCATTTCTTCTCCTGTGTCTTCTGGTCAGCCTGCAGCAGGTTCAGCGTGCTCGTTCGCTCGGACCAGTCGCCCGAGCCGTCCTGGACGAGCTCCTTCAGCTTGATCTCCGAATCGGTGATGCCGACGATCACGCCGTAGTCCTGGCCGATGTGGTTGCCGTCGTGCACCTGGTAGATGTCGCGCTCGGGTGTGCGCACCAGCGCGTAGTGCGTCTTGCCGCGCTCGATCGTGCCCACCATCGACAGCGACTCGAGCGGATAGGCCTCGAGCGGCTCCTTGCGCCGCGTGAGGTCTGGCGCGAGCTTGCTTTGGGTCTTCGCCGGCTCGACCTTGCGCGGCTTGAACGGATCGGGAAGATCGAAATCGTTGTAGGTGAACGGCTCGTAGGGCTTGATCTGCGGGATCGGCTCGAGATGGCCGCGCACGCCCTTGCCCTGCGCGCTCATCCAGTTGACGAGGTCCTGCCGGCTTTCGCCGCCGCAACCGGCGACGAGCGCACACGCGGCGAACGCGACGACGACGACGCGGCTCGTCCCAAAGACGCGACTCGTCCGAACGGCGCGACTCGTTTCGAAAGCGCCACTCGTTCCCGTGGTCCGGCTCATCGGCGCCCCTTCTGCTTCGCTTCGCGGGCGATTGCGCGCTGCTTCGCGATCTCGTCCTCGTCGAGATAGCGGAACGTCTTCGCAACCGCTTCCATGCTGAGCGTCCCCTTCTCGTTGCCGATCGACAGGTCGTTCAGCGTCACGATTCGCGGCAGCGCGGCGACGTCGCTCGCGAAGGCGCCGATGTCGTGGTAGTTGCCGGTGATCTTGATATTGATCGGCAGCTCGGCGTAGAAGTCGGCCATCTTCTCCTGCGGCGCCGGCCGGAACAGGTCGAACTGCAGGCCGCGGCCGAGGCCCGCCTGGTTGACGTCGGTAAGGAGCGCGTCGATCTCGGACTTGTTCGGGAGCTGCTTCACGAGCGCTCCGAACGCCTGGTTGACCTCGGCGAGCTGCTGGACGTAGAGGTCGTAATTGATCGCCTTCGCCTTCTTCTCGACGAACTGCGCCTTCAAGCGCACCTCGTCCTGCTGCGCCGCAGTCAACCGGTCGTACTGGTCCTTCCAGTCGAACCACGCGGCGAGCGCGAGGATCACGATCAGCAGCGCGAGCAGCATCACGATGCGCGGCCCCAGCGGCCACTTGCCGACCTCGCGCAGATTGAGCCGGCGGAAATCGTCGAGCGTCATGGCCGCGCTCCCTTGGCCGCCGCTGCCTTCACCGGCGCTCCCCTGGCGGCCGCGCCCGTCGACAGCGTCGCCGGCTGGACGTGCTTCATGTGAAAGTTGAGGGTGAACTGGTTCGTGTGGACGACCTCGTCCTTGCGCGGACCCGGCACCGTGACGAGCTTGATCTCGACCAGCTCGGGCTTCTCGAGCCACGGCGAGCCGTCGATGTTGCGCATCAGCGTCGACACCCGCGCATTCGACTGCGCGTAGCCGACGATCGTGACCTTGTCGCCGACCTGCTTCACCGAGCGCAGGTAGGTACCCTCGGGGAGCTGCCGCACGAGCTGGTCGAGCAGATGCACGGCCTCGTTGCGGTTCGCCTGAAGCGTCTCGACCACCTGCTTTCTCGCCAGGACCTGCGCGATCTGATCCTTCAGCTTGTCGATCTCGCTGATCTGGCGGTCGAGCTCGGCGATGCGCGTCTTCAGCAGCGTGTTCCGCGCGATCTGGTCATCGATGCGCGCGGCGAGCACCAGATGGACGAGTCCGCCGATGATGACGCCGGCGATGACGGTGGCGATAGCCAGCGTGACGAACTGCCGCTGCCGCGCCTGGCGCGCGAGCTCGCGGTGGGGCAGCAGGTTGATGCGCATCGCTCGCCCCCTTACTCGAAGCTGCGCAGCGCGAGTCCCGAGGCGATCATCAGCATCGGTGCCTCCTGGGCAAGCTGGCGCGGCCGGATGCGCTCCGACACGCGCATCGACGCGAACGGATTGGCGACCAGCGTCGCGACGCCGGCGCGCTTCGCGATCAGGTCGTCGAGCCCCGGCAGCAGCGCGCAGCCGCCGCCGAGGATGATCTGGTCGACCTGGTTGTACGACGTCGACGTGAAGAAGAACTGCAGCGCGCGCGTGACTTCGAGCGCCAGCGATTCCATGAACGGTTGCTGGACGTCGCGGTCGTAGTTCTCCGGCAGTCCCTGATTCCGGCGCGCCGATTCGGCCTCGTCGGCCGACAGGTTGAACGCGCGCTGGATGTCCTGGGTGAGCTGGTTGCCGCCGAACGCCTGGTCGCGCGAGAACAGGATCTCGTCGTTGCGCAGCACGTAGAAATGGGTGACATGCGCGCCGATGTCGACCAGGGCGACGTTCTGGTCGCGCCCGTTGGCCGGCAGCGACGGCGTGATCAGCTTGTAGGCCGCCTGCGTCGCGTAGGACTCGACGTCCATGACGCGGACCTTGAGCCCGGCGAGCTCGGCGGCCGCGACGCGGTCCTCGACCTTCTCCTTGCGCGAAGCGGCGATCAGCACCTCGACTTCGTCGGGGTTGTTGGGCGCGGGCCCCAGCTCCTGGAAATCGAGATTGACCTCATCGAGCGCGAACGGGATATATTGATTGGCCTCGGCCTCGACGGTGAGCTCGAGGTCCTCCTCGCGCTGCCCGGCGGCCACGATAATCTTCTTCGTGATGACCATGGCGGCGGGGAGGGCGAGGGCGACGTTGCGGAGTCGGCTGCCGAGACGCTTCCAGGCCCGCTTGATCGCGTCACCGGCAAGCTCGACGTTGACCACGTTGCCGTCGGTGACGACGTCGCGGGGGATCGGCTCGACCACGTAGCGCTCGAGCCGGTAGAGCCCCTTCCCCGCGTCGGCGAGCTCGACCATCTTGATCGAGGTCGAGGCAATATCGACACCCAGGAGCGCCGGCGCCTTGGTTTTGAACACGTCGAACGTGGACGAGAGCTGGTCGGCAAGCATGGCGTCTAGGGGGCCCGTTGCTGATAATCTACATTAAACTCTGGCAGCAAGTGTAACTATTGTCAAATTGTTTTGTTTTTGGCCTGCGAGTGTTGCATGTTCGCCTATATCCAGGCCGATAACCTGGCCTCAAAGGTAAGTTTTATTCCTCTGTGCTAAAACGCTGGCTCGTCTATACCGCGTCGGTTCTCGTCGGCCTGGGGGTCGTCGGCGCCCTGCTCGGCGGCTTCGTCGTCGCCCTCCTCTGGCCCACCCTGCCGTCGCTCGGAGCGCTGTCCGATTACCAGCCGAAGATCCCGCTGCGCGTGGTCTCGGCCGACGGGGTCCTGCTCGGCGAATTCGGGGAGGAACGGCGGGCGATCGTGCACATCGCCGAGGTCCCGGATGTCATGAAACACGCCATTTTGGCCGCCGAGGACGAGCGCTTCTACCAACACGGGGGCGTCGACTATTTGAGCGTGCTTCGGGCGGCCCTGTCGAATGTCACCGCGGGCGCCACGCAGCAGGGGGCGGGCACGATCACGATGCAGGTGGCGCGCAATTTCTTCCTCACCCGCGAGAAGACGATGTCCCGCAAGCTGCGGGAGGCGCTCCTCGCCTACAAGATCGAAGCCAACTTCACCAAGGACCAGATCCTCGAGCTCTACATCAATCAGATCTACCTCGGCCAGCGCGCGTACGGATTTGCGGCCGCGGCGCAGACCTATTTCGGCGTTCCGCTCCACGAGATCACGCTGCCGGAAGCCGCGATGCTGGCGGGATTGCCGAAGGCGCCCTCGGCGTACAACCCGATCAGCAATCCGCGTCGTGCCAAGGCGCGCCAGCAGTATGTGCTTCGCCGGATGCATGAGCTGCACTACATCAGTGACGACCAATGGCGGCAAGCACAAAACGCGCCATTGCCGACCCGCCAGGCGACGCAGAACGCGCGCTCGGAGTTCCCCGTTCATGCCGAGTACGTCGCCGAGATGGCGCGTCAGGTCGTCTACGACGCCTACGGCGACCAGGCCTACACGCGCGGGATCACCGTCGTGACGACGATCCGCAGGGCCGACCAGGACGCCGCCTGGGCGGCGGTGCGCCGGGGAGTGATGGAGTACGACGAGCGGCATGGTTATCGCGGCCCCGACGCCTACGTCGGCCTGCCGTCCGATCCTGACGAAGAGGAGCAAGCCCTCGACCGCGTGTTCGAGGATCACCCCGACAGCGACAACATCCTGACCGCGGTTGTGCGCAAGGCGACACCGCAGGACGTGCAGGTGACGCTTTCGAGCGGCGACGATGCCGACGTCACTGGTGCGGGGCTCAAGTTCGCGCAGAAGGCGCTGTCGCCGCGTACCCCGTCGAACCAGCAGATTCGTGCCGGCGCAGTCATCCACGTGATTCGCGACGACAAGGGCAACTACGCGATCACGCAGATCCCACAGGCCGAGGCGGCCTTCATCTCGGTGCGCCCGACCGACGGAGCGATCCTGGCGCTCGTCGGCGGCTTCGACTTCGACCGCAGCAAGTTCAACCACGTGACGCAGGCGTATCGCCAGCCAGGGTCGGCGTTCAAGCCGTTCATCTATTCGGCGGCGCTCGAGAAAGGCTTCACGCCCGCGACGATCATCAACGATGCGCCATTCTTCGTGCCGGCCGACAAAGCCGGCGGCGAGGCGTGGGAGCCGAAGAACTACGACGGGAAGTTCGAAGGGCCGATGCGGCTGCGCGTCGCGCTCGCCAAGTCGAAGAACCTCGTCACGATCCGCATCCTGCAGGCGATCGGCCCGCAGTACGCGCAGGACTACATCGCGCGCTTCGGCTTCGATCCGAAGCTCCACCCCGCGTACCTGACGATGGGCCTCGGCGCCGGATCGGCGACGCCGCTGCAGATGGCGACCGCCTACTCGGTGTTCGCGAACGGCGGCTATCGGATCACTCCGTACCTGATCTCGAAGATCGTCGACGAGCGCGGCGCCGTCCTGTCGCAGCCGACGCCCGCCGTTGCGGGCAACGAAGCGAAGCTCGCGATCGATCCGCGCAACGCGTTCATCATGACCTCGCTGCTGCACGATGTGATCGCCTATGGAACCGGCGTGCGGGCG
>DASVWR010000185.1:0-7799 GCA_036393115.1 Casimicrobiaceae bacterium
GGGGGACGCCATGCTTGAATCCGAACGATCCGACCTGCAGCGTGAGCTTCGACGGATCGACCGAGACGAAATCCTTGATCCAGGCGCGCAGCCCCGCGGCCGGAAGCTCGCTCGTGTCGAACACGATGCCGAGGTCGCGCACCTCGGCGACGAGCGAGCGCTCGTACTCGATCGCCTCGGTCAGCGTGCGCTCGTCGTTGGAGAACGGATGCCGGCGGCGCGTTTCCGAGAAGCGCTTGACGAGTGTTTCGACCGAGGCGTCGAGATAGAGGAAGCGCACCTGCCAGCCGCGCACCGCGAGCGCGCGGATCGCGTCGGCGAGGCCGGGCAGGCCCGGTCCGGTCTTGACGTCGAGTGCCAGCGCGACGCGCTCGCGGCCGGCCCCGGCGAGGTAGTCGGCGGTCGCCACGACGAGCGGCACCGGCAGGTTGTTGACCGTGTAGTAGCCGGCATCCTCGAACGCCGCCAGCGCGACGCTCTTGCCCGACCCCGAAACGCCGCCGATCAGCAGGAGGTCCACG
This sequence comes from Casimicrobiaceae bacterium, assembly GCA_036393115.1. Taxonomy (GTDB): domain Bacteria; phylum Pseudomonadota; class Gammaproteobacteria; order Burkholderiales; family Casimicrobiaceae; genus VBCG01. Next base: position 522 of record DASVWR010000185.1, read on the forward strand.
TGCGTCGTGCGCCGCAGGGCGCGCCTGCATCCATGACTTTCATGGGCCCTGGTCCGACGGCCCGTCCTCCATCAGCTTCTGCTGGCGCTCGATGAACTCGCGCGTGCTGTCGATGCCGCGCTGATTGAGCACGAAGTTACGCACGGCGGCCTCGACCAGCACGGCGAGATTGCGTCCGGCGGCGACCGGGATCGTGACCTTGCGGATCGGCACGGCGAGCACCTCCTGGAACGTCGCGTTCACCTGCAGCCGATCGAGATCGGAGAATGCCTCGTTGCCGTGATCTTCGAGATGGACGATGAGCCGCAACAGCTTGTGCGGCCGCACCGCGGTCTCGCCGAAGATCGTGCGGATGTTGAGGATGCCGATGCCGCGCACTTCGAGAAAGTCGCGCAGCACCGGCGGGCAGCGTCCCTCGATCGTGTCGGGCGAGATCCGGTACAGCTCGACGATGTCGTCGGCGATGAGGCCGTTGCCGCGCGAGATGAGCTCGAGCGCCAGCTCGCTCTTGCCGATCGCCGAAGCGCCGGTGATCAGCACGCCGAGCTCGAGCACGTCGAGGAACACGCCGTGCAGCGTAGTCGACTCGGCGAGCACGCGCTGCAGATAGATCCGGAAGACGTCGACGATGTGCGGCGACGGGACCTGCGACGTGACGAGCGCGATCCCGTGCTGCTCGCAACGCGCGACGAGGTACGGGGGGACCGCTTCACCGTTGCCGACGACGACGGCAGCGAGCTCGCTCGTGAACAGCCGATCGATCGAGTGCTTGAGCTCGTCCTCGGGGAGCGCGTTCAGCCACGCCGTTTCCGCCGCTCCGAGGATCTGCACGCGGAACGGGTGGATCAGGTTCATGTGCCCGACCTGTCCGATCGTCGGACGCAGCGAGCTCTCCCCGACCAGCACCCGCTCGCCACCGCCGCGGCCGGCGAGCCAGACGAGGCCGAGGCGCTCGCGGTTGTGCTCGATCAGCGTGCCGACGGAAAGCTGGCGCATCGCGATTATGGGTTCCCGTGCCATCCGTCGAACAGCGCGGCGATCCCGTCGGCGTCCGCGGTGCTCGCGAGGCGCTCGCGGAAGGCGCGGTCGGAAAACATCTGCGCGAGCTCGGACAGAAGCTCGAGGTGGCGCTCGGTCGCGTCGGCGGGGACCAGCAGCACGAACGACTGCGTCACCGGCTTGCCGTCGGGCGCATCGAATCCGATCGGATGCAGGAGGCGCGCGTAGGCGCCGACCGGATCGCGCAGCCCCTTGATCCTGCCGTGCGGGATCGCGACGCCCTGGCCGAGGCCCGTCGAGCCCAGCTTCTCGCGCGCGGCGAGGCTCGCTGCGACGCCGGCGCGGGCGAGACCGGAGCCGCGCTCGAACACTTCGCCAATCGCGGTGAAGAACTGCGCCTTCCCGCTGACGTCAAGCCCGGTGACGATGTTGGCGCGCGGCAACAGTTTCGCGATCTCGCCCATGGCGGGATTTCGTGCCGCGGCGCGCGGATCAGGCGGCGCTGCCGCTCCCGCTCCGCGCCGCAGTGCGCGCGAGGGGTGCTGCCTCGACGCGATGCATCCGGCGCTTCTCCTTGTGCCGCAGCACCTGACGGTCGAGCTTGTCCGCGAGCAGATCGATCGCAGCGTACATGTCGGCGTCGACGCTCTCGGCGTGGAGGTCCTTGCCGCGCACATGGACGTTGGCCTCGACGATCTGTTGCAGCTTGTCGACCGCAAGCACGACACTCACGTCGATCACGTGATCGAAATGCCGGTTGATCCGCTCGAGCTTCGCGATGACGTAGGCGCGGATCGCCGGGGTGATTTCGAGGTGATTGCCGGTGAGGGTCAGATTCATCAGGCTCTCCTGGTGGACTGCGTCGTCGCCGCAGGCGGGTCGTCGCCGATGCAGCGGTGCACCGGATCTACGATCGAACCGTCAAAGCGCCTTGCGCATGTTCACGGGCGGAATCTGCAGCGCCTCGCGGTACTTCGCGATCGTCCGGCGTGCTACCAGAATACCCTGTTCGCCGAGCAGCTCGGCAATCCGGCTGTCGGTCAGCGGCGAGCGGGTGTTCTCGGCAGCGATCAGTTGCTTGATGAGCGCCCGGATCGCGGTTGCCGACGCAGCGCCGCCGGTGTCGGTAGCGACGTGGCTGCCGAAGAAGTACTTGAGCTCGAACGTTCCGCGCGGCGTCAGCATGTACTTCTGCGTCGTGACGCGCGAGATCGTCGATTCGTGCAGCGACAGCATGTCGGCGATCTCGCGCAGCACCATCGGCCGCATCGCGACCTCGCCGTGCTCGAAGAAGCGCCGCTGCCGCTCGACGATCGCACGGGCGACGCGCAGGATCGTGTCGAAGCGCTGCTGCACGTTGCGGATCAGCCACTTCGCCTCCTGGAGCTGGGCGGCGAGCTGCTGGTTCGAGCTCTCGCGGTTGCGCGTCAGGATGTCGGCGTAGATCCGGTTGAGCCGCAGCTTCGGCATCGCCGACTCGTTGAGCGTCGCCACCCACTGGTTCTTGACCTTGCGCACGATGACGTCGGGGACGACGTAGTTCGCCTCGGTCTTCGCGAACGCTGTGCCGGGCTTCGGGTTGAGGCTGCGGATCAGGTCGCGGATCTGGCGCACGCCGGCATCGTCGGTACGCAAGAGGCGCTTCAGCTTGGTGAAATCGCGGCTCGCGAGCAGCGCGAGGTGGCCGCCGACGACCTTCAGCGCGTCGTCGCGGTGCGGCGTATCGGCGGGCAGCGCCTTCAACTGCAGCGCGAGGCACTCGGCGCAGTCGCGTGCGCCGACGCCGGCAGGCTCGAAGCTCTGCACGTACTTGAGCGCGATCGACAGCTCCTCGGGCTCGAGCCCGAGCTCCTCGGGAAAGAGCCGCGCGAGCTCCTCGAGCGACGTAGGCAGGTAGCCGTCGTCGTCGAGCGCGTCGATCAGCGCGGTGGCGAGCTGCCGGTCGCGCAGCGGCAGGTTGAGCAGCGCAAGCTGCCCGAGCAGATGCTCGCGCAGCGTGTTCGACGCCACCTGCTGCGGCAGGAAATCGTCGTCGTCGCCGGTGCCGGCGCCGCCCCAGTCGGTGTCGGATCCGCCGTACTCGGCATATTCTGTGGCAATCGGCGAATCGTCATGCGCCGGCGCGCGGTCGTCGTCGACGGCGTCGCCGTGCGCGGGCTGCCCGTCTGCCTCGAGCCGCCCGGGTCCGGCAAGCGGCGTTGCGGGAGACGGATGCTCGTCGTCGCCTTCACCTTCCGCGCGCTCGAGCAGCGGGTTCTCCTGCAGCATCCGCTCGACTTCGGCATTGAGCTCCAGCGTCGAGAGCTGCAGCAGCCGGATCGACTGCTGGAGCTGCGGGGTCAGCGTGAGGTGCTGCGATAACTTGAGTTGGAGCGTCTGCTTCACCGGCATCCACGCTAGAGGGGCATTGCTCAGAGGCGGAAGTGCTCTCCCAGATACACCTTCCGGACGTCCTCATTATAGACAATCTCACCGGGTGCTCCGGAGGCGAGCACCCGGCCTTCGTTGATGATGTACGCACGGTCGCAAATGCCGAGCGTTTCGCGCACGTTGTGGTCGGTGATCAGCACGCCGATGCCGCGTTCCTTGAGGAATCCGATGATCCTCTGGATGTCGAGAACGGCGATCGGATCGACGCCGGCGAATGGCTCGTCGAGGAGGATGAAGCGCGGGCGCGTCGCCAGCGCGCGCGCGATCTCGACGCGCCGCCGCTCGCCGCCGGAGAGCGACAGCGCCTGCGCGTCGGCGAGGTGGGCGATCGACAGGTCGTCGAGCAGCGCGTCGAGGCGATTGGCGAGCGTGTCGTCGTCGAGATCCTGCAGCTCGAGGATCGCGCGCACGTTCTGCGCGACCGTCAGCTTGCGGAAGATCGACGCTTCCTGCGGCAGGTAGGAGAGGCCGCGGCGTGCGCGGCGGTGGATCGGCAGCCGCGACAGGTTCTCGCCGTCGAGCTCGATGCCGCCGCCGTCGGCGGCGACGAGGCCGACGATCATGTAGAAGCACGTCGTCTTGCCGGCGCCGTTGGGGCCGAGGAGGCCCACGACCTCGCCGCTCGCGACATCGAGCGACACGTCGTGCACGACCGTGCGCGCCTTGTAGCGCTTCCTGAGATGCGCCGCCGAAAGCTGACTCACCTGGCCGGTGGACGCGTGTCCGGAGTCAGCGTCAGCGGCGGCGCCGGAGCCGCGGAACCCGCAGGCGTCGCCTGGGTCCCCCCGCCCGTTGCAGGCGCGGACGGAGCGGTGGCAGCGGCCGGCTTGCCGGAGGCTGTTGCGCCGGGTGCAGCCGGAGCACCAGGGGCGGTGGGTCCCTTCGTGGCGCTGTCCTCGGGCCGCGGCTGGAACACGCCGCGCACGCGCGCACCGGGTCCCTCGGCTCCCGCCGCATCGGGGCGACCCTCGGCGCGGAAGATGCCGGTCGCCGAGTTGTACGAGATGTAGTTGCTGCGGATCTCGTCGCTGCCCTGCTTCAGTAGCGCGCGGTCGAAGAGCTCGAGCGTCTGCGTCTCGCCGTTGTAGACGGCCTTCTGCGCGTACCCCTCGAAGTACTCGTCGGAGCCGTCCTTTTTCTGTCTGAAGCTGACCGGGTTGCCGTAGGCGGTCGCCGAAAGCGAGTTGTCGGGGTTCTGCTTGAAATCGATGCGGTCGGCGTGGATCGCGAGCGTCCCCTGCGTGATGATCACGTTGCCGCGCAGCGTTCCGACGCGCTTCTGGAAGTCGACCTGGGCGGGCTGCTCGGCCGAGAAATTGATCGGCTTGTCGCGATCGGCCTTCTCGGCGCGCGCCGGCGCCGCGCCGAGCGCAAGCGCCGCGAAGAGCACCAGCGCGGCGACCGACACGCGCGCGACGAACCACGCCCGGATCGTAACCGGTGCGCAGCCCGTGTCGTACTTCCCGCTCATTTCGGCAGCGCACGCGGCGCGAGGCTGCCGCTCACGTTCGAATCGATGTGCAAGATGTGCGTCTTGTTGTCGTAGCTAAGACCGCGGCCGCGGATTATTCCACGCGGCTCGACGATCGTCACCGCCGCGCGCGTGTCGACGCGCTGCTCGTTGGCCTGCACGTGAAGGTTGTCGGTGGTGAGCGTCACCGGGCCGGTCGCTTCCTTGTCCTTCGCCTCTGGATCGGCTTCGCGCACGACGCGCACGTCGCCCTTGAACTCGCCGCTGTCGCGATCGCCGGCGACGATTCCGCTGTCGGCCGTGACCGAGAGCGCCGGGCGCCCGGTCTGCGTCAGGAGCAGCGTTGGCGCCGTCAGCACCGTGCTGTCGTCGTCGGGGAAATGCTCGGCACGCTTCGCGGAGAGCGATTCGCGCAGATTGCCGTTCGCATCGAAGCTCTGCGCGCGGAAATCCTGCAGGAACAGGTCGGGATCGTGGCGCCTGGAGCCGTCGGCGCGCGGCGCCGGCGGCTGGATCTGCGCGTCGAGCCAGTAGGTGAGCGCAGCGAGCCCGGCGAGGAGCAGTGCCGGTGACCAGGCGACGAGGCGATCGACGAGGATGCGGCTTCGGTCCATTCAACGCCCGGCCGGCGCGGCACCGTGGCCCTGCGCCTCGAGGATGAGGTCGGCGATCTCGCGCACCGCGCCGCTGCCACCGTCGCGCTGCGTGACGTAGTGCACGTGCGCGAGCACGCGCGCGGGCGCGTGCGGCACGGTGACCGCGAGTCCGCAGACGGCGAGCACCGGCAGGTCGGGAAGGTCGTCGCCGATGTGCGCGCACTCGTCGGCGGTGAGGCCGAGCTTGTCGCGCAGCCGAGCCCACGGAGCCAGCTTGTCGCTGGCATCCTGCGCGAGATGCGCGACGCCGAGCTGGCGCGCGCGGTGCGCAACGGCGCCTGCCGTGCTGCCGGTGATCCATCCGATCGCGATTCCAGCGCGCGCGAGAAGCCGCATCGCGACGCCGTCGAGCGCGCAGAACGCTTTGCTCTCGCGGCCATGCTCGTCGACGTAGATGCGTCCGTCGGTCAGCACGCCGTCGACGTCGCAGGTGAGGAGCCGCACGCGGCGTGCGCGCGCGACGACGTCGGCCCGCAACCCGGCGAGGGCGGTCGCGGTCGCCGCTTCGGCGGCGCGCTCTGCCGGCGTCGTCATACCACGCGCGCCTCGAAGAGATCGTGCATGTGTACGGCGCCGGCGAGGCGACCGCCGTCGTCGACGACGACGAGCTGCAGCACCTTCGGTGGCGTTTCCATCAGCACGACGCAGTCGGCGGCGAGGCGATTCCCGGCGATCGTTCGCGGCGTCTTCGTCATGTACGCAGCGACCCCGGTGCGCGTCGGATCGCCGCCCGCGGCGAGCGCGTCGCGCAGATCGCGGTCGGTGAAGATGCCGGCGATGCGGTCGTCGGCGTCGACGACGATCGTCATGCCCATGCCTTTGCCGGTCATCTCGACGATCGCCGACGCGAGCGTCGCGTTCTCGCGCACGCGGGGGATCGCGGCGCCGGTGCGCATCACGTCGGCGACGCGCGTCAGCAGCCGGCGGCCGAGCGCGCCGCCGGGATGCGAGCGAGCGAAATCCTCGATCGAGAACCCGCGCGCGTCGAGGAGCGCCAACGCGAGCGCGTCGCCGAGCGCGAGCGCCGCGGTGGTGCTCGCCGTCGGCGCAAGCCCGAGCGGATCGGCCTCGCCGTCGACTGCCGCATCGAGGTGCACGTCGGCGGTCTGCGCGAGCGAGCTCTCGCGATTTCCCGTGAGTGCGATCACCCGTGCGCCCTGACGCTTCAGGTGCGGGGCGAGCATCAGCAGCTCGTCGGTCTCGCCCGAATTCGACAGCATGACGACGACGTCGTCGGCGGTGATCATGCCGAGGTCGCCGTGGCTCGCCTCGGCGGGATGCACGAAGAACGCCGGCGTGCCGGTCGATGCGAGCGTCGCTGCGACCTTCCTCGCGACGTGGCCCGACTTGCCGATGCCCGAGACGACGACGCGCCCGCGGCACGCGAGCATCAGCTCGACCTCGGTGACGAAGGGTCCGGCGAGGCGCTGCGCGAGGGCGCTGATCGCGCGCGCCTCGGTGTCGAGGACGTTGCGCGCGAGCGCGAGTGCGCGTTGCGGGTCGACCGCTCGCGCGCGGGCGCCGCGCGCCGGCGCGCGCTCATCCGCTGGTGCCGTCATTGCGCGGAGTATACCCGCCGCGGTCCGCCGCTCGCCGGAGCTTCCGGGTGGCGCCAGCGGCGCCAGCGCCGCCATCCGGGGCGCGCGCCCGGCGTGCTAGTGTTCGCCGATGCCCGAGACCCTGCTGCTCGTGCTGCTTCTGCTCGCGTCGTCGGTGGTCGTC
>DASVWR010000186.1:0-29757 GCA_036393115.1 Casimicrobiaceae bacterium
CGCCGACGGGCGCGTCGTCGAGCAGCTCTCCGACGTCGGGCCGGCATTGCGCGAAGCCTGCGCGGCGCAGCAGGACGGCAAGACGACGGTGCTCGAAATGATGGTGACGCGCGAGCTCGGCGATCCATTCCGGCGCGACGCGCTGTCGAAGCCGGTGCGCCACCTCGCCAAGTACAAGGACTACCTTTAAGCCTCCGTCGGGCCGGCACGGTCGCTCGCGCGACCGTCGCGGGCCTGGCGGATGTCCTGTGGTGCGCGCTGCGTCCGGCGACCGGCTGAGGAAACGGTAATGCAGAACCGCAGCTTCGACTACATCGTCGTCGGCGCGGGCTCGGCCGGATGCGTCCTCGCCAACCGACTGTCCGAGAGCGGCCGCCACTCGGTGCTGCTTCTCGAAGCCGGCCCGCGCGACAACTACATCTGGATCCACATTCCGATCGGCTACGGGAAGACAATGTTCCACCCGGATTACAACTGGGGCTTCTACACCGAGCCCGATCCGGGGATGCACGATCGCAAGATCTACTGGCCGCGCGGACGCGGGCTCGGCGGCTCGAGCTCGATCAATGGCCTCATCTACATCCGCGGTCAGGCCGACGATTACGACCACTGGGCAGCACTCGGCAACCGCGGCTGGGCGTGGAAGGACGTGCTGCCGTACTTCATCCGCTCGGAGAGCAACGATGTCGGCGCGAATGCGTACCACGGCACGGACGGGCCGTTGTCGGCGTCGTCGATCCGCACAAAGCACGAGCTCGTCGAGGCGTTCATCCGCGGCGCCAACGATCTCGGCATCCCGCGCCGCGACGACTTCAATACCGGCGACAATGAAGGTGTCGGCTACTACCAGCTCACGACGCGGCACGGCTGGCGCTGCAGCACGGCGGTCGCTTACCTGAAGCCCGCGCGCGGGCGCAGCAACCTCACGGTCGAGACCGACACTCATGTGACGGGCGTCCGGCTCGACGGCGTGCGCGCGACCGGCGTTACCTGCGAGCGCAACGGCGCGACCTTCGAGGCGACGGCGGGCCGCGAGGTGTTGCTCAGCGCCGGAGCGCTGCAGTCGCCGCAACTCCTGCAGCTCTCGGGGATCGGCCCGGCCGCGCTGCTTGCGAAGCACGCGATCCCGGTGACCATCGACCTCCCTGGCGTCGGCGCGAACCTTCAGGACCACCTTCAGCTGCGGCTGATGTACGAGTGCACGAAGCCGATCACCACCAACGACGACCTGCACAGCCTGTACCGGAAGGTGAAGATCGGCCTGCAGTGGCTGCTGTTCAAGCAGGGGCCGCTCGCAATCGGCATCAACCAGGGTGCGCTGTTCGCGCGCGCGCTGCCGGAATCGAAGACACCCGATGTGCAGTTCCACTTCGGCACGCTTTCCGCCGACCTCGCTGGTGCCGCGCCGCACGACTTTCCCGGCTTCACGATGTCGGTTTGCCAGTTGCGGCCGCAAAGCCGCGGGACAGTCGAGATCAAGTCACGCAACGCGAAGGAGCCCCCCGCGATGCGACCGAACTATCTTTCGGCCGAGATCGATCGCCGTACCGCGGTGGCCGGCATGAAGCTCGCGCGGCGCATCGCGGAGACGCCCGGAATGGCTCCGTACGTCAAGTCCGAGTATCGCCCCGGCCCGGCCGTGACGACGGACGACGAGTGGCTCGAATTCGCGCGCGAGTACGGCGCGACGATCTTCCATCCATCGGGCACCTGCAGGATGGGAGACGACGACGCGGCGGTCGTCGACGACCGGCTGCGCGTGCGCGGAGTCGCCTGCCTGCGCGTCGTCGACTGCTCGATCATGCCGACGCTCGTCTCCGGCAACACGAATGCGCCGGTGGTGATGATCGCCGAAAAGGCTTCCGACATGATTCTCGAGGACGCGCGGTCTTGAGCGCGATTACGCGTGCTCCGGTCGCGCGACCGCAGCTCGACGACCTGCGCGCGCGTGCGCGAGGGTACGGGCGCGTGCCGATGGCGGTCGTCTGGCCGTGCTCGACCGACGCGCTCGACGCCGCGCTGACCGCCGAGCACGACGGGCTGATCGACGCGGTGCTGATCGGCCCGCGGGCGCGCATTGCCGAGACGGCGCGGGCGGCGGGGCTCGACGCGACGCGGCTGCGCATCGAAGAGAGCGACGACGAGCCGCGCGCCGCAGCGGCGCTCGCGGTCGACCTCGCGAAGAGCGGCACCGTCGGTGCGCTGATGAAGGGGAGCCTCCACACCGACGAATTTCTGGGTGCTGTCCTGACACGCGAGGCGGGCCTGCGCACCGCGCGCCGGGTGAGCCACGCGTTCGTTCTCGACGTACCGGGCCTCGGGCGGCCGCTCCTCGTCTCCGACTGTGTCGTCAACATCGCGCCGGACCTCGCGGCGAAGCGCGACATCGTGCAGAACGCGATCGATCTCGCGCAGGCGCTCGGCATCGGCGTGCCGCGGGTGGCGCTCTTGTCGGCGGTCGAGGACGTCAACCCGGCGATTGCGGCGACCGTCGACGCCGCGGCGCTCTGCAAGATGGCCGATCGCGGCCAGATCCGCGGCGGCATCGTCGACGGCCCGCTCGGCATGGACAACGCCGTCTCGGCCGAAGCCGCGCGCATCAAGGGCATCGATTCGCCGGTGGCGGGCGCACCCGACGTGCTCGTCGTGCCGACGCTCGACGCGGGCAACATCCTCTACAAGGCGCTCGTCCACCTCGGCGGCGCCGATTGCGCCGGCATCGTCCTCGGCACGCGTGTTCCGATCGTGCTGACGAGCCGCGCCGACTCGCGCGACTCGCGCGTCGCGTCGTGCGCGCTGGCGGCGCTGCACGCCCGCACCGGTGGCAGCACCGCGCCGGGCGCGATCGTGGACCGAACTGCGGGCCGGACCTGACGCGATGGCGATCGGGCCGACGAAAGCGGATGCGCCGGCCGAGGCCGCGACGGCGACCGGGATCAGGAAGACCACCTGCTACATGTGCGCATGCCGCTGCGGCATTCGCGTGCACCTGCGCGACGGCGAGGTCCGCTACATCGACGGCAATCCGGATCATCCGCTGAACCACGGCGTGATCTGCGCCAAGGGCTCGTCGGGAATCATGAAGCAGTATTCGCCGGCGCGCCTCACGCGGCCGCTGAAACGCAAGGCGGGCTCGGCGCGCGGTGACGGCCAGTACGAGCCGATCTCGTGGGACGAGGCCCTCGGCCTTCTCGAGGAGCGCCTGCGGTCGATCCGCAACACCGACCCGAAGCGCTTCGCGTTGTTCACCGGGCGCGACCAGATGCAGGCGTTGACCGGCCTCTTCGCGCGCCAGTTCGGTACGCCCAACTACGCGGCGCACGGCGGGTTCTGCTCGGTCAACATGGCCGCCGGCATGATCTATACGATCGGCGGCTCGTTCTGGGAGTTCGGCGGCCCCGACCTCGAGCGCAGCCGGCTGTTCGTGATGATCGGCACGGCGGAGGATCATCATTCGAACCCGCTGAAGATCGAGATCGCGAAGTTCAAGCGCAACGGCGGCCGCTTCGTGTCGATCAATCCGGTGCGCACCGGCTACTCGGCGATCGCCGACGAATGGATACCGATCCGGCCCGGCACCGACGGCGCGCTGCTCCTGGCGTTCATCCACGAGATCATCGCAACCGGGCTCTACGATCGCGAGTTCCTCGTCCGCTACACGAACGCCGGGCAACTCGTGCGCGCCGACGACGGCGGACCCGAGGCCGGGATGTTCGCGATCGACGCCACGAGTCCCGAGGTCGATCCCGAGTACCCGCAGAACAAGCTGTGGTGGGACCGCCTCACCGGACGCGCCGTGCCGACGCACAGCCCCGGCGCAGATCCTCATCTCCTCGGCGAATTCACGCTTGCCGACGGCGCGGCAGTGAAGCCCGCCTTCCAGCTCCTCGAAGAGCGCGTGCGGCCGACTACGCCCGAGTGGGCGTCGGCGATCACCGGCATTCCCGCGGCGACGATCCGGAGGCTCGCGCACGAGATGGGGATCACTGCGCGCGACCAGAAAATCGAATTGCCGATCGCATGGACCGACAGTTGGGGCGTCGAGCACGCGACGGTCACCGGCAATCCGGTCGCGTTCCATGCGATGCGAGGACTTGCCGCGCATTCGAACGGCTTCCATACGATCCGCGCGCTGGCGATCCTGATGTCGCTGCTCGGCACCATCGACCGGCCCGGAGGCTTCCGCCATCGCGCGCCGTTCCCGCGCGCGATCCCGCCTGCCGCGAAACCGCCCAAAGGGCCGGAGGCGGTCAAGCCCGACACCCCGCTCGGCTCGCACGCGCTCGGCTGGCCGGCGTCGCCCGAGGATCTCTTCGTCGACGATGACGGCAACCCGGTGCGAATCGACAAGGGCTTCTCGTGGGAATACCCGCTGTCGGTGCACGGGCTGATGCACAACGTCATCACCAACGCCTGGCGCGGCGATCCGTACCCGATCGACACGCTCTTGATCTTCATGGCGAACATGGCGTGGAACTCGACGATGAACACGGTCGAAGTCCGCGGCATGCTGAACGATCGCGACGAGAAGGGCGAGTACCGCATTCCGTTCATCGTGGTGTCGGATACGTTCCAGTCGGAGATGGCGGGTTACGCCGACCTCGTGCTGCCCGACACGACCTACCTCGAGCGCCATGACGTGATGTCGATGCTCGACCGGCCGATCTCCGAGTTCGACGGTCCGGTCGATTCGGTCCGCCTGCCGGTGCTGCCGCGCAAGGGCGAGTGCCGCCCGTTCCAGGAGGTGCTGATCGAGCTCGCGGGCCGGCTCGGGCTGCCGAAGTTCGTGCACGCCGACGGCACGCGCAAGTACCGCGACTACCCCGATTTCATCGTCAACTACGAGACCGAGCCCGGCTCGGGCATCGGCTTCCTCGCCGGCTGGCGCGGCAAGGGCGGCGAGAAGTTCATGCACGGCGAGCCCAATCCGCGCCAATGGGAGATGTATGCGGCCAACAACTGCGTGTTTCACCAGAAGCTGCCGCCATCGTACTGCTACATGCGCAACTGGAACCGGGGTTATCTCGAATGGACGCAGCACGTCCGGATGCGCCGTCATACCGCGCCGATCCTGATCCAGCTCTATTCGGAGGTGCTGCAGAAGTTCCGGCTCGCCGCGCGCGGCGTGCGCCCGGGCCGGGTGCCGCCCGAGCACCTGAAGGATCGCATCGCGACCTACTTCGACCCGCTGCCTTTCTATTACGCGCCGCTGGAGGCGCAGGCGACCGACTCCGAGCGCTTCCCGCTCGCGGCGATCACGCAGCGGCCGATGGCGATGTACCACTCGTGGGATTCGCAGAACGCGTGGTTGCGCCAGATCCACGCGCACAACCACCTCTACGTGAATCCCGCCACCGCGCGCGCGCAGGGCATCGCCGACGGCGCGTGGATGTGGGTCGAGTCGCCGTGGGGCAAGGTCCGCTGCATGGCGCGCTATAGCGAGGCGGTCGAGCCCGGAACCGTGTGGACGTGGAACGCGATCGGCAAGGCGGCCGGCGCCTGGCGCCTCGACCCCGCCGCCAATGAGTCGCAGCGCGGCTTCCTGCTCAACCACCTGATCACCGACGAGCTCCCGTGGCGCGGCATGCGGATCTCGAATTCGGATCCGGTGACCGGGCAGGCCGGTTGGTACGACGTGCGCGTGCGCATCCGTCCGGCAGAGGCCGGCGAGCCCGCGGCGACCTCACCGCAGTTCGCGGCGGTGCCGCCGATGCCGGGCACCGCCGATGCCGTTCCGACGCTGCAGAGCTACGTCGCCGGAACGGGCGCTTCGCGCCGGCAGCGCCGCGGCGCCGCCGGCGGCGATGCAGCGGGGAAGGAGGACGCATGACGCAGCTCGCGCTGGTGATCGATCTCAACGTCTGCGTCGGCTGCCAGGCCTGCGTGACGAGCTGCAAGGAGTGGAACACGTCCGGGCAGGCCGGCGGGCTTGCCGACCTCAATCCCTACGGCGCGGACCCGACCGGAACCTTCTTCAACCGCGTGCAGACCTTCGAAGTCGGCGAGTTCCCGAACACGCAGACCGTGCACTTCCCGAAGTCGTGCCTGCACTGCGAGGATCCTCCCTGCGTGCCGGTGTGTCCGACCGGGGCGAGCTACAAGCGCCCCGAGGACGGCATCGTGCTGGTCGACTACGACAAATGCATCGGTTGCAAGTATTGCTCGTGGGCGTGTCCTTACGGCGTGCGCGAGGTCGAGAACGAGCGCAAGGTGATGACCAAGTGCACGCTTTGCGTCGACCGCATCCATGATCAGAACCTGCCGCCGTCCGAGCGCAGGCCGGCGTGCGTGATGGCCTGCCCGACGAGCGCGCGCCTGTTCGGCGACATCCACGATCCGGAGTCGGAAGTCTCGCGCGCGATCCGCGACAACGCCGGCTATGCGCTGATGCCCGAATGGGGCACGCACCCGTCCAACCACTACCTGCCGCGCCGCCGCACCGATGCGCATCACCACGACGACCAGCTCGTTCGCGCGGACAACCCGCTGCACATCGAGGGCCGGGAGCCGAAAACGCCCCCGAAGGGCTCGACGCTCGACGACGTGATGTCGTGGTAAGCGCGGAGCCGCCGCGATGAATCCCGCGCTTTCCGTCATCCTGCTGACGACGCTGATCGGCGCCGGGCAGGGGCTGTTCCTCGCGCTGTACGCAGCGACGCTCGCTGCGCCCGATCGGGTGTCTCCCGGCTTTGCGGTCGCCGCGAGCGCGGTATCGGTCGTCCTGCTCGGGCTGGGGCTCGTCGCGTCGTTCTTCCACCTCGGGCGCCCCGAGCGCGCGTGGCGCGCGATCGCGCGCTGGCGCACGTCATGGCTGTCGCGCGAGTGCATCGCTCTGCCGGCGTTCGCCGCCGCTGTGTTCGCCTTCGGCGTCGCGCAGTGGCGCGGCGCCGGGCTCGCCGCGCCGTGGATCGGCGCGGTCGCGACGCTGCTTTGCATCGCGCTCTTCGTTTGCACCGGGATGATCTACGCGTGCATCCGCTTCCTGCAGGAATGGGCGACGCCGCTCACCGTCGTCAACTACACGCTGCTCGGCTGCGCGTCGGGCACGATGCTCGCCGCGGCGCTCGCCGCGTACGCCGAGCCGGGCCTCGTTTCAGGCTATGCCGCCGCGGCGGCCATCGTCACGCTGCTGGCGCTCGCGACGCGCACGCTGTCGCTCGTCCGCAATGCGCGGCTGCGGCCGAAGTCGACGGTGCAGACGGCGATCGGCATCAAGCATCCGTCGATCCGCCAGATTTCACCGGGATTCATCGGCGGGTCGTTCAACACCCGCGAGTTCTTCCATCACCGTACGCGCGAGTTCCTGCGCGCGATCAAGTGGGTATTCCTGCTGCTCGCTTTCCCGGTGCCGCTGGCACTCCTGTGGACGGGAAGTACCCTCGCGATTCCGGCGGCGATCGCGCTCGCCTTCGTGGTCCAGTATCTCGGGCTGCTCGCCGAGCGCTGGTTCTTCTTCGCGCAGGCGAATCATCCGCAGAACCTGTACTACGCGCTGACCGGCTGAGAGGCGCGCTTCGCTACGGCGACTTGCGCGCCTCCTGGAGCCCGCGCTCGACCCATTGCGGGGTGACGAACTTCGCGTAATCGGGAAGGGTCTCCTGCAGGCGACCCTGGGAGCGCAGGAACTGCGCCTGCCGGGTGAGGGCTGTCGCCGCGCCGCCGGCGACACCGCCGCCGAGCCAGGTCGTCGACGCTTGCTGCGCGAGATCAGGGTAGCGGTACTGCGCGAGCGACGCGGACACTTTTCCGGGCGCCTCGCCCGTCCACGTCGCGATCGCGCGCGCGCGATCCGTGCCGTCACTCCACGCGTCGGGGTGGGCGCGGTAATCGGCATCGGCCGCGGCGATCGACTTCACGAGTGCGGCCATGAACGCCGGGTTCGCCTTCGCGAACGCGGGATCGACGACCAGCCCGTCGAACGTGCACGCCCCCTGTGTGCAAAGCTCGCCCGAGTCGACGAGCACGCGGCCCGTCTGCTTCAGCGTCGCGAGCACCGGATCCCGGACGAACGCGGCATCGATCGTTCCCTTCGACCAGGCCTTCGCGATCTCGTCCGGATGCAGGTTGACGAGCGTCAGTTGCGATGGCGCGATGCCGGCACGATCGAGCGCATAGAGAAGCTGGTAATGCGACGTCGACACGAACGGCGTTGCGACCTTGCGCCCCGCGAGCGAAGCGATGCCGGTGATGCCGGTGCCGTCGCGCGCGACCAGCGCCTCGGCGGCGACGATGTCATCGAGGATCCAGAAGAGCTGGTAATCCATCCCTTCGCTCACTGTGGTCGCGATGCCGGCCGAGCCGAGCTCGGCGATCTGGATGCCTCCCGCGGCGAGCGCGCGCACGGCCTCCCCGCTGTCGCCGAAACGGCGGAACTCGACGTGGTAGCCGGTCGCCTTCGCGAGGGCTCCGCTCTCTTCGACCCAGCGCCAGGGATCGACGGTGCCGAGGCTCGCGATCGTGACGCTCGTTGCCGGCGCTTCGACTGCCCCCTTCGCCGGGTGCTTCTGAGACGCCGCGTGCTTCGGCGACGTCGCCGGCGGCCGGTGCGCTTTCGTCGTCTGCGCCGACGCCTGCCGTGCGCCGAGCTCCAGCGCGCCGAAGGAGAGCGTCGCGAGCGCCACGACCGGAACGAGCACGCCGGCGAAGCGGCGCGACGCCGCGGTTGCGCCGATCGCCTTCCGGCGCATCAGCCGCCTGCCAGCGTGCTGCGCAGGATTGACGCGATCTCGTCGATGTCGCTGTCGGTCGCGACGAACGGCGGCGCGACGAGGCAGGTATCACCGGTCGTCTTGAGGTTGAGGCCGTTGTCGAAGAGCCGCTTCTGCAATACGAAGCCGCGATGGCCGGGTGCGCCGTCGGGCTCGAGGTCGAAGGCGGCGAAGAGGCCGTAGCCGCGGATGTCGGTGACGTGCGGCAGCCCTTTCAGCGAGAACATCGCGTCGAGGAAGCGCGGCGACAGCGCGCTCGCGCGCTCGAAGAGCCCGTCACGACGATAGATGTCGAGCGTCGCGAGCCCCGCGGCGCAGGCGGCCGGGTGACCGGAATAGGTGTAGCCGTGGAACAGCTCGATCGAGCCTGCCTGGGCCGCGTTCATGATGGCGTCGTGGACGCGCTCCGAGACGGCGACCGCACCCATCGGCTGCGCGGCGTTGGTGAGCGCCTTCGCCATCGTCATCAGGTCCGGCGTGACGCCGAAGCTCTGCGCTGCGAACACCTGACCGGTGCGGCCGAAGCCGGTGATCACCTCGTCGAACACGAGCAGGATTCCGTGGGCGTCGCAGATCCGGCGCAGGCGTTCGAGGTAGCCCTGCGGCGGAACGAGGCATCCCGACGAGCCGGCGATCGGCTCGACGAAGCACGCCGCGATATTCTCGGCTCCGTACAGGTTGACGAAGCGCGTGAGGTCGTCGGCGAGCTCGGCGCCGTGCGCGCCCTGGCCTGGGGTGAAGCGGTTCTCGGGAAGGTGCGTGTGGCGCATGTGCACGACGCCCGGCACCCCGAGCCCGTAGCGCCGCCGGTTGTTGACGATCCCCGACAGCGCGACGCCGCCGAAATTGACGCCGTGATAGGCGCGCTCGCGCGAGACGAACATCGTGCGTCCCGCCTCTCCGCGCGCCTGGTGATAGGCGAGCGCGATCTTCATCGCGGTGTCGATCGACTCGGAGCCCGAGTTCACGAAGAAGATCCGGTTGAGATCGCCCGGCGTGAGCTCGGCGACGCGGCGCGCGAGCTCGAAGCTCTTGGGGTGCGCGCGCAGGAACGGCGAAACGAAGTCGAGCTCCAGAAGCTGCCGGTGGACCGCTTCGGCGATCTCCTTGCGCGCGTGCCCGGCCGCACAGCAGAACAGGCCCGACGAAGCGTCGATGATCTTCCTGCCGCGATCGTCCCAGTAGTGCATGCCCTCGGCGCGCACGACGATGCGCGGATCGGCCTTGAACTCGCGGTTCGACGTGAAGGGCATCCACAGCTCGTCGAGCGACAGCGTCGTGCCCGGGGTTTCGTTGTGCAGCGTGTAGTCGGCGTGACCCATCATCGTCTCCTGGAGAGAGCTCCTCCGGCCGCGCGGCAGCGCCGCCTCAGCTCGGATGATAATCCCTGGACACGCGCGGCGACGCAGCTATCCGCGGCTCTCCCGCAGCCAGCCGCTGCAGTCGAGTCCGAAGAGTCGCTCGAGGTCGCGCACGTCGGGTTCGAAGCGCTCGGCGAGCAGCCGGCGCGCTTCGGTTTCGGGACCCATCGGGTATCGACCCGCATAGATGTCCCGCGATGCGGCCGGCCCGAAGGCTGCGATGCCGAGGAACGCCCGGACGCGTTCGAGTACCGCCGCGGGATCGCTTCGGAGGTCCTCCGACTTCAGGACCAGCAATTGCTCGGCGGGGAAGAACTGCAGGATCCGACGAAGCTGCTGCGCGTAGAAGCCGCGGTCGGCGTAGGACCACCAGGGGTGCTGCAGCGGCAGCGCTGCGCGGCAGCGGTCGCTCTCGGTCGTGATCGCTTCGAGGAAGTCGAGCGCATCGCGACCCTTGGCGCGCTGCATGTTCCAATGCGAATAAGCGCGCTCGATCGGATCACGCAGAACGAAGATCCATTTCATCGCGGGGTTGTAGCGCCGGATGCGCTCGGGCGCGGGATTCCAGTACATGTAGATCGGCGTCGCGTCGCAGAGTACGCGTGTGTCCGCGCCGACCGGGAACTGCGCGTGGTAGCCCGCGTAGTCTACGGCGGATGTTTCGAAGACCCACTCCGAGTCGAAGAAGTGAACTTCCTTGGTCTCCGGAATGGAGATCTCCGGATGCTCGTAGAAGTACGACGCCAGCGCCGTCGTGCCGCCCTTCTGCGTTCCGGCGATCAGGCAGCCGACGCGGCGCAAGCCGGTGTAGACGCCGGCGCATGCGACGCGGGTGCGCGCGTAGGCCGACAGGGGGAGGCGACCGTAACCAGAACCGGCCTTCGCCATGACCTCAGGCGCCGAGGTCGCGCAACTCGAAGCGCATCGTCGCGAGATCGCCGAGCATCCATGTCGCCGGCGCGGCGAGGCCGGCGACGGTGCCGGGATTGACGAGCCAGGTGCTGGTGCCCTTGACCGTTGCCACCTCTTCGGCAGCCGCGACGTGGGAGTGGCCGCAGCAGACGAGGTCCCAGTCTCCGGTGCACGCCATCGCGTAGCCGTACTCCGGGTAGTGCACGACGAAGATGCGCCGTCCGCCGAGCTCGATCCGCGCGTCGGCGCCGTGGTAGGTGAGCTGACCGCCGCGCTCGCGCATCCAGCGGCAGAGCGAAACCGGGTCGCCGAGGTTGTTGCCGTGGATCACGTGCATCGGCAGGCCGGCCGCGAGCGCGGCGCCGAGCGTCTGCGTGCCGATGATGTCCCCGCAGTGGATGACCGCCCCGGCCCCCTCGGCGACGGCTTCGCGCACCGCGCGCGCCAGCGGGTCGGCGCGATCGTGGCTATCCGAGACGATGCAGATCTTCATCGGCGCCGATCATAGCCCACGGTGCGCGTCGCGCGCGCTCTTTATGGGGCCATCAGCATTTTCGCGGTACAGGACGTGCTCGTTGCGTTAGCTTGGCCGCACCGATCGACCCGAGCAGGCGACTGCCATGACTCATCTCGTCCCGCCGCACGGGAGCGGCGACCTGCGACCGTTGCGCCTCGATGGCGCCCGTCACGCCGACGAGCTCGCGCGTGCCGGAAAACTGCGCCAGCTCCGCGTCACGTCGCGCGAGAAAGGCGATCTCGTGATGCTCGGCATCGGCGGCTTCACCCCGCTCGCCGGCTTCATGTCGCACGCCGACTGGCAGAGCGTCTGCGACGACATGCGCACGTCCGACGGCGTGTTCTGGCCGATCCCGATCACGCTTTCGACCGATGCCGCGACGGCCGCCTCGATCGCCGACGGCGACGACGTCGCGCTGGTCGATCCCGACGAAGGGACGATCCTCGCGACGATGACCGTCGCCGAGAAGTACCGGATCGACAAGGCGCGCGAATGCCAGTCGGTGTTCAAGACCACCGATGCCGCGCATCCGGGCGTGCGAATGGTGATGGAGCAGGGCGAGGTCAACCTCGCCGGGCCGGTCCGGGTGCTCGGCGACGGGGGATTCGGCGAGCGTTACGGCGCGCTGTTCAAGACGCCGGCCGAGACCCGCGCCGAGTTCGAGCGCCTCGGCTGGTCGCGCGTCGCGGCTTTTCAGACGCGCAATCCGATGCACCGCTCGCACGAATACCTCGTCAAGGTGGCGATCGAGGTCTGCGATGGCGTGCTCGTGCATTCGCTGCTCGGCAATCTGAAGCCCGGCGACATCCCGGCCGACGTTCGCACGCGCGCGATCGCGACGCTGATCGACAAGTACTTCAGGCCCGGAACCGTCATGCAGGCGGGCTACCCGCTCGACATGCGCTACGCCGGGCCGCGCGAGGCGCTCCTGCACGCGCTCTTCCGGCAGAACTACGGCTGCGCATACCTGATCGTGGGTCGCGATCACGCCGGCGTGGGGAGCTATTACGGTCCGTTCGACTCGCACCGGATCTTCGACACGATTCCCCGCGACGCGCTCGCGATAGAGCCGCTGCGCATCGACTGGACGTTCTGGTGCTATCGCTGCGGAGGCATGGCCTCGGCCCGCACCTGCCCGCACGAGGACGCCGATCGGCTGCTCGTCTCGGGGTCGAAGCTCAGGATGTGGCTGTCCGAGGGAAGCGCGGTGCCGCCCGAGTTCAGCCGCCCGGAAGTGCTCGAAATCCTGCGCGCGTATTACGCGTCACTCGACCCGCGCGACAAGGTCGCGGTCCGCGCCACCGGTCACTCGGCGCGCTGAAGCGACCTCGCCCGGGTTCGTGCCGGCAGCAAGGCGCTCCTTCGCGAAGCGGACGAACTCGACGACGACGCGCGACAGGATCCGTTCGCGCGGATAGACGACCGACAGGTGCCGCAGAAGCGGCGGCTCGAGCGGAATCTGCACGAGGTCGCCGAGGCGCACCTCCTTCTCGGCCGTCGCGCGTGAAATGATCGCGATGCCGAGCCCGGTCGCGACGAGACCCTTCAATGCCTCGGGACTGCTCGCCTCCATCACGAGTTGCAGCGAATCGAGCGTCAGCCCAGCCGCCTGCAGATAGCGGTCGATCACCTCGCGCGTGCCCGACCCCGGCTCCCGGCCGATGTACGGATAGCGGGCGAGTGCGTCGGGTGTCGCCCTGCCGCGCTTGGCGAGCGGATGGCTCGGAACGCAGACGACCTGCAGCTCGTCGTCGCAGCACACGTCGGTGACGAGCGTGCGCAGGTGCGAATCGCCTTCGATGAAGCCGAGGTCGAGGGCGCGCTCGGCCACCCGTGCCTGGACGGACTCGGAGTTCGCGACGATGAGCTGCGGGATGATCCCCGGATGCTGCGACGTGAATTCGCCGATGATGCGCGGCAGCAGGAACTCGGCGACCGTCGTGCTGGCGCCGATCGCGAGAGGACCCGCTTCCTGCCCGTTCAATTCCTTCACGCGCGCGTCGAGGTCCGACGAGAGCTCGAGGATCCGCTCGACGTACTCGAGCGCGATGCGGCCGGCCGGAGTGAGCGCGATGCGCCCATTGACCCGGTCGAAGAGGCGGGTATTGAAGTGCTCCTCGAGCTGGCGGATCTGGAAGGTCACCGCCGGCTGCGTCATGCACAGTGCATCGGCGGCCCTGGTGAACGACCGGTGCTTGGCGACCGCTAGAAAGGCCTGGAATCGACGGTCCGGCATGATGCGCTGCACTCCCGCGCTGCAACCCAGCACGCCCATGATACGCCTGCGGATCGCACCGGCCGGGCACTCGCGTTGTGCCATGCAACATGACGGCGCACTTATTGCGGGATAAAGGAATTGAATTGGCGTGCGGCGTGCGTCCATGGGAGATTCGCCCGTCGGAACCGCCGGTCCGCTTCGTTCCGGGATCAGAACTCACGAGGAAGAAGATTCCATGCTGAGCGTCAATCCGTTCGCCGCCGCGGCCGCGTCGCTGCCTGCCGGCTTCCTGCAGTGGTTCCTGGTGGTAATGGCGCTGCTCGTCGTCGCCGGGACGCTCTTCGACATGGCCCACAAGGGCAGCGCGAAGTATTTCTTCGCCAATATGCAGAAGTCGAAGGGCAAGGGCCGCCCGGTGGGCGGCGGCGAGCTCATGTCGATCGCCGTGCAGACCGCGGTCGTCGACGTGCTCACGTCGGGCGAGTTCTGCAACCCGAAGCGCCGGATCGCGCATCTCCTCGGCATGTACGGCTTCGTTCTCTACCTGGTGGCGACGGCGGTCATGGTGTTCGGCTACCCGACCGACGCCACGCCGACGCCGGCGATCTGGCCGCTCTTGTGGTGGATCGGCGCGCTGATGGTGCTGGTGGGCTGCTACTGGTTCTGGTTCTTCATACGCGTGGACGTCGCCGCGGAAGGTCACTCGTCCTTGCGCCTCATGAAGGCGGATCTCTTCGTCCTGTCGCTCCTTGCGAGCGTGACGCTCGCGGTGATCTGGGCGGCCACGGGCGGCGGCACCGGCGTTCTCTTCTGGCTCTACATCATCGCGACGATCGTGCTTTTCGGCGGAGTGCCGTGGTCGAAGTTCGCCCACATGTTCTTCAAGCCGGCGGCAGCTTTCGAGAAGCGGGTATCGAGGGCCAACGGCACGGCCGAGAATCTGCCGACGCAGAGCCGTGACGATCCCGAGCAACGGAAACGGCACTCGATGGAGCTGCTGCAGGACGCTCCGATGGACATGGGGCTCGGCATCAAGCGCGAGGCGCCCCACCACTACTAGAAGACGGGCCGCAAGCCCGATCGGAACTCTTCAAGGAGCCGACTCATGCCTACCTTCGTCTACATGACGAGGTGCGACGGATGCGGACACTGCGTCGATATCTGTCCGTCCGACATCATGCACATCGACCCGACCTATCGCCGGGCCTACAACCTCGAGCCGAACATGTGCTGGGAGTGCTACTCGTGCGTGAAGGCCTGTCCCCAGCATGCGATCGACGTGCGCGGATATGCCGACTTCGCACCGCTCGGCCATAGCGTTCGCGTCGACCGCGACGAGCGCAAAGGCACGATCGCCTGGAGGATCAAGTTTCGTGACGGCACGGAGAAGAACTTCCTGTCGCCGATCACGACGAAGCCCTGGGGCACGGCGATTCCCAGGCTTGCCGATGCTCCCGCGCCGAGCAGGGACATGCGCGACGGCCAGCTCCTGTACAACGAGCCGAAATACATCCGGATGGATGATGGCGGCCTGCGCACCCTCAAGGACGCTGGCCTAAAACTCAAGAAAGGCGTGTACTACTGACGTTTGCCGGGCATCGTGCCGGATAAGCGATCTTACTTTCAAGGGGAGCGAAATTGATGAATCCAAGCCTGGCAGATTCACGCGCAGAGGAAGTGGCCGCACATTCGGTTACCCGGGTCGCGATGGCCTCTTCGATCGGAGCGACGATCGAGTGGTACGACTTCTTCATCTACGGAACCGCCGCGGCCCTGGTATTCAACAAGCTCTTCTTCACCAATCTGCCGCCGGCAATCGGACAGCTCGTCGCATTTGCGACGTTTGCGGTCGGTTATCTGGCGCGTCCGTTCGGGGCCATTCTGTTCGGGCACCTGGGTGACAGGATCGGTCGCAAAACCATGCTGGTGCTGACCATGGTGATCATGGGTGTCGCAACCTTCATCATCGGGCTGCTGCCGACCTATTCCCAGGTGGGTCTCTGGTCTCCGGTCCTGCTGATCCTGATGCGCGTGTTCCAGGGGATCGGCGTCGGTGGCGAGTACGGCGGGGCGGTGCTGATGGCGGTGGAGTACGCTCCGCGCGGGCGCCGCGGCTACTACGGAAGCTGGCCGCAGGTCGGCGTGCCTGCCGGGCTGCTCCTCGCGTCCGGCATGTTCAGTCTGCTGTCGCAGCTACCCAACGAAGCGTTCCTCGCCTGGGGTTGGCGGATCGCCTTCCTGTCGACGATCGTGCTCGCCGTCATCGGCGTGTACATCCGGCTTCAGGTGCTCGAGACCCCTGCCTTCACCAAGATCAAGCAAGCCCAGGAGGAATCGAAGATCCCCTTCTTCGACCTGATGCGTACGCATAAGAAGCAGGTTCTCCAGGGCATGGGCATGCGCTGGATCGAGGGCCTGACCTTCAATGCCTACGCGGTTCTTGCGGTGGCCTATGCGACCCAATACGTCCATGTAGCCAAGACCGTCGTTCTCAACGGCATCGTCATCGGCGCGGCGTTCGGCGTCTTCCTGGTCCCCCTTTACGGGCATCTGTCGGACCGCTTTGGTCGCAAGGCGGTCTATGGAACCGGAGTCGCCGCGATCGCGCTTTTCACGTTTCCTTCGTTCGCCCTGATTCGCACCGGCTCGACGCCGCTGATCTGGCTCAGCATCGTGCTCGGGCTCGGAATCATCTACTCGGCGATCTATGCGCCGCTCGCCTCGTTCTGGTCGGAGCTCTTCGATACCCGCGTCCGCTACACGGGGGTGGGCAGCGTCTACCAGTTTTCGGGCATCTACGCGAGTGGCCTGACGCCATTGATCGGTGTCGCGCTGATCGAGTACACGGGCGGCGAGCCATGGGGTTTCGCGGTGTACATGGTGGCCGTCGCATTGTTCAGCCTGATCGTGATGTGGTTCGTGCCGGAAACGCATCAGAAGGACATCTATCCGGCCACCTCGTCGGAAACGACCCCGACCCGCGCGGCGGGTGGCCTCGCAACGCGTTCCGCTTAGCGGTCGAGAAAGGCGTGTACGACTGATGGCCTATCACACGATCATCGAAGACGGCATCGATATCCTCGTCGTCGGTGCAGGTCTTGGCGGCACGGGTGCCGCATGGGAAGCGCGGTTCTGGGGTCAGAACAAGAAGATCGTCGTTGCCGAGAAGGCCAACATCGATCGCTCCGGTGCGGTCGCGCAGGGTTTGTACGCAATCAATTGCTACATGGGCACCCGCTGGGGCGAGAACAATCCCGAGGATCATGTCCGCTACGCCCGCATCGACCTGATGGGGCTGGTGCGCGAAGACCTGCTGTTCGACATGGCCCGTCACGTCGACTCCACCGTGCATCAGTTCGAGGAGTGGGGCCTGCCGATCATGAAGAACCCGAAAACCGGGCACTACCTGCGCGAAGGGCGCTGGCAGATCATGATCCACGGCGAGTCGTACAAGCCGATCGTCGCCGAGGCTGCCAGGAAATCAGCGGACAAGATCTTCAATCGCATCTGCGTCACCCACCTCCTGATGGATGAAACGAGGCCGAACCGGGTCGCCGGGGCGGTCGGCTTCAACGTCCGCACCGGCAACTACCATGTCTTCAAGTCGAAGACGGTGATTTGCGGCGCAGGCGGTGCCTCGAACATTTTCAAGCCGCGTTCGACCGGTGAAGGGGCCGGCCGCACCTGGTACGCGCCATGGTCGTCGGCGTCGGCCTATGGGCTGATGATCAACGCCGGCGCCAAGATGACGCAGATGGAAAACCGGATCGTGCTGGCGCGCTTCAAGGACGGTTACGGCCCGGTCGGCGCCTACTTTCTGCACCTGAAGACCTACACGCAAAACGCCCTCGGCGAAGAGTACGAATCCAAATGGTTCCCCGAGCTGCAGAAGATGGTCGGCAAGGAGTATCTCGACCCGGAAGCTTCGCACCTCACGCATCGGCCCATCCCGACCTGCCTGCGCAACCATTGCATCATCAGCGAAGTGGCCGCCGGCCGCGGCCCGATCCACATGGTGACGATGAAGGCCTTCCAGGATCCACACCTGGAAGAGGTCGGCTGGGAAAACTTCCTCGGTATGACGGTCGGGCAGGCGGTCCTGTGGGCCGCGACCGACGTCGATCCCAGGAACGAGAACCCCGAGCTGACCACGTCCGAGCCCTACGTCATGGGCTCGCACGCGACGTGCTCGGGCGCCTGGTGCTCGGGTCCGGAGGACGTCTCCCCGCCCGAGTATTTCTGGGGCTACAACCGCATGACGACGGTCGAAGGCCTGTTCGGCGCGGGCGATGCGGTCGGCGGCACGCCGCACGCGTTCTCGTCGGGCTCGTTCACGGAAGGCCGTCTCGCCGCGAAGGCTGCCTGCAGGTACATCGACGACGGCAAAGCCGAAGGCATCGTCGTATCCGATGCGCAAATCGAGCGTCGCCGGAAAGAGATCTACAAGCCTCTCGAGCATTACCGGATCTACCGCAATGCGGTCGTTGCGGGTACGGTCAACCCGCACTACATCAATCCGCAGCAGGGCCTCGACCGCCTGCAGAAGCTGATGGACGAGTATTGCGGCGGCTATACCGTCGGTTACATGACCAACGAGAAGCTCCTGAACATCGGCCTCAAGAAGCTTGCGATCATGGAGGAGGATCTCGAGTGCCTGGCCGCGAAGGATCTGCACGAGTTGCTGCGTGCGTGGGAGCTGAAGCACCGCCACCGCGCTGCGGAGTGCGTGACCCAGCACACGTTGTTCCGCAAGGAGACGCGCTGGCCCGGTTACTACTACCGCGGCGACGCGATGAAGGTGGACGACGAGAATTGGCACGTGCTGACCGTTTCGCGCCGCGATCCCGAAACCGGCGAATACGCGATGGAGCGGGCACCCTGCTACCACCTGGTCGGGGACGACGACGCGACGACCGGCGACCGGGCGCCGGCGCAGAAGCTTCCGGCTTGAACATCATCGAGAAGACCGACGACGAGATACGCGCCATCGCCGATCCCCTGTGGCGCGATCTTCTCAGGCATTCCAACGAAGGCAAGTACGGGGAGTTCGTCAGGAGGTTCGCGAAATCGCTCGCGCTCGCGATGAACCAGGTCGTCGTCAATCACCAGTTCGCCAACAGCGAGCTCGCGAGGAACCTCGCCGAGAATCCCGACTATCTCGGCATCATCCGCCGAGGCGAGCACGTGACGGTTCTCTACCGCCAGCGAAGCACGAAGAAGGCGGGCGAATGGCTCGGCAGGCTCGTCCTCGGCTACGAGGATGGCGAGGTCAGGATCTTCGCGGCATCCATCTTCTAGGTCCCGCTGAGATCCTGAACGCGAGCGCACCCGGAATCGACATGCGTGAGGCCATCGAGGACGGCAAGTTCGTCGAGCTCACCTACAGGGTGACCGACCGGAAATCGGGGCACGTTCTCACTCGCGTCGAATTCCCGTTGGGCTACGTTCACGGTCACAACGAGATCCTCGCCCCTTCGGTCCACAAGGAGCTCGAGGACAGAGTTGCCGGCGACGTGATCGATGTGCCGATCGACGGCAATCGGATCTTCGGCCCGAGAGACGAGTCGCTGGTCTTTACTGATCGCCTCGAAAATGTCCCCGACGAGTACCGGCAGGTCGGCACCTCGATCCTGATGGAGAACGACAAGGGCGAGACCCGCAGCTTCGTCGTGACGCGCATCGATGCCGAGACATTGACGGTCGACGGCAACAATCCGCTCTGCGGGCGCGAGGTCGTCTTTACCCTCGAGATCCTGACCGTGCGCGACGCGACCGATGACGAGATGAAAGCCGGCGGCGTGACCGGCGCTGCACCCGACGTCGACCCGTCGCTGATGCGCCCCGTTTCCTGATGAGTCACATTTCCCGACTTTGCACCCATGGAGGTGACCGATGAGCGAGCAAAAGCCAATCACCAAGGTTCCCGACGGCAAGACGCCCTTCTATACGACGCGGCAGATGGCGCCGAACGAGAAGGGGTTCGTCGGCTACGAAACCGTCTGGAAGCCATTCCAGAAGGAAGTCGCGTACACGACGCCGAAGACGCCATAAGGGTCAACCCGAGCAGCGGCGAGCAGCCTCTCGGCGCGTCGGATGCGATGATGCCGACCGTCAGGCGGCCGATTCGGCGAGAGCTGCCCGGTGCTTTTCTCCGCTGAGCGACGCGATCACACCGTTGGCGACCCGCTCGGCGCGGCGCGAGAGAGCGTCGACCTTCGAAGACGCCGGATCTTCGTCGATCACGGCGACGAGCTGACCGGCGGCCACCCGCGCGCCTCGCAACGTGAAGGCCGCGGCGTGACCCGCCACGCCGGCACGTAAGGGAACGCCCTGGATCGTTCCGATCACGCAATCCGCCGTGACGTCGGCGCCAACGCGCAGATCAGTGTGAAACCGTCCGTCGCAAGGCGACACGACCCAACCTTTCGCGTTGGCACCGTCGAGTCGCCAGGGCAGGCGCAGGTCCGTTGCCGACGCGCGCGAGCGTAAAGGCCGTCCGGCAGATGGACCGAATGATGGGTCGATCGCGACCACCGCTTCGTCGCGACCGCCGGCGACGGGGCCGCAGACCACGAAAAACGGCTTGCCGGGGATGCCCCGCAATGCGCTGGCGATGCCTCCGTTGGCGGCCCGCGCGTCGACCAGCAACGCTGGCGTCAGCGCCCGGATGATTCCTTCCCACGACCAGGCGGTGGCGGCGACGAGCCGCTTGCGGTCGATCACTTCGGGCACGCTCTTGATCGACGAACAGAAGCACGCACCGACGCCATCGAGTTCCGCGGCGCCAAAGTACCAGGCGTCGACGTAGGACAATGTGCGCAGCGGGCAGGGCGGATCGATCTCGTCGGTGAGCACCACGCGGTAACCGGTGCGATGCAGCGCCCGCGCGATCGCTGACGCAACCTCGTCAGATCCGAGCACCAGGGCAGCTTGCGAGCGTGCGCGTGTCATCGCACAGATGCGGTGGCGCGGAGCAGCCATGCGTGGGTCGGGGCCGGCCCTCGCGCAAACGTGGAAGCGATGCCTGGTCGCGCGTGCACGCGGTGCGCCGGCACCCGTTCGATCGGCGCAGGCAACTGCGCCTGCCGGCTCAGGTAGAGCGCCTGCCAGGCCCACGCATGCCTCTGGGCGGCTCTCGATGCTCTCGCCGTCGCATTCACCGTACGCTCCTTCCGGCGCGTGCCGCCGCACGCATTGCAGGCAGATGGGCGGGGCGGTATTTGTTGCGGCGTCGACCTGGCCGATCGAGGCCAGTGTCGCGCACGCCTTCGTTCCACCCCATGCCGTCGAAGACTAGCGAGCGAATGTGACATGCATGTGTCAGGCGCGTCGGTCCTTCGAGGCAGTCTCTTGCGCACCGTCGCTCGAGGCGTTGTCATCGTTCCGTCACATCCGCATCGGACAATGCCGGCGTCCCGGAGTTAACCGGGGTATACGGAGAACGAATTCATGATGAATGCATTGGCAAGGATCGCAGCGGTCGCGACGCTGGCTGCCGCGTCTGCGGCGAGCGCCGCAGGAATCACCGGCGCGGGCTCGACCTTCGCATATCCGATCCTCGCGCGCTGGTCGGCGGCCTACCATGCCGCGGGTGGCCCCGAGGTCAACTATCAATCGATCGGATCTGGCGCGGGCATTGCGCAAATCAAGGCGAAGACCGTCGACTTCGGAGCCTCCGACATGCCGCTCACTGTCGCCGATCTCGACAAGGCGGGCCTCGTCCAGTTTCCGGCGATCATGGGTGGCGTGGTGCCGGTCGTGAACCTCGAAGGTGTTGCGCCAGGCGCGCTCAAGCTGAGCGGGACGCTGCTCGCCGACATTTACCTCGGTAGCGTCAAGAGCTGGAACGATCCCGCGATCGCGAAGCTCAATCCCGCGCTGAAGCTGCCGGCCGAGCCGATCACCGTCGTGCGGCGCTCCGATGGATCCGGGACGACGTTCATCTGGACCAATTACCTCTCCAAAGTGAGCGCAGGCTGGAAGGACAACGTCGGCTCGGGCACCGCCGTTTCCTGGCCGGAAGGGGTGGGCGGCAAAGGCAACGAGGGCGTCGCCGCCTACGTCCAGCGTATCAAGGGCTCGATCGGCTACGTCGAGTACGCGTATGCGAAGAACAACTCGATGACCTTTGCGCTGGTTGGGAATCGCGAGGGCGTGTACGTTCAGCCGAGCATCGCGTCCTTTCAGGCGGCGGCAGCCTACGCCGACTGGAAGAACGCGCCAGGCTTTTACGTGATCATCACGGATCAGCCCGGCAAGACGACCTGGCCGATCGCGGGTGCGACCTTCGTGCTGATGCACAAGGTTGCAGGGAATCCGGCGCGCGCCGATCAGGCGCTGAAGTACTTCGACTGGTCGTTCCACAACGGCCAGAAGATGGCCGAGGAACTCGATTACGTGCCGCTGCCGGCGAACGTTGTAGAAATGATCGCCGCCGAATGGAAGTCCGGAATCAAGGATTCCTCGGGGACGCCGATCTGGAAATGACCGGGGGACTATGATGGCGGCCTCGAACACGGGGGCGCCATCGATGCCGACCCGCCGCTTAGCGCTTGGGACCGGCCCGCAGCGATTGCGGGCCGGTCCGCACACCCTGCCGGAACCCGGGTCGGAGCGCGTGGCACCGGCGCGCTGGCAGGATCCGCTGTTCGAGCAGACGACGCGATTCTTCGCGATGCTGGTGTTCGCGTTGCTCCTCGGAATCATCGCGTCGCTGGCGGTCGCGGCGGCGCCCGCACTGCAACGTTTCGGTCCGGCGTTCTTCGTGACGAACGTCTGGAACCCGGTCAAGCTGGAGTTCGGCGCGCTTGCGCCGGTCTACGGCACACTGGTTACCTCGGCGATCGCGCTCGTCGTCGGCGTCCCGGTGAGCTTCGGCATCGCACTCTTCCTGACCGAGATGTGTCCGGTAATGTTGAGGCGGCCGCTCGGCACGGCGGTCGAATTACTGGCCGCGGTGCCATCGATCATCTATGGCATGTGGGGGTTGTTCGTGTTCGCGCCGTTCTTCGCCGATCACATCCAGCCCACCCTGACGGCGACGCTCGGCCGGCTGTGGTTGATCGGACCACTGTTCCGGGGCGCTCCGGTCGGTATCGGTGTCCTCGCAGCGGGCGTGATCCTGGCAGTGATGATCATTCCGTTCATCGCGTCGGTGATGCGCGACGTGTTCGAGGTGGTGCCACCGGTGCTCAAGGAATCGGCGTACGGAGTCGGTTGCACGACGTGGGAGGTCGTGAGGCACGTGGTGCTCCCATACACGCGCGTCGGTGCGATCGGTGGAATCATGCTCGGTCTCGGCCGCGCGCTCGGCGAGACGATGGCGGTGACTTTCGTGATTGGCAATGCGTTCAGGATCCATGCGTCGCTGTTCGAGCCCGGAAACTCGATCGCATCCGCGCTCGCCAACGAGTTCAACGAGGCCGCGGATCCCGTGCATCGCGCGTCGCTGATCGCGCTGGGGCTGGTGCTGTTCGCGCTGACGCTCGTCGTGCTGGCTGCGTCGCGCATCCTGATCGCGCGCCTTGCGCGGCGCGAAGGGGCGCGCACGTGAGCGACACCCGGCGCGCGATCTACCGCCGGCGCTTGTGGGTCAACCGGTTCAATCTCGCGATGTCGCTTGCGGCGATGGCCGTCGGCATGCTGTTTCTCCTGTGGATCCTCGTGATCCTGTTCGGCCGCGGACTCGGAGCCATCTCGGCTGGGCTCTTCACGCAGATGACACCCCCTCCCGGCTCGAGCGGCGGGCTCGCGAACGCGGTCTATGGCAGTGTGGTGATCGTCGCGACCGCGACCCTGATCAGCACGCCGATCGGAATCCTCGCGGGCATCTGGCTCGCGGAATACGGGGGCCATCGTCCGCTCGCCGAGGTGACCCGGTTCGTCAACGACATGCTGCTCTCGGCACCATCGATCGTGCTCGGGTTGTTCATCTACACGGTCTACGTCGTGCGGGTGGGCCACTTCTCGGGCTGGGCGGGGTCGATGGCCCTCGCGCTGATCGCAATCCCGGTGGTCGTGCGCACGACCGAGAACATGCTGCGCCTGGTGCCGAGCAGCCTGCGCGAGGCGGCCGTCGCGCTCGGCGCGCCGATGTGGCGGGTGGTCCTGATGGTGACGCTGAAGGCGGTACGCGGCGGCGTGATCACCGGCGTCCTGCTCGCCGTCGCGCGAATCTCCGGTGAGACCGCCCCCCTCCTGTTCACTGCGCTCAACAATCAGTTCTGGAGCGGCGACATGAACGCACCGATCGCGAATCTGCCGGTAGTGATCTTCCAGTTCGCGATGAGCCCGTTCGCGGACTGGCAGGCGCTGGCGTGGGCCGCCGCCCTCCTGATCACCCTCTCGGTGCTGGTGCTGAACATCCTGGCCCGCACCGCATTTCGGCACCGCGGCCAGCGCTGACCTCGCATTCGACGATGAACGATCGCGATTCGATGCCGGCGCCCGCGCACGTCAGTCGGCCGGCGCACGACGCTGATCGATCCCTGCACGCCGACGCACGGGATGCGCGTGAAGCGCAGGACCCGCCCGACGAAGCCGTAAGGCGGCCGCCAAAGATGTCGGTTCGCCGCCTCGACTTCTACTACGGCGCCTTCCAGGCCCTGAAGGCGATCGATTTGGACATCGGCGAGCGCGAGGTGACGGCGTTCATCGGCCCGTCGGGTTGTGGCAAGTCGACGCTGCTGCGCACGCTCAACCGGATGTATTCGCTGTATCCGAATCAGCGCGCGACCGGGAAGATCCTGTTCAACGGCGAGAACATCCTCGACGCGAAGACCGACCTCAATCTGCTGCGCGCGACGGTCGGCATGGTGTTCCAGAAACCGACGCCGTTCCCGATGTCGATCTACGACAACATCGCGTTCGGCGTCCGCCTGTACGAACGCCTGTCGGCGCGCGACATGGACGAGCGCGTCGAGTGGGCGCTCACGAAGGCGGCGATGTGGGACGAGGCGAAGGACAAGCTGCGCCAGAGCGGCACGGCGCTCTCGGGAGGCCAGCAGCAGCGGCTGTGCATCGCGCGCGCGGTCGCGGTACGCCCCGAGGTGCTGCTGCTCGACGAGCCGACGTCTGCGCTCGACCCGATCTCGACGGCGAAGATCGAGGAGCTCATCACCGAGCTCAAGGCCGAATACACGATCGCCATCGTCACCCACAACATGCAGCAGGCGGCCCGGGTGTCCGACCGCACCGCATACATGTACCTGGGCGAGCTGATCGAGTACGGCGACACCGACCGGATCTTCCTGCGGCCGCAGCGCAAGGAGACCGAGGACTACATCACCGGCCGCTTCGGCTAGCGGAGCACGATCATGACCGAGCACACCAACAAGCAGTTCGACGCCGAGATGGAATCGATCCGCAGCGGCGTCCTGTCGATGGGTGGCGTCGTCGAGCAGCAGCTGATACGCGCCACCGCCGCGCTCGAGAAGGAGGACGATGGCGGGCTGATCGACGCGGTCGGCGCCGACGAGGCGGCAATCAACCGGCTGCAGGTGGCGATCGACGAGCAGTGCGCGCAGATCATCGCGAGGCGCCAGCCGACGGCGGTCGACCTGCGCATGATCCTGACCGTCAGCAAGATCGTCAACGACCTCGAACGGACCGGCGACGAGGTGAAGAAGATCGCATTCAAGGCCGTCGAGACGTGGGGCAATGCGAGGCTCGCGCAGGTGCGCATCTACGACGCCGCCAAGGCGCTCGGCACGACGATGACGATGCTGCGACTCGCGCTCGACGCGTTCGCCCGCCTCGACGTCGTTGCGGCGGCCGACGTGATCGATCGCGATGCCGCCGTCGATGCGGCGTTCGCGTCGATCCTGCGCCAGCTCGTAAGCTACATGATGGAGGATCCGCGCACGATCACGCCGGCGCTCGAGATCGTGTTCATCGCCAAGTCGATCGAGCGCATCGGCGACCACGCGAAGAACATCGCCGAGGCGGTGGTGCAGGTCGTCAAGGGCAAGGACGTCCGCCACGCGACGGTCGCCGAGATCCGCGCCGAGATCGCCCAGCCCTGACGAGATCGGATCCACTGTCCGCAAGCGTGCGCATCGCCATCCTGGTCGTCGAAGACGAGCCCCCGATCCGCGAGCTCCTGCGCGTGCACCTCGAAGGCGCCGGTTTCGAGGTGCGTGAGGCGTCCGATGTCGAGGGAGCGCGAAAGCGCCTCGCGGAAGGGCTTCCCGCGCTGATGCTGCTCGACTGGATGCTCCCCGGGCGCTCCGGCCTCGCGTTCGCGAAGGAGCTTCGCGCCGATTCCCTCACGCGCGAGCTGCCGATCATCATGGTCACTGCGCGCGCCGGGGAGGCCGATCGCATTGCCGGTCTGGAGGCGTGGGTCGACGACTACGTGACGAAGCCGTTCAGCCCGCGCGAGCTGATGGCGCGGATCAAGTCGGTGCTGCGGCGTCGCGCGCCGGAGATCGCGGACGAGCCGCTCGTCGCCGGCACGCTCGCGCTCGATCCCGCGACGCAGCGCGTGACCGTCGGCGGCCGCGAGGTCGCGCTCGCGCCGACCGAGTTCAGGCTGCTGCGCTTCCTGCTCGCACGCCGCGAGCGAGTGCATACGCGCGCGCAGCTTCTCGATCGCGTCTGGGCCGATCGTCTGGACATCGACGAGCGCACGGTCGACGTGCACATCCGGCGCCTGCGCAGCGCACTCGAGCCTTTCGGCGTTGCGTCGATGATCGAGACCGTGCGCGGCAGCGGTTATCGCCTCGCCCCGCCCCGATGAGCCCGCTCGTCGGCCGGAGCCTCGTATGGCCGGCAGCCGTGGCCCTGCTGACGGTCGCGACGCTCGCGGCGGCCGGGAGCGGCGCCGCGCTCGTCGTACTCGCCGTCGGCGCCGGGGCGATCGTGGCCTTCCACCTGTTGCACCTCTCGCGCCTCGCCGAATGGGCAGCCGGGCCGCCCGAGGCACGAGTTCCCGACGGCTACGGCGCGTGGGGTCCGTTGCTCACGCTGATCCACCGTCGCGTTCGTGCGCGCAACGTCTACGAGCGAGACTTGCGCAACGTGATCGCGCGCTTCCAGGCCGCTGCGGCAGCGATGCCCGACGGTGTGGTCGTGCTCGACGCCGGCGACCGGATCGAGGTCGCCAATGCGCGCGCCCAGGCGCTGCTCGGCCTCGACGGCGCGCGCGATCGCGGACAGCCGATCGTGAACCTCGTGCGCCAGCCAGGGTTCGTCGCCTATCTCGAAGCCGGCGACTTCGGGGACGCCGCACTGGTCCCGTCGGGGCGCGACCCGGGTCGCACGCTGGCGCTGCAGCTCGTTCCTTTTGCCGCCGGACGCAAGCTCCTGATGGCGCGCGACGTGACCGAGCGCGAGGCGGTCGCGCGGATGCGCCGCGAATTCATCGCCAACGTGTCGCACGAGCTGAAGACGCCGCTGACGGTCGTCGCCGGCTTCATCGAGACGCTGCAGGACCTCGAGCTCGACCCCGCCCAGCGCGCGCGCTTTCTCGGGTTGATGCAGGAGCAGGCCCACAACATGCAACGGCTCGTCGCCGACCTTCTCACCCTGTCGGCGCTCGAGAGCGACGACCATCCACGAATCGACGAGGCGTTCGAGGTTGCACCGTTGATACGCTCGGCGGCGGACGAGGCGAAGCTCCTGTCGCGCGGCCGGCATGCGATCGACGTCGATCCCGGCCGGCCGGCGATCATTCACGGCAGTCGCGACGAGCTCGCGAGCGCGTTCGCCAACCTCGTCAGCAACGCGATCCGCTACACGCCGTCCGGTGGACGTGTCCGCCTGTCCTGGCGCATCGACGCCGACGGCAGCGGCGTGTTCGCGGTCACCGATACCGGGATCGGCATCCCCGCGGAGTACCTGCCGCGCCTCGCCGAGCGCTTCTACCGCGTCGATCGCAGCCGCTCACGCGCGACCGGCGGCACCGGGCTCGGGCTCGCGATCGTCAAGCACGTCGCGTTGCGCCACGACGGCGAGCTCGGAATCGAAAGCGAGCGCGGTCGCGGGAGCACGTTCTCGATCCGGCTGCCGGCGTC
Organism: Casimicrobiaceae bacterium; assembly: GCA_036393115.1. Lineage (GTDB taxonomy): Bacteria > Pseudomonadota > Gammaproteobacteria > Burkholderiales > Casimicrobiaceae > VBCG01. The sequence continues at coordinate 27,732 of DASVWR010000186.1, forward strand.
ACGCGTCGTGCCCGCGGCGGCCGACGGCGCAGCCGACGAGGCGCTTCGCGATGCAGCGCCTACCAGTAGCGAAGCGCGTCGCGGAACAGCTGTTTGATCGCGTCGCGATCGACGTCGACCGGGGCGTTCTTGATCACGCGATACTGCGGCTCGGCGCCGGTCGCCAGCGCATCGAGGTCCGCGTCACCGAAGCCGAGCGCAGCGAGGCCGTTCGGAATGCCCGCTGCGCGCATCAATTCGACGACGCGTCCGGCGAGCACGTCGCCGGCATCAGCGGGCACTGCCCCGCGCGTATCGGCTCCGAGCGCCCGCGCGCAGTCGAGGTGGCGCTGCGGATGCGCGGGAGCGGTGTAACGCCACACCGAAGGATTGTTGAGCACGACCGACATGCCGTGCGGCAGCAGGCTGCGCCCGGCCGGATAGCCATCGACGTGCCAATCGCGGATCAGACCCGATACCGCATACGAAAGCCCATGCGGCAGATGGCAGCCCGAGGCGTTGAATGCAATGCCCGACAGCATCGCCGCATACATCATCTCGGTGCGCGCTTCGGTGTCGCCCGCGTCGCGCACCGCACGCACGAGGAACCTGCCGACCGCGTCGAGCGCCTGCAGCGCGAGCGCGTCGGAGAACGGATTGGCACCCTGCGATACCGGTCGATCGGCGCCCTGCGCGCGGTTCAGCCTGCGCGGATAGAGCCGCGCGGTCATCGCTTCCAGCGAGTGACTCATGCAGTCGAACCCGGTCGATGCGACGACGTTCGCCGGCAGCGTGCGCGTCACGTCGGGATCGACGAGCGCGATCGTCGGTGTCAGCCGGCGCGAGATGATCCCGGTCTTCGCGCTGAGCGAGGCGAGCGTGAAGATCGCGATGCCCGTCGTCTCCGATCCGGTACCGGACGTCGTCGGGCAGGCGATGTGCGGCTTCACCGGGCCGGGGACGCGCTGTCCGCCGCCAATCGGCGCGTTGACGTAGGTCATGAACTCGGCGGGCTGCGTCGCGTAGAGGTTCGCCGCCTTGCAGGTGTCGATCACCGATCCTCCGCCGACCGACACGTAGCCGTCGGCACGCGTCTCGCGCGCGAAGTCGGCCGCGGCCTGCAGCGATCGATCGGTCGGCTCGATCGAGACGCCGTCGTAGACCACCGTATCGACCTTCGCCGCAGCGAGCGCGGCTTTTACCTTCGCGACGTGCTCGCCGCCCGCAAGCGTGCGATCGGTGAAGAGCGCGACGCGCCGCAATCCGAGCTCGACCGCATGGGGTCCCGCCTCGGCGAGGACGCCGTGCCCGAACGTGAACGTCGGCATGCCGACGGTGAAACCGCGGTCCGATCCCTCGGTCAATGCGAAATCGGCGTGACAGCAGCCCATGGCGCCCTCCTGCGTGGGGTTGGAGGAGCATGGCTTCGCATGGCGGGCGGCGGGCGCCCGCGGCGACGACGGATTCCTGGCGGTCGTGCTCCAGATCGATGATTATAAAGACATTGTCCAGGGAGATCGGTTCGGACCGATGCGGTGTCGCTCGTTTGACCGGGTGGCGCGGCGACTGCTAGAATCGCATGTTTCGACGGAGGGGTTCCCGAGCGGTCAAAGGGAGCAGACTGTAAATCTGCCGGCTCTGCCTTCGAAGGTTCGAATCCTTCCCCCTCCACTCCTGGGGACACGCGGGTGTAGCTCAATGGTAGAGCAGAAGCCTTCCAAGCTTACGACGAGGGTTCGATTCCCTTCACCCGCTCCAGACGAGCCCCGCGATCGAAGGACGCAACGGTACGGACAGCACGCCCATGTAGCTCAGTGGTAGAGCACTCCCTTGGTAAGGGAGAGGTCGTGCGTTCAATCCGCACCATGGGCACCACCACCGCACGAAGGATTCAACGAGGAAGCTAAGGAATCGCGATCATGGCCAAGGGCAAATTCGAGCGTACGAAGCCGCACGTGAACGTGGGGACGATTGGGCACGTGGATCACGGCAAGACGACGTTGACGGCGGCGATCACGTCGGTGCTGTCGAAGAAGTACGGTGGGGA
>DASVWR010000187.1:0-3022 GCA_036393115.1 Casimicrobiaceae bacterium
CGACCTTCGGCGCGGACACGCGACCGCCAACGCGGCATTCGGCAATCCGGCCTCGGTGCTGGTCGGCGACTTCCTCTACTCGCGCGCATTCCAGCTGATGGTCGGTGTCGGTCGCATGCGCGTGCTCGAGATCGTCGCCGATGCAACCAACCGGATCGCCGAAGGCGAAGTCATGCAGCTCATGAACACCGGCGACGCGGCGCTCGACGAGCGCGCCTATCTCGCCGTGATCGAGCGCAAGACGGCGACGTTGTTCGCGGCCGCGGCGCGGATCGGCGCGGTGCTGGGCGGCCTCGGCCGGGCGCACGAAGAGGCGCTTGCGCGCTATGGCCTGCACCTCGGCATCGCGTTCCAGATCATGGACGACGTGCTCGACTACTCGGGCGACGAGGGCGCGATCGGCAAGAACGTCGGCGACGATCTCGCCGAGGGCAAGATGACGTTGCCGCTCATTCGTGCGCTCGCCGTCGGTCGCGATGCCGAGAAGGGCGTAATCCGGCACGCCGTCGCCGAGCGCGGACGCGGCGAATTCGCCGCCGTGACTGCGGCCCTCGAAGCGACCGGGGCGCTCAACTGGTCGCGCGAACGCGCTGCGACGGAAGCGAAGAACGCGGCGGCGTGCCTCGACGGGCTGCACGCCACGCCGGAGACCACTGCTCTGCTACAATTGGCCGCCTTTGCGGCGCAGCGGACGTACTGATCGGATCCGATTGGCACGCTCGATCCCGGGCGCCGTCGCAGGTCATCGGGGTGTAGCTTAGCCTGGTAGAGCGCTACGTTCGGGACGTAGAGGCCGGAGGTTCAAATCCTCTCACCCCGACCAAATATCAAGGAGGAGCTGTACATGTTCACCCGCTTCGCGTGCGCCGCGCTCGCGGCCGTCTGCCTGCCCGCATTCGCGCAGTCCGTTCCGGCGGGCTACCCGGCCGATTACGCGAAGACGCTCGCGGCGGCCACAGCCGAGGGCAAGGTCATCGTCTACAGCACGACCGACACCAAGGCGGCGCGCCCGCTGGTGGCGGACTTCGAGGCGGCGTTCCCCGGCATCAAGGTCGAGTACAACGACCTCAACTCGACCGAGATGTACAACCGCTTCATCGCCGAGGCCGCGTCGGGCCAGGGCTCTGCCGACGTCATGTGGAGCTCGGCGATGGACCTGCAGTTGAAGCTCGTCGACGAGGGTCATGCGCTGGTCTACCGCTCACCCGAAGCGGGGAAGCTTCCGAAGTGGGCGGTGTACCGCGACGAGGCCTACGGCACCACCTATGAGCCGGCGGTGTTCATCTACAACAAGCGCCTCGTCACCGGCAGCGACATCCCGCAGGACCACGCACAGTTCGCGAAGATCCTCAATGCCGAGAGCGCGAAGTTCAACGGCAAGGTCACGACGTACGACATCGAGAAGAGCGGCGTCGGCTTCATGTTCGCGGTGCAGGACAGCCTGCATTTTCCGGGATTGAAGGACCTCGAGAAGGGCTTTGGTGCGACGCATTACCGCGTCTATTCGTCCACCGGCAACATGCTCGAAAAGGTCTCGTCGGGCGAGCACCTCCTGGGTTACAACGTGCTCGGCTCCTACGCGCTGGTGCGCGCGAAGAAAGACGCGAATCTCGGTGTCGTGCTGCCGAAGGACTACACGCTCGTACTGTCGCGCGTCATGTTCATCAGCAAGGCCGCGAAGCATCCGGATGCGGCAAAGGTGTTCGAGGATTACATTCTGTCGCAGCGCGGCCAGAAGGTGATCGGGGGCGCGGTCGAGCTGTTCTCGATCCGCAGCGACGTCGACGCCGAATACACCGCCGCGACGCTCGACAAGGAACTCGGCGGTCACGTCCAGCCGATCCCCGTGTCGGCCGAAATCACGTCCTGGCTCGAACCCAAGAAGCGCCTCGAGTTCCTGAACGCCTGGAAGGCCGAAGTCGCGAAGGGAGCGAAGTAACCCAGGGGTCCGCAGCCGCCGCGTACGGGGCGGCTGCGGACCGTGACGACCGAGTCGACCGGACCCGCGCCAGGCGGATCGGGCACCGAGCGAATGCCGATGGCGAGCCTCGCGAATCCCGCGCTCGCGGTGGCAGGCCCCTCAGGGCTGGCGCGCTTCCTTGCGCGCGTTCCGCGCGGGCTCACCGTCCTGCTCACTGCGGCAGCGGTGCTCGCGCCACTCTCGCTCATCATCTACCAGAGCCTCCTGTCGGCGCCGTTCTTCGACGCGACCAAGAAGGCGGGACTCGACGCCTACCGGTTCATCTTCGCCGACCCCGATTTCTGGACGGCGCTGCGTAACTCGCTCGCGCTCGCAGCGGTGATGACCGCCATTGCGGTGCCGCTTGGAGCGGTGCTCGCGTTCGTCATGGAGCGCACCGACTTCCCGGGCAAGCGATGGATCGAGCCGGCGATCCTCGTGCCGAGCTTCGTCTCGCCGATGGTGCTCGCCTTCGGCTACGTCGTTGCGGCGGGACCGGTCGGCTTCTATTCGGTGTGGTCCAACGATCTGTTCGGAGCGGCGCCGTGGGGGCTTTACTCGATCCTCGCGATGGCGACGGTCGCCGGGCTCACCCACGTGCCGAACGTCTACATCTACGCGTCGGCGGCGCTCAAGAACCTCGGCTCGGACGTCGAGGAGGCGGCCCGAGTCGCCGGGGCGTCACCGCTGCGGGTCGCGGTATCGGTCAGCCTGCCGCTGATCATGCCGGCGCTTCTCTTCTCGGCGGTGTTGATCTTCTTCCTCGGACTCGAACTCTTCGGCCTTCCTCTCGTGCTGGGCGACCCCGAGGGGCACCTCGTGCTGTCGACCTATCTGTACAAGCTGACCAACAAGCTGGGGACACCGTCCTATCACCTGATGGCGGCGGTCGCGGTGTGCATCATCGCACTGACCGTGCCACTGGTGCTGATGCAGCGCCGGCTGCTGCAGAACGTCCGCAAGTACGCGACGGTCAAGGGCAAGGCCGGACGCATTCGCGAGCTTCCGCTCGGGCGGTGGCGCTGGCCGGCCTTCGCGCTGATCGCGCTGTGGATCTTCGTC
>DASVWR010000188.1:0-5150 GCA_036393115.1 Casimicrobiaceae bacterium
GACTTCGGCGTCATCATCCGCAACCTCCCGTACCTGATCAAGGTCGGGATGGCGTTCACGATCGAGCTCACCGTGCTGGTGATCATCCTCGGCATCGTCTTCGGCACGCTGCTCGCGATGATGCGGCTCTCGAGCATCAAGCTGCTCTCGACGATCGCCACCGCGTACATCAACCTGATGCGTTCGGTGCCGCTGGTACTGGTGATCTTCTGGTTCTATTTCCTGGTCCCGTACATCGGCGCCTGGATCATCCGCTCGCCGACGCCGGTGCGCGTCGGCGCGTTTCTCTCGTCGGTCATCACCTATTCGATGTTCGAGGCGGCCTATTACGCGGAGATCATGCGCGCCGGCATCCAGTCGATCCCGCGGGGCCAGGTGTGGGCGGGCTACGCGCTGGGGCTCAACTACTGGCAGACGATGGCGCGGATCGTGCTGCCGCAAGCGTTCCGCAACATGGTGCCGATCCTGCTCACCCAGACGATCGTGATGTTCCAGGACACGTCGCTCGTCTACGTGCTGTCGATCACCGACTTCCTCGGCGCCGCCTCGAAGATCGCGGAGCGCGACGGCCGCTACGTCGAGCTCTACATCTTCGCGGCGCTCGTCTATTTCGTGATCTGCGTCGTCGTTTCCTTCCTCGTCCGGCGGCTGCAGCGACGCATCGCGATCATCCGCTGAGGCCGCCAGGACTTTCACCACCCGACTGCGCGTCGACTCCTACTCGCTTTTCAGACCCGGAAAGACCTCCCTCATGGCGATGATCGAGATCAGGAATATCTCCAAGTGGTACGGCAGCTTCCAGGTGCTGACCGACTGTACGACGAGCGTCGAGAAAGGCGAGGTGATCGTCGTCTGCGGTCCATCGGGATCCGGCAAGTCGACGCTGATCAAGACGGTGAATGCGCTCGAGCCGGTGCAGCAGGGCGAGATCTTCGTCGACGGGGTGAGGGTCAACGATGCGAAGACGAACCTGCCGAAGCTGCGTGCGCGCGTCGGCATGGTGTTCCAGCACTTCGAGCTGTTTCCGCACCTTACAGTGCGCCAGAATCTGTCGCTTGCACAGGCGCTGGTGCTGAAGCGCCCGCAACAGGAGGCCGACGAGCGCGGTCTCAAGTACCTCGACCGCGTCGGACTGATCGACCACAAGGACAAGTTTCCCGGACAGCTCTCGGGGGGGCAGCAGCAGCGCGTCGCGATTGCGCGTGCGCTGTCGATGGATCCGATCTGCATGCTGTTCGACGAGCCGACCTCGGCGCTCGACCCCGAGATGATCAACGAGGTGCTCGAAGTCATGCAGAAGCTCGCGACCGAAGGGATGACGATGATGGTGGTGACCCACGAGATGGGCTTCGCGAACCGCGTCGCGAACCGCGTCATCTTCATGGACGCCGGGCACATCGTCGAGGACGCACCGAAGGCCGAATTCTTCGGTAAGCCGCGCTCGGAGCGCGCGCAGCAGTTCCTCGCCAAGATCCTGCACCATTGAGCCGCGCGGTGCCGGCGAGCGCTGCGCGAACGATCGCGCGGCGCGGCACCGTATAATTCGCGTTTTTGGCGCCGTCCGCCGATGCCCGAATTTCTCGCGCTGCGAGGAAGCGCAGCGCTGTCGCCGTTCCGAGCCGCGCGGCTCGCCTCGACGATCGATGTCGCGCTCGGTGACGAGCGCTGCATCGTGATCGACGCCAGCTTCTGGCACTTCGTCGAGCTGCGCGATCGACTCGACCCGACGGAGCGCGAGACGCTCGCGAGCCTCCTCGACGACGGCTGCGGCGCAACCGATGCCCGCTGGACGGCGGCGGGGTCGATCGCAGCGTCAGGCGCCGAGCGCGAGATCGAGCGGGTCGTCGTCCCGCGGCCTGGAACGGTCTCGCCGTGGTCGTCCAAGGCGACCGACATCGCGCACAACTGCGGGCTCGACGCGGTAGCGCGAATCGAGCGCGGCATCCGCTACGCGATCGGCTTCGCCGCTCGCACTATCGACGCCGCCGGCGCGCGCCCCGGCGACACGCCGGGCAGCGAGCCCGTCGCTGCAGCGCTCACGTCGCGGCTCGATCCGCTGCTGCACGACCGGATGATCGAGGCGGTCGTCGACCGCACCGACGACGCGCGCGCGCTGTTCGCGCACGTCCGCGCCAAGCCGATGCACGCGATCGCGCTTTCGTCCGGGGGCCGCGATGCGCTCGTCGTCGCGAATCGCGAGCTCGGGCTCGCGCTGAGCGTCGACGAGATCGACTATCTCGCCGACGCGTTCCGCTCGCTCGGGCGCGATCCGACCGACGTCGAGCTAACGATGTTCGCGCAAGCGAACTCCGAGCACTGCCGGCACAAGATCTTCAACGCCGCATGGCGCATCGAAGGCCGTGACGAGCGCGACAGCCTGTTCGCGATGATCCGCGCGACGCACGCCGCGCATCCGCAGGGAACGCTCGTCGCGTACGCCGACAACGCAGCGGTCATCGAAGGGGCGACGGTCGATCGTCTGCATGCCGATCGCGACGGATGCTATCGGCGATTGCGCGAGCCCGCCCACATCGTGATGAAGGTCGAGACGCACAACCACCCGACGGCGATCGCGCCGTTTCCCGGTGCCGCCACCGGTGCGGGTGGCGAAATCCGCGACGAAGGCGCGACCGGGCGCGGCGCGAAGCCGAAGGCGGGCATCGTCGGCTACACGGTGTCGGATCTGCGGATTCCAGGCCTGCCGCAACCGTGGGAAGCGGCGCCGGGAGACTGGATCGGCAAGCCCGAGCGCATCGCTTCGGCGCTCGACATCATGCTGCACGGCCCGATCGGCGCAGCCGCGTACAACAACGAATTCGGCCGCCCCAATCTGCTCGGCTACTTCCGCAGCTTCGAGCTCGCTGTGAACGGGGCCGGGCGAGGGTATCACAAGCCGATCATGCTGGCGGGTGGCATCGGAAGCATCGCCGCGGATCAGGTTCAGAAGCGGCCGCTCGCCGGAGGCATGCTGCTCGTGCAACTCGGCGGCCCCGGGCTGCCGATCGGCATGGGCGGCGGCGCCGCGTCGTCGATGGCGACCGGCGCCAATGCCGCCGACCTCGACTTCGATTCGGTCCAGCGCGGCAACGCCGAGATCGAGCGCCGCGCGCAGGAGGTCATCGACCGTTGCTGGCAGCTCGGTAGCACGAATCCGATCGTCTCGATCCACGACGTCGGCGCAGGCGGCCTCTCGAACGCGCTCCCGGAGCTCGTGCATGGAGGTGGTGTCGGCGCACGCATCGACTTGCGCACTATCCCGTCGGAAGACCCCGGAATGAGCCCGCGCGAGATCTGGTGCAACGAGGCGCAGGAGCGCTACGTACTCGCCATCGCGGCCACCGATCTCGAGCGTTTCGACGCGATCTGCGCGCGCGAGCGCTGCCCGTACGCCGTGGTGGGCGAGGCTCGCGCGGATGGACGCCTCTGCGTCGACGACCCGCAGGCTCGCAACGTTCCGGTCGACGTTCCGCTCGATGTCATCCTGGGCCGGCCGCCGAAGATGCTGCGCGAAGTCGAGCGCATCGTGCGCCGGTTGCCGGCGCTCGATCTCGCGGGAGTCGCGCCGCGCGACGCCGCGTACCGCGTGCTGCAGCTGCCGGCGGTCGCCGACAAGACGTTTCTCGTCACGATCGGGGATCGCACCGTCGGCGGTCTCTGTGCGCGCGACCCGATGGTCGGGCCCTGGCAGGTTCCGGTCGCCGATGCCGCCGTCACGCTCGACGACTTCGACGGCTATAGCGGCGAGGCGATGGCGATCGGCGAGCGCACTCCGCTCGCATTGATCGATGCTCCGGCATCGGGGCGCATGGCGGTGACCGAGGCGATCACCAATCTCGCCGCGGTTGCGATCCGCTCGCTCGGCTGTGTCAAGCTCGCCGCCAACTGGATGGCGGCGGCGGGGGAGCCCGGCGAGGATGCGGCGCTCTTCGACACCGTGCGCGCCGTCGCGCTCGACTTCTGCATTCCGCTCGGGCTCGCGATCCCGGTCGGCAAGGACTCGCTGTCGTTGCGGACGGCGTGGACCGTGCGTGGCGCGGCGCGCTCGGTCACCGCTCCGGTGTCGCTCGTCGTCTCGGCGTTCGCGCCGGTCGCCGACGCGCGCCGGTGCCTGACGCCGCTCATGCGCTTCGATGCGGGCGACACCGTGCTCCTGCATCTGGACCTTGCCGAAGGGCGTCGCCGGCTTGGCGCATCGGCGCTCGCGCAGGTCTACGGCCAGCTTGGCGATGCAGGCCCGGACCTCGATGACCCATCGCGCCTCGCCCGTTTCTTCACACTCGTACAGGCGCTGCACGCCGAGGGCAGGCTCCTTGCGTACCACGACGTCAGCGACGGCGGCATCTTCGTCACACTGTGCGAGATGGCGTTCGCATCGCGCTGCGGCCTCGACGTCGACCTCCCGAAAGCCGAGACGGCGAAACCCGGGACGGACCACGTTTTCGCGTTATCCGCGCTGTTCGCCGAGGAGGCGGGCGCGGTGGGCCAGGTGCGCCGCGGCGACGCCGGCGCGGTGCTCGCCCGCGCGGAGGCCGCGGGCATCATTGCGCACGCGATCGGATCGCCTGCGGCGGGTGAGCGCATCCGCATCCGCTATGCCGGTACTATGCTGATCGACGAGTCGCGGGTCGATCTCCATCGTGCGTGGTCGTCGACGACGCATGCAATGCAGAGGCTGCGCGACGAGCCCGATACGGCCGATTCCGAGCATGCGCGGATCACCGATCGCAGCGATGCGGGACTCGTGTCGCGACTCGCCTTCGATGCCGACGAGGATGTCGCGGCGCCGTTCGTCGCGCGCGGCGTCCGGCCGCGGATCGCGATCCTGCGCGAGCAGGGGGTCAACGGCCACGTCGAGATGGCGGCGGCATTCACGCGTGCGGGCTTCGATGCCCGCGACGTGCACATGAGCGATCTCTCCGGCGGTCGCCGCAGCCTCGAGGAGTTCCGCGGCTTTGTCGCGTGTGGCGGCTTTTCATACGGCGACGTGCTCGGTGCCGGAGAGGGCTGGGCGAGATCGATCCTGTTCAATGCCCGCCTGCGCGACATGTTCGCGACATTCTTTGCGCGCGACGGCAGTTTCGCGCTCGGCGTCTGCAACGGCTGCCAGATGATGGCGAGCCTGCGCGAGATCGTTCCGGGGAGCGCGCACT
>DASVWR010000189.1:0-12678 GCA_036393115.1 Casimicrobiaceae bacterium
GAAGGGCGGCGACAAGAAGGAAGCCGGCAAGGAGAAGAAGTAACGCCGGGCTCCGCCCCGCGCGCGAGTCCGCATGCCGATCCGAATCGTCGCGGGCCTCGGCAATCCCGGCCGAGGCTACGCCGCCACTCGCCACAACGCGGGCTTCTGGTTCGTCACGAGGCTCGCAGCAAAGCTCGGAGCGACGTTCTCGCGCGAGTCGAAGTTCGCCGGCGACGTTGCGCGCGCGGGTGCACTGCGATTGCTGATGCCGGCCACGTTCATGAACGAGTCGGGGCGCGCGGTCGCGGCGCTCGCGCGCTTCTACGCTGTCGTGCCCGGCGACATCCTCGTCGTGCACGACGAGCTCGACTTGAAGCCCGGTGAAGTGCGCCTGAAAGAGGGCGGCGGCCATGCCGGCCACAACGGGCTGCGCGACATCGACGCCTGTCTCGGCAGCGCGGACTTCTGGCGGCTTCGCCTCGGCATCGGCCACCCGCGCGACAGCGACACGCCTGAGCGCGACGTCGTCGACTACGTGCTGAAGCCGCCGTCGGCGACCGAGCGCGACGCGATCGACTCCGCGATCGAGCGTGCGCTCGGACTGTGGCCCGACATCGCCGCGGGCAACATGGAGGTCGCGATGCAGTCGCTGCACGTGCGCCCGCGCGAGCGCGCCGCGCCCGCCGCGCAGGACGATGCCGCGGAGCCGGGCGAGGGCGACCGATGAGCCTTCGCTGCGGCATCGTCGGCCTTCCGAACGTCGGCAAATCGACGCTCTTCAATGCGCTGACGAAGGCGGGCATTGCTGCCGAGAACTATCCGTTCTGCACGATCGAGCCCAACGTCGGCATCGTCGAGGTGCCCGATCCACGGCTCGCCGCGCTCGCCGCGATCGCGAAGCCGCAGAAGGTCGTCCCGGCGACGGTCGAGTTCGTCGACATCGCGGGGCTTGTCGCAGGGGCCTCGAAAGGCGAGGGACTCGGCAACCAGTTCCTCGCCAACATCCGCGAGACCGACGCGATCGCGCACGTCGTGCGCTGCTTCGAGGACTCGAACGTCGTGCACGTCGGCGGCGGGGTCGATCCGATCGCCGACGTCGAGACGATCGACACCGAGCTCGCCCTCGCCGACCTCGCGACCGTCGACCGGCAGATCGCGAAAGTCGAGAAGCCCGCGCGCGCCGGCGGTGACAAGGAAGCCCAGCGCGTCTACGCGGTGCTCACGAAGATCCGCGCGACGTTGAACGAGGCGCGGCCGGCGCGCACCGTCGCTCTCGACGCCGCCGAGCGCGCGCTCGTGCGGCCGTTCTTCCTCCTGACGCTGAAGCCCACACTCTACGTTGCGAACGTCGCCGAGCACGGGTTCGAGGCGAACGCGATGCTCGAACGGCTGCGCGAGCGTGCACGCGGCGAAAATACGCCAGTCGTTGCGATCTCCGCGGCGATCGAAGCCGACATTGCCGATCTCGAGCCCGCCGACAAGGCGATCTTCCTCGCCGACATGGGGATGCACGAGCCGGGGCTCGACCGGCTGATCCGCGCGACGTACGCGCTCCTAGGCCTCGAGACGTTCTTCACTGCCGGAGAGAAGGAGGTCCGCGCGTGGACGATCGCGCGCGGTGCCACCGCGCCGCAGGCGGCAGGGGCCATCCACACCGATTTCGAGCGCGGCTTCATCCGTGCCGAGGTGATCGGCTACGACGACTACGTGGCACTCGGCGGCGAGCATCGCGCGAAGGAGGCCGGGAAGATGCGGCTCGAAGGCAGGGAGTACGTCGTGCGCGACGGGGACGTGATGCATTTCAGGTTCAACGTCTGAATGCGCGATGCTGCGGCGGCGGTGCGTTTGCCTGCCCGACGGGCTCGGGCGCTCGTCGTGGCAGGCTGCGTGGTGGTCGCCGCCTGCGCGTCGCTTCCGCTCGTTCATCCGCCGCATGTCGACGTCGTCGGAGTCAGTCTCGATCGCGTCGTCGGCCCCGATGCGTACTTCAGCGTCGCCGTGTCGGTATCCAATCCGGACGACCGCGAGGTCGCGATCGACGCGCTCGAGGCGACGCTGTCGATCGAGGGGCAGAAGATCGCGCAGGCCGAGTTGAAGACTCCGGTGCACGTGCCGGCGCATGCGAGCGCCACCGCTGAGATGACCGCACACGCGGGGATGGATGCGGTGCTGCTCGCCGTCGCGAAGGCGATGCAGCTCGGAATGCGCGGGGGCCCTGCCGGAGCGACGCCATCGCTCCACTACGCGATCGACGGGCGCGCGCGTGTCGCGGGGAGCGCCTCGGTGCCGTTCTCGAAGAGCGGCGATGTCGGCAGGCCCGCGCAGGCGCAGCCTCGATGAGTGAATCCTGCTTCACCCGATGAACGTGTTTCGCTTCGCGCAATGAGTGTGCTTTCGTTCACCAAGATGGAGGGCCTCGGCAACGACTTCGTCGTCTTCGACGCGACGAAGACGCCGTTCACCCTCGACGCCGCCGGGATCAGGCGCCTCGCCGATCGGCGCTTCGGCGTCGGCTGCGACCAGGTGCTCGTCGTCGAGCCGGCGCGCGAAGGCGCCGATTTCCGCTATCGGATCTTCAACTCCGACGGTGGGGAGGTCGAGCAGTGCGGCAACGGCGCGCGGTGCTTCGTCGTGTTCGTTCGCGAGCGCGGCCTGACAGTGAAGCGCGAGATCCGCGTCGAGACCGCCGGCGGGCTGATCGTCCCGCGGCTCGAGGACGACGGCGAGGTGACCGTCGATATGGGCGTGCCGCGCTTCGCGCCGCAGGACGTTCCGTTCGCCGGTGGCACCGGGGCCGTGTCCGAGCCGCTTGCCGTCGGTGACGCGGTGCTCGAAGTCTCGGTGCTGTCGATGGGCAATCCGCACGCGGTACAGGTCGTCGACGACGTCGACGCCGCACCGGTCGCGGCGCAGGGTCCGGCAATCGAGCATCACGCGCGCTTTCCGCGCAGGGTCAACGCGGGATTCATGCAGATCGTCGATCGCGCTAACATCCGCCTGCGCGTCTGGGAGCGCGGCGCCGGCGAGACGCTCGCGTGTGGCACCGGCGCCTGCGCCGCGGTGGTCGCCGGCATCCGGCGCGGCCTGCTCGACTCACGGGTGCGCGTCGCGACGCGCGGCGGCGATCTCGTCGTCGGCTGGCAGGGCGGCGCGAGCGCCGTGACGATGAAGGGGCCGGCGCGGATCGTGTTCGAAGGGCAATGGCGCGGCTGAGCGCGATCGAGAACGCCGCCGCGCGCGAACGGGCATCACGCACACTCGCATCGAGGAAACCGATGGACGCGACGGCCGTCGTCGAATACCTGAAACAGAATCCCCGCTTCTTCGAGGACTACGCCGACGTCGTCGCCGAGATCTTCGTCCCCCATCCCCACGGCGGCCACGCGATCCCGATCGCCGAGCGGCAGATGCTCGCCCTGCGCGACAAGTCGCGCGAGCAGGAGCGAAGGCTCGCCGAGCTCGTGCAGACCGCCAGCGATAACGAAGCGATCACCGAGAAGTTGCACCGGACGACGCTCGCGCTCTTCGCCGCGCGCGATCTCGAGACGACGATCGCAGTGCTCGTGCACAGCCTGAAGGAGGATTTCGCGGTCCCCCGCGTCGCGATGCGCGTGTGGCGCGACGCGCCGTCGCCGGCGCTCCCCGAGCTCGCAGCGACGTCGCCCGCGCTGCACGAGTTCGCCGAAGGCCTGCATGCGCCGCGCTGCGGAACTGCCGTGCACGACGAGGTGAAGGCGTGGTTCGGCGACGACGGTGCGATGCAGTCGTACGCGTGCCTGCCGCTGCGGACCGAGGCCACCTTCGGCATGCTCGCCCTCGCGAGTCCCGACCCGCAACGATTTCATACGGCGATGGGGACGATGTATCTGCTGCGCCTCGGCGAGCTCGCGAGCGTCGCGATCGCGCGCTACGTCGAGCCCGAGTAAGCACCCTCATGGCGGAGGTTCGCGTCGCGCCGGTCAACGCAGAGGCTCGTATCGCGCCGGTCAACGCGGAGCTCCTTGCCGCCTTCGCCGCCCGGCTCGCGACGCGCCCCGCGCACACGCGCAACGCGTACCTGCGCGACGTGACCGCGTTGCTCGAGGTCGCCGGCGCAGCGCCGGCAGCGACGCTGACGCGCGCGCGGCTGATGCGCCATGTCGCCGCGCTCCACGGCCGCGGGCTTTCCGGCCGCAGCCTCGCGCGGATGCTGTCGGCGTGGCGCGCGTTCTATCGCTTCCTGCGCGAGCGCGATTCTTCGATGACCGGCGACCCCGTCGCGGGAATCCGCCCGCCGAAGTCGCCTCGGCGGCTGCCGTCCGCGCTGTCGCCCGACGAAGCGGTGCGGCTTGTGACCGTCGACGATCGCGACGTGCTCCCGGCGCGCGACCACGCGCTCCTCGAGCTCGCGTATTCGTCGGGCCTGCGCCTGTCCGAGCTCGCGCAGCTCGACGTCGCCGCCTGCGACCTCGAAGGGGGCGAAGTGAAGGTGCTCGGCAAGGGCGGCAAGGAGCGCATCGTTCCGGTCGGAGCCGCCGCGCAGGCGGCGATCCGCCACTGGCTCGGCCTCCGCTCGGGTCTCGCGGGCCCCGGTGAGCGCGCGATGTTCGTCGGGCGCGGCGGTCGGCGCCTGTCGCCGCGTGCGATCGAGCAGCGCTTCGCGCAATGGGCGGTCCGCCAGGGACTGTCGCGCCACGTGCACCCGCACATGCTGCGGCACTCGTTCGCGAGCCACGTCCTTCAGTCGTCGGGCGATCTGCGTGCCGTGCAGGAGATGCTGGGCCACGCGTCGATCGCGAGCACACAGGTCTACACGCACCTCGATTTCCAGGCGCTCGCCAAGGTGTACGACGCGGCGCATCCGCGTGCGCGCCGCGGCTCGCGCCGCGGCGGTTCGCGCTGACGATGCGGGCTGACCGCGCGCGCTGACCGCGTGCGCAGCCACTACTCGACGTGCTCGCCGTGCAGGGTGACGTCGAGGCCCTCGCGCTCCTCCTCCTCGGTGACGCGCAGGCCGATGACCGCATCGATGATCTTCAGCAGGATGAAGCTCCCAACGCCGCTCACGACGAGCGTCGTGACGACCGCACCGAGCTGCGTCAGGACGCTGCCGTCGACGCCGCTGATCTCGCGTACGTTGAAGACCCCGGTGAGGATCGCGCCGATGATCCCGCCGATGCAATGCACGCCGAACGCGTCGAGCGAATCGTCGTACCTGAACCAGCCCTTGACCGTCGTCGACGCGAAGAAGCAGCCCACACCCGCAGCGATGCCGATGGCGAGCGCGCCGCCGGCGCCGACGAAGCCCGACGCCGGCGTGATCGCGACGAGCCCTGCGACCGCTCCCGACGCGATGCCCAGCACCGACGGCTTCCCCTTCGCGAGCCATTCGGTGAACATCCACGCGAGGGCTGCTGCGGCAGTGGCGAACTGGGTGACGAACATCGCCATCCCGGCGCGCCCGTTCGACGCCACCGCCGAGCCGGCGTTGAAGCCGAACCAGCCGACCCACAGCATCGACGCTCCGATCAGCGTCAGCGTCAGGTTGTGCGGAGCCATCGGCTCGCGGCCGAAGCCGACGCGCTTGCCGAGGACGAGCGCGCAGACGAGGCCCGCGATGCCGGCGTTGATGTGCACGACGGTGCCGCCGGCGAAATCGAGCACGCCCCTTCCTGCCCAGAATCCGGACGGTTCCCACATCATGTGCGCGATCGGCGAGTAGATCAGCACCGACCAGAGCCCCATGAACCAGAGGAGCGCCGAGAACTTCATCCGGTCGGCGAACGCGCCGCAGATCAGCGCCGGAGTGATGATCGCGAAGGTCATCTGGAACATCATGTAGACCGACTCGGGGATCGTGAGCCCGAGGTGCGACACGGTGAGCTTGCCCGCCTCGTTCTCGTAGAGCATCCCGTGCAGGAAGAAGCGGTCGAAGCCCCCGATCACCGGACCTCCCGGCGTGAACGCGATGCTGTAGCCGATCACCACCCACAGTACGGTGACGAGGCAGGTGATCGCGAAACTCTGCATCAGCGTCGCGAGCACGTTCTTCTTGCGCACCATGCCGCCGTAGAAGAGCGCTAAGCCGGGGATCGTCATCATCAGGACGAGCGCGGTCGACGTCAGCATCCAAGCGGTGTCGCCGGTGTTGATCTTGTCGGCGGAGACGAGCTGCGGCGACGTCGGAGCGGCGGGTGCAGCGGCGGGTGCAGCGGCGGATGCGGCGGCGGGTGCGGCGGCAGGTGCGGCGGTCGGTGCGGCGGCCGGTGCGGCGGCCGGTGCAGCAGCGGGTGCAGCAGCAGGTGGTGTTGCTGCCGTCGTGTCCTTGTCCTGCGCAGTTGCTGGCAACGCGATGCCGATCGCGCCGACGAGCGCGATGAGAGCGAGCAGTCCTTTCATCGGAGCATCCCCCTAGAGCGCGCTCGTCCCGGTCTCGCCGGTACGAATGCGGATGACCTGTTCGAGGTCGAATACGAAGATCTTTCCGTCGCCGATCTTGCCGGTCTTGGCAGCCTTCTCGATCGCGTCGATCGCGCGCTCGGCGAGCTCGTCGCCGATGGCCGCCTCGATCTTGACCTTCGGAAGGAAATCGACGACGTATTCGGCGCCGCGATAGAGCTCGGTGTGTCCCTTCTGGCGACCGAAGCCCTTGACCTCGGTGACCGTGATCCCCTGCACCCCGATGCCGGAGAGGGCTTCGCGGACCTCGTCGAGCTTGAACGGCTTGATGACGGCGGTGATCAGTTTCATCGCGTGTCTCCTTCCTTCGGTAGCGTCGCGGCGCAAAGCCGGCGAGGGTCGCTTTGCATTTGCCGTGCCGCGGCGATAAAGTCGTTACCGGTCAACGCGTTGCGCGTCGCTGTCCAGCTGGTCGCGACTCGCCGGATCATGCCGCTGCACCATGGGCGGGCAGCCGCGACGCGCGTCGCACGCTTTTCGCGCATTCGAAAGGAGTGACACGATGTTCGATTCGAAGACGATCGACGATCTCGCCGCGCGGCTCGGACGCGCACTCGAGGCCTCCCCGGCGAAGGATGTCGAGAAGAACGTGAAGGCGCTCCTGAAGAGCGGGCTTTCGCGGCTCGATGTCGTCACGCGCGAGGAATTCGACCTCCAGGTGGACGTGCTGAAGCGCACCCGCGAGAAGATCGAGGCCCTCGAAGCCAGAGTCGCCGCGCTCGAGGCGCGCGGCACTCCCTAAGCTCGCGGCGCGTCCGAAGCGGGCGGCACTTCCTAAGCGCGCGGCATTCCTGAAGCGGGCGCCACCCCCAGGCGCCGTCTAAGCCGAACGGCTGATCGCGCGCTCGCGCATTTCGTCGCAGCGTGTCGGCATCCGGGCCGCCGTTGCGGCCCGCATCAGGGCGTGGAGGGTCGCTTGGCCGTCGCCGCGGTGCGCACGCGCGGGTTGTCCGGGGTCGAGGCGCCGCAGGTCACGGTCGAGGTGCACGTCGCTGGCGGCCTTCCCGGGATCAACATCGTCGGTCTTGCCGACACCGAGGTGCGCGAGGCGCGCGACCGCGTCCGCGCGGCGCTGCAGAACGCGCACTTCGAGATTCCGGCGCGCAGGGTGACCGTGAGCCTCGCGCCGGCCGATCTCCCGAAGGAATCCGGGCGTTACGATCTGCCGATCGCGCTCGGCATCCTCGCCGCGACGGGCCAGCTGCCCGCGGACGCGCTCGCACCCTACGAGTTTGCCGGCGAGCTCGCGCTGACCGGTGAGCTCCGGGGAATCCGCGGCGCGCTCGCGATGGTGCTCTCGGCGCGTCACGACGGACGCGCATTCGTGCTCCCGGTGGCGTCGGCGGGCGAAGCCGGACTCGTTCCGGACGCGAGCGTGCTGCCCGCCGCGTCGCTCGCCGCGGTCTGCGCGCACCTCACCGGGGCAACCTCGCTGCCTGCGCTCGCCCGCAGCCCGCCGACGCCGTCCGCGACGAACGGTCCCGAGCTCGCCGACGTGCGTGGTCAGGAGCAAGGCAAGCGCGCGCTCGAGGTCGCCGCGGCCGGAGGGCATTCGCTGCTGTTGATCGGCCCGCCGGGCACCGGGAAGTCGATGCTCGCCCAGCGTCTCGTACCGCTGCTGCCGCCGATGACCGACGACGAGGCGCTCGAAGCCGCGGCGATCGCATCGCTCGCCGGCCAGTTCCGGCCGACTCGCTTCGGCGAGCGGCCCTTCCGCGCGCCGCACCATACGGCGAGCGCCATCGCGCTCGCCGGGGGAGGCTCGGTCCCGCGACCGGGCGAGATCTCGCTCGCGCATCACGGCGTGCTGTTCATGGACGAGCTCGCCGAATGGGACCGCTACGCGCTCGAAGTGCTGCGCGAGCCGCTCGAAGCCGGCGTCGTGCACATCTCGCGCGCCGCGAGGCAAAGCGAGTTTCCGGCACGCTTCCAACTCGTCGCGGCGATGAATCCGTGCCCGTGCGGGTGGCTCGGTCATCCGAGCGGTCGCTGCGGCTGCACGGCGGAACGGGTCGCGCGCTACCGGCGCCACATCTCGGGTGCGCTCTACGACCGGATCGACATCGCAATCGAGGTGCCGTCGGTGACGGCGGCCGAGCTCGCCGGATGCGCTCCGTGCGTACGGCGCACGTGTGCGGCCGACGGGACAGGACTTGCCGCCAACGCGACGACGGCGAACGCTGGCGCTGACGGGGCCAATGCAACGACGGCGGCGGTACGTCTTCGCGTCGCGGCAGCGCACGAGCGGCAGCTTAGCCGCCAGGGCAAGCTCAACGCGCGTCTCGAAGCGCCCGAGCTCGAGCGTTGCGCTCGTCGCACGCGCCAGGCAGAGCGCCTCTTCGCGAGCGCGATGTCGAAGCTCTCGCTCTCGGCGCGCGGCTACCACCGTGCGGTCAGGGTCGCGCGCAGCATTGCCGACCTCGCCGGCAGCGATGCGATCGAAGCGGCGCACGCAGCGGAGGCGATCGGGTATCGCAGGATCCTTGCCGGAGCGTGAGCGCAGCGTCCGTACCACGCAGACGGTCGATGCACGCATCCTCTTGTCATCACGATCGGCTGCTGCGCTGCGGTATGATGCCCGGCTCGCATGAACGCGAACGACCAACCTGCCGCGCTCGCGCAGGAAGAGGGTGAACTCGCCGCCGGGGCCGCGAGGCTTCGCGAGATTCCCTATAACTACACGTCGTTCTCCGACCGCGAGATCGTCATCCGCCTCCTCGGCGAGCCGATGTGGGCGCTCCTCGAGGAGCTTCGCGGCGAGCGGCGGACCGGCCGCTCGGCGCGGATGCTGTTCGAGGTCCTGGGCGATATCTGGGTCGTCGAGCGCAATCCGTACCTGCAGGACGACCTCCTCGACAATCCGCGCCGCCGCCGGCTCCTCGTCGACGCGCTCCGGCACCGGTTGCGCGAGATCGACAGGCGCCGCGTCGCGAACCGCAATGTTGACGATAACCGCGAGGCCGACGACACGCGCGACGCGAACGTCGCCAGTCTGATCGACGCGGCGCGCACGGCGGTGGACCGCTTCGAGAGGTGGTTCCCCGAGACCGCCGAGCTCCGGAAGTGCGTGCGGCGCACGCTCGCGCGCTACACGCGGCGCGACAACATCACGTTCGACGGCCTGCAGCGCGTGTCGCACGTGACCGATGCGACCGACTGGCGCGTCGAATACCCGTTCGTCGTGCTCCATCCGGACAGCGAGGACGAGGTGCGCGGGCTCGTCGAGGGCTGCATCGAGCTGGGTCTCACGATCATTCCGCGCGGTGGTGGCACCGGTTACACCGGCGGCGCGATTCCGCTCGATCCACGCTCGGCGGTGATCAACACCGAGAAGCTCGAGCGGATGTCCGCGATCGAGCGCGTGATCCTCCCCGGCTGCGCCGAGGCGACGCCGACGATCGACTGCGGTGCGGGTGTCGTGACGAAGCGCGCGATGGATCTCGCCGAGTCGCAGGGGCTCGTCTTCGCGTGCGATCCGACTTCGGCGGACGCGTCGTGCATCGGCGGCAACGTCGCCGTCAACGCCGGCGGCAAGAAGGCGGTGCTGTGGGGCACGGCGCTCGACAACCTCGCCTCATGGCGGATGGTGACCCCCGACGCGCAGTGGCTCGAAGTCGTGCGCATCGATCACAACCTTGGCCGGATCCACGACGCGCCCGAAGCGACCTTCGAGCTCCGCTGGCTCGCGGGCGACGCGAAGACGCCGGTGCGCACTCAAACGCTTGCCATTCCCGGCGCATCGATTCGCAAGCTCGGCCTCGGCAAGGACGTCACCGACAAGTTCCTCGCCGGCCTCCCCGGCGTGCAGAAGGAGGGCTGCGACGGCATCATCGTGAGCGCGCGCTTCGTGCTCCACCGGATGCCTCCGGCGATCCGCACCGTCTGCCTCGAGTTCTTCGGCGAGGCGCGCGAGTCGACGCCGGCGATCGTCGAAGTGAAGCGGCATCTCGATGCGTTGGGCGAGCGCACCGGCGACGCGCGCGTGCGGCTCGCGGGGCTGGAGCACCTCGACCACCGCTACGTGAAGGCGGTCGGTTACGCGACCAAGGCGCGTCGGCACGGCCTGCCGAAGATGGTGCTGGTCGGCGACATCGTCGGCGAGTCGGACGACGCGGTCGCGAAAGCGGCATCGGACGTCGTGCGCATCGCCAACGCGCGCGGCGGCGAGGGCTTCATCGCGGTGTCGGCCGATGCGCGAAGGAAATTCTGGCTCGACCGCGCACGGACCGCGGCGATCGCGAAGCACACGAACGCGTTCAAGATCAACGAGGACGTCGTGATCCCGCTCGACCGCCTCGGCGATTACACCGCCGGCGTCGAGCGCCTCAACATCGCGATGTCGATCGACAACAAGCTGAAGCTCGCCCACCGGCTCGCCGCGTTCCTCGCCGCGCCCGACGCCGAGCACCTGTGGCGCCCGGGGAGCGAGGCGCGTCCTTCCGAGGACGAGCTCGCCGCAGCGCTCGGCGACGCGCGCGCGCTGGTGTCCGCGGTGCGCGCACGGTGGCAGGACCTCATCGATCGCCTCGACGAGACGTTTCCGGCACTGCAAAGCCACGCCGAGGTCGTGTCGTGGAAGACCGAGATCAGGGCGCCGCTCGAAGGCGTCTTCGCCGGCCGCAGCTTCGCGCCAGTGCTCGAGCGCTGCAATGCGATCCACGCCGAGGTGCTGCGAAGCCGCGTGTTCATCGCGCTCCACATGCACGCCGGCGACGGCAACGTGCACACGAACATTCCGGTCAACTCGGACGATTACGCGATGCTGCGCGAGGCAAGTGCCGCCGTCGCGCAGGTGATGGCGCTCGCGCGAAGCCTCGGCGGAGTGATCTCGGGCGAGCACGGCATCGGGATCACCAAGCTCGAGTTCCTCGCCGACGACGAGCTCGGCCCGTTCGCCGAGTACAAGCGCCGCATCGATCCGAACGGGCATTTCAACCGCGGCAAGCTCCTGCGCGACGCTGCGCTCCCCGCCGACCTCACGAATGCCTATACGCCGTCGTTCGCACTGATCGGTCACGAGAGCCTGATTCTCGAGCAGAGCGCGATCGGCGGCATCGCCGACTCGATTCGCAACTGCCTGCGCTGCGGCAAGTGCAAGGCGCCGTGCGCGACGCACTCGCCGCGCGCCAACCTGCTCTACAGTCCGCGCAACAAGATCCTCGCGACGTCGCTCCTGACCGAAGCGTTCCTGTACGAGGAGCAGACGCGCCGCGGCGTCTCGCTGCGCCATTTCGACGAGTTCGGCGACGTCGCCGATCACTGCACCGTCTGCCACAAGTGCTTCAACCCGTGTCCGGTCGACATCGATTTCGGCAACGTGTCGATCGCAATGCGCAACCTGCTGCGCGAGGAGGGGAGGAAGAAGTTCCGCCCGATGACCGAGGCCGCGATGTTCTTCCTGACCGCGACCGACCCGGCGACGATCAGGACGGTGCGCAAGCTGATGATCGACTGGGGCTATCGCGCGCAGCGCCTCGGCCACGCGATCGTGCGCCGGACGGGCCTCACCCGTGCGCAGGCCGCGCACCCCGCGTCGACGACGGGATCGACACCGATCCGCGCGCAGGTGATCCACTTCGTCAACAAGCCGATGCCCTCGGGGCTTCCGAAACGGACGGCACGCGCGCTCCTCGACATCGAGGATCCGTCGGTGATCCCGATCATTCGCGACCCGACGAAGATCAGCGACGATTCGGACGCGGTGTTCTACTTCCCCGGCTGCGGCTCGGAGCGCCTCTTCTCGCAGGTCGGTCTCGCGACGCAGGCGATGCTCTATCACGTCGGTGCGCAGTGCGTGCTGCCGCCCGGCTACCTCTGCTGCGGCTACCCGCAGACCGCGGCAGGCAACCACGACAAGGGCGAGCGGATCACCACCGACAACCGCGTGCTGTTCCACCGCGTCGCCAACACGCTGAACTACCTCGACATCAGGACGGTGATCGTGTCGTGCGGCACGTGCCTCGATCAACTCGAGACGTACGAGTTCGGCAGGATCTTCCCGGGCTCCCGCCTTCTCGACATCCACGAATACCTGCTCGAGAAAGGCGTGCGTCTCGAAGGCCTGACCGGCGTGCGCTACATGTATCACGATCCCTGCCACACGCCGATCAAGGTGCACAAGCCGCTGGCGGTGGTGAGCGGCCTCATGGGCGCCGACGTGCCGCTGAACGATCGCTGCTGCGGCGAATCCGGAACGCTCGCGACGTCGCGCCCCGACATCTCGACGCAGGTGCGCTTCCGCAAGGAGGAGGAGATGCG
>DASVWR010000190.1:0-11229 GCA_036393115.1 Casimicrobiaceae bacterium
TGCTGGTCTCGGCTTGTGGCGCGATCCCGCTCGCGCACGCCGCCGGCGAACAAGCCGAGCAGTTCACGCCGGAGTTCCGCCAGGCCCATACCACGTACGATGCCAAGCACACGCCGAAGATCACCGCCCCCGATTCGGTCAAGCGAGGCGAATGGTTCAACGTGACCATCAGCGTCGGCGCCGGTGGCGCGCACCCGTCGCTGCAGGAGCACTTCGTCCGCTATATCGCGCTCTACAAGGATTCGGTGGAAATCGCCCGCGCGTACCTGCATCCGGTGTATTCGGCACCGATCGTGACGTTCACGGTCGCGCTCGACGAAGGCGGCTCCTTGCGCGCGATCGAGGAGCCGACACATTCGGCGGCCTGGGAAGCGACGCGGAAGATCGAGGTTCTGCCCTAGCGCGCCTTCATCTCGATGGTGATGCGCGCGGGCCGATCGGCGGCGATCGTAACGTTCGCGTGCGTGGTGCCGAGTTCCTCGTGCCACACGGTGAGCGTGTAGTTGCCCGGCGGCAGGCCGTCGAACGCAAACCGGCCGTCGGCACCAGTCACCGCATAGTAGCGATGCGCGGCGACAACGACCCACGCGAGCATCCACGAGTGGAGGTCGCAATTGATGCGGACGATCTCCGGCTTCGAGAAGACGATCGGAATGGTCCGATCCTTGGGTTGCGTGCGGTTGAACGAGACGTTGAACTTCGGCGTCGCGTGAAGGTTGTGCAGCAGCCGGTCGCCATTCAGGAAGTTCACCGTGCCGCCTGCCTGTACGACCACCACATGCGGGACGAACACGCAGCCCCGCTGATCCAGCTCGACCTTGTCGCCGGGTACGGGTGACGCTCGGTCCGCCGGCGGATTGTCGATCCAGACGACGGCGTTCCTGAGCTCCCTGCGCGGCGACACGATGAGGTCCGCGGCCTCCTTGTCGTGGCCGCAGACGTACTGATCGATGGTGACAGCGACCTTCCTCGGCGCGACGGGCGGGCCGTCGTAGAGGATCGTTCCGGTGATCGCTTCCGCCGTCGCCAGTCCCGACGCGAACAGGCCGGCCAGCAACGCGGCTACGGAAGCTATCGCTTGCAATCGTTGCATCGTCGGTCCGGCTCGCGCGGAGTACGGGTCGCCAACTTCGGCGCGTTGAGGTGAGCACCCGATTCGATCCGAATCGGGTCGAGCCTAGTCCGAGAGGGACTTGCGGTCAAGATTCAGTCGGCGATCCAATCGGTGATCTCGACCTCGACGATCTGCCCGAATGGTACCGGCGGACCAAAGCCGACGTTGGCATTGCCCCCAGGGGCGACCCTCCGAACACCAGGAGAGTTGTGACAGTTCTCGCGAACGAGCAGCGACTCCGGTAATCTCCGCCCTTCGCTCGCGGCGACGCACTAGGACGCGCTGCGTCGCTCCACATAGGACCCAACGCATGACGGCTGCCTGGACCTGGCTCACTCCGGTTGTCGCGTTCGCGCTCCTCGTCGGCGCGGCGATTGCGGGTGTCGGTCCGCTGCTCGCGACACTCTGCGGGATCGCGCTCATCGGCGCGGTGATCGCCGCCGTGCACCACGCCGAGGTCATCGCGCATCGCGTGGGCGAGCCCTTCGGAACGCTGATCCTCGCGGTCGCCGTCACCGTCATCGAAGCGTCGCTGATCCTCTCGATGATGTTCGCCGGCGGGGAGGGTGCCGCGTATCTCGCGCGCGACACGATCTACGCGGCGGTGATGATCATTTCGAGCGGCGTCGTCGGCGCCTGCATCCTGGTGGGCAGCCTGTCGCACGGCGAGCAGTCGTTTCGCGTCGAGGGTGCCGGCGCGGGTCTCGCGGCGCTGATCGTGATGTCGTCGCTGGTGCTCGTGATGCCCGACTTCACGACGACCTCGGGAATCGGAACGTACAGCATCGCGCAACTCGGGTTCGTGGCGGTTGCGTCGGTCGCGCTATGGGCGATCTTCGTCTTCGTGCAGACCGTGCGCCACCGGGACTACTTCGTGCCCGTCGCGAACGCCGCAGACCCCGAGATGCACGCGAAGCCGCCGACGACTGGAGCAGCCTGGACGAGCTTCGGACTGCTGCTGCTCGCGCTCGTGGCCGTCGTCGGCCTGGCCAAGATGCTTTCCCCGACCATCGAGCATGCCGTCGAGGCGGCAGGTGCGCCGCGCGCCGTCGTGGGCATCGTGATCGCTGCGCTGGTCCTGCTGCCCGAGGCGGCCGCGGCGATTCGCGCGGCGCGTGCCAACCGGCTTCAGACCAGCATGAATCTCGGCATCGGCTCCGCGCTCGCTTCGATCGGACTCACGATTCCGGTCGTCGTGGTCGCGTCGATCGCTTTCGGGTTGCCGCTCTTTCTGGGACTGCAGCCGAAGGAAATGGCGATGCTTGCAATCACACTGCTGACGAGCGCGGTGACGCTCGGCACCGGTCGTACGTACCTGATGCAGGGGGCCGTGCTCCTCGTGATCTTCGCGGCATTCCTGTTCCTTGCGTTCGTCCCCTGACGGATTCAGTCGAGGAACAGCATCTTCTTCCAGATCGGCTTGCCGGCGATCGCGTGCAGCGCGACGGCGCCGACGTGCAGGATCAGGTAAACGGGTACCAGCACTTTGCCGATCTCGTGCAGCTCCTTGATCGCATGGACCCAGCCGGTGACCGGGGCGCCCGGCATGATCGTGAGCGCGAGCACTAAGCCGCTCGAGCCCAGCCACATGAACGCGAGCAGGCCGAGCGCCTGGACGAGACCCGCCAATCCGAGATGGCTCGACCGGTCGGGAACGCGGAAGCGGAGCAGCATCCGCAGATCCTCGATGACTGCGCGAAAGCGCGACGCGTTCCACGGCACCCAGTTCGTGAAGCGCGCGCTTTCTGGACCGACCAGGCCCCAGACGATCCGGGCGAAGAGAAAGGCCGTGAACGCGATGCCGACCCACATGTGCTGCGTGTATCCGGGATGGGCGACGCGCTTGTAGTCGCCCGCGCCATCACCGATCCACCACGCCCAGACGCCGAACACCGCGAGCCCGAGGTGGAGAAGCCGCGTCGTGCGATCCAGTGGCTCTTCCGGCACGGACATTGTATGGATTGCGCGTGTCGTCGAATCGGTCATCGAATCCTCCGCGTTTCGACCGCACCACGCCGACCGGCGTTCCACGATCGGGACCTCCATCGTCGCACTGTGCATCCCCATCGTCGTTGGCCGGTTGACACGGGTCAAGCGAGTGATAACCTCCGCGTCCGACGATTCCCGAGAGAATGATCGATGAAACACGTGCTGTTGATGGTTGTCGCGGCGTCGACGCTCGGCATCGGCGCAGCCTCTGCGCATGACGGTGCCGCACACAGCGGCGAAAACGCGCTCGGCCATTCGGGCGATCCCGCGAGGGTCGCGCGAACGATCGAAGTGAGCACGACCGACGCGATGCGCTTCGCGCCGGCCGCGATCACCGTCAGGAAAGGCGAGACGGTGCGCTTCGTCGTGCGTAACGACGGCCGACTCGTGCACGAGATGGTGCTCGGCACCGACACGGACTTGCGCGAGCACGCTGCGATGATGCGGGAGCACCCGGAGATGGCCCATGCCGAGTCGAACGCAGTGCGGGTCGAGCCGGGAGCCAAGGGACAGATCGTGTGGACCTTCGGCAAAGCCGGCCGCTTCACCTTTGCCTGTCTCGTTCCCGGACACTTCGAGGCCGGCATGAAAGGCGAAGTGAAGGTGGATTGATCACCAGGTGACGCGGAAGCCGACGAGGACGTCGATCGGCGGGACAGGGTTTTCACGGCGGAACGGAGGGCCGCCGGTTGACCGATGTCAAGGCGGGGCAGCGCGCATGTTGGCATATTCCATGCCAAATTGCATGAGACAGGCCATGCCATATTGCCTCACGCGGGCGGCGGGGAGATCTCTTGGACGGTGACACGCGACCGGCACGATCGGGCATGCCGGAATTCGATGCCGCGCTGATCGCGCGATACGGCGGGTCGGGGCCGCGCTACACATCGTATCCGACGGCCGACCGTTTCCACGCCGGATTCACGTCGGCGGACTACGAGCGCGAGATCGCGAAGCGCAACGAGCGCGCGTCGACGGAGTCGCTGTCGCTCTACGTCCACCTTCCGTTCTGCAGCTCGCTCTGCTTCTACTGCGCCTGCAACAAGATCATCACCCGCAACCGCGGGCGTTCGGCGAAATACGTCGATTACGTCGGCCGCGAGATCGAACTCGTCCGCGGGCACATCGATGGATCACCGCGGGCGACCCAGCTTCACTGGGGCGGTGGGACGCCGACGTTCCTGCCGCACGAAGAGATGGCGGAGCTGATGCGGATGCTTCGTGCAGGCTTCGATCTCACCGCCGATGCGTCGATCTCGATCGAGGTCGACCCGCGGACCGCCAGCGCCGCGACCATCGCGTTCCTCGGCGAGCTCGGCTTCAACCGCATCTCCGTCGGCATCCAGGACTTCGATCCGGAGGTGCAGCGCGCGGTGAACCGGATCCAGAGCGAGGACGAGACGCGCACGGTGATCGAGGCCGCGCGCGCGAACAACTTCAGCTCGATCAATGCGGATCTCATCTACGGCCTGCCGCGGCAGACGGTTGCCGGCTTCGCGCGCACGCTCGATCGCGTCGTCGATCTTTCGCCCGACCGCATCGCGCTCTACAGCTATGCGCACGTCCCGCATCTGTTCAAGCCGCAGCGCAAGATCGCCGTCGAGGATCTCCCGGCGCCGCAGGACAAGCTCGCCATCCTGACCCTCGCCATCGAACGCCTCTCGGCCGCGGGCTACCAGTACATCGGGATGGATCACTTCGCAAAGCCGGACGACGAGCTCGCGCGCGCGCAGCGCGAAGGCAGGCTCTATCGCGATTTCCAGGGCTATTCTGTCTCGCCGGGTGGCGACCTGCTCGCGTTCGGCGTCTCGGCGATCGGCCGCATCGGAGACGCCTACGTCCAGAACACGAAGACCATCGACGACTACTACGCACGGCTCGAAGGCGGCTCGCTGCCCGTCGCGCGAGGCATTACGCTCAGCGCCGACGACCGGCTGCGCCGGGCGGTCATCCAGGCGCTGATGTGCGACTTCCGCGTCGACCGCGCGGCGTTCGATGCCGCCTGGCAGATCCGCTTCGCCGACTACTTCCGCGGCGAGCTCGCGTCGCTCGAGCCGCTCGCCGCCGACGGCCTCGTCGACATCGGCGACGACGCCATCACGGTGACGCCGCGCGGCCGGATGCTGGTGCGGGCGGTCGCGATGCGCTTCGACCGCCACTGGATGATGGCGCAGCAGCACGCGACGCACTCGAAGATCATCTGATTCCCTGCGCGGCGGGTGGCGACGCGCTCGTCGCGACGACGAGGTTGAAGCGCGACGAATCGACGCGCACGAGGCTCCGCAGGCGCTCGGAGAGCAGCACGAAGACACGATCGCCGTGCTGCGCGAGGCGTTTCAACATGCGCTCGATCGCCGGGATGTCGCCCGCGAGCAGCGAGTCGAATCGCAGCGTCAGCGATGTGCCCTGCACGCGCAGCAGCCCATCGAGGTGGCGAGCGAGGCCGTGGAAGAAGCGGCGTCCCGCCAGCGAGTCGAGCTTCAGCGCGAGTTCGATACGCGCCGCTTGCGCGCCTATCGAAACCCCACCCTCGCGGAAGCGTCGCGCGATGTAGGCGCGCATCGACGCGAGCCGCTCTTCGATCGGCGCGCGCAGGCGCTGGGCGGGCTGCTCGAAATAGCGCTCGACGTAGTCACGCATCGCGAGCCCGGCGATCCAGTCGACGATCGCGAGCGGCAGCTTGCGCGGCGCGAGCCAGGGAAGCGAGCGCAGGAACTGGCGAATGCGCGGCAGGCCTCCGGGCACGATGCCTCGCGCGACGAGCTTCAGCACGATGCCGGCGCGTTGCACCGGCGGATATTCACCCTGGTACACCGGCTGTCCGAGGTGCCGGAGCTTGTTGCGGATGCGATCGGCGATCCCGCGATCGGTCAGGAGGCGCGCGTAGAGGCTCTTGTAGGCGCCGATCATCTCCGTGTAGCCGATGCGCTTCGGGACGACGTTCGTGAAGAGCTTCGTGTTGTCGGTCGGGTCGAGCTCGCCGCGCAGCCGGCCCTCGCGCTCGAGGCGGGCATAGAGCGGCGTGCGCGGGAGCGCGGTCAGCAGGCCGACCATCGCCGCCTGGATTCCCGAATCCATGATGAAGCGGTACTGCGTTTCGAAGCTCTCCAGCGTGTCGTTGTCGAAGCCGACGATGAACCCGCCCAGCACGTCGATGCCCCACGAGTAGATCGTGCGGATCGATCCCAGCACGTCCTGGTGCGTGTTCTGCGTCTTGCGGGTGTCCTTCAGCGTCTGCGGATCCGACGATTCGATGCCGATGAACACCCAGCCGAAGTTCGCGTCGCGCATGAGCTGCAGGAGCTCGGCGTCCTGCGCAAGGTTGATCGAGGCCTCGGTGCCGAAGCGGAAGCGGTAGTCGTGACGCTCCTGATACGCGACCAGGCCGCGCAGGAGCTCCTTCGCGACGGCGCGATTGCCGATCAGGTTGTCGTCGACGAAGAACACGTTACGCGCACCTGCCGCGCGCAGCCGGTCGAGCTCGCGCTCGATCTGCGGCACCGACTTGGTTCGCGGTTTGCGGCCGAACATCACGATGATGTCGCAGAACTCGCACAGGTACGGGCAGCCGCGCGAGAACTGCAGCGTCGCCGTAGAGTAGCGGTCGAGCTCGAGGAGGTCGAAGCGCGGCGTCGGCGAGTCGGCGAGGGCGACGACGCCGGTCTCGCGGTACATCGCGCCGGCCGACCCCGACTCGAATTCGGCACAGAACTGCGGCCACAGGTACTCGGCTTCGCCGGCGACGACGGTGTCGGCGAGCGACTCGTAGCGCTCGGGGCAGAGCGACGCGAAGCTGCCGCCGGCGACCGTGCGGTAGCCGCGCTCGCGATAGTAGCGAAGAAGCTCGCTCTGACGCCCGAATTGCACGCCCATTCCGCACACCCCGACGAGATCGGCGTCGGGGGCGAGCGGGATCGACTCGATGTTCTCGTCGACGATCTCGACCTCCCACGAATCGGGGCACAGTGCGGCGAGTGTTGCGAGGCCGAGCGGCGGATTGATGGCGCGCTTCGACGGCAGGATGCCATCGACCGCCCACTTGAAGCTCCAGAAGCTCTCGGGGTACTTGGGGTTGATCAGCAGCAGGCGCATGCAGGGAGACGACCTTCCGGGCGGCAGGTTGACGGCGGATGAAATCTTGAAAGCCTCGGCCTGGCGGGAGCACTGCGTCTTGATCGGCATCAACGCGTCCCGCATCGAGTGAATGAGGATGACTGCGCTGTTCGGGTCGGCGATGCGGGCGCCGGAGTACGATGGCGCCATCTACGCGGAGACCAACGCCATGGAAGATCGTCGGACCGAACAGACCGTCCTCGCTCATATCGACCGGCTGGTGAGCGAGGAGCATCGCCTGGAGACGGTGCCGGCCCCGTCCGACGCCGAGCGCGCGCGTCTCGCCGCGGTCGCGGTCGAGCTCGACCAGTGCTGGGACCTCCTGCGCCAGCGCCGTGCGATGCGCGAGTTCGGCAAGGACCCCGAAGCGGCACAGGTGCGTCCTCCCGAGACCGTCGAGAAGTACACCGGCTGAGTCGCTGACTCGCTTAGCCCGACACACGCACGCCCGAACTCGCGGCCGCTGCTGTCGTCGAACGGCTACAGGCGCCGATCCGAATGGCGGGTCGGCAGGCTTGGGAAGGAGGTTTGACCATGGAAACGTCGACGGAATCGCCGCTGCAGGAGCGTGAGCTGTTCAAGACGATGACTGCAGGGTCGACAGTCGAAGCGCTGGCCGGTGTCGCAGCCGTGGTGCTGGCGATCATCGGGCTCGCGGGGATTTCCCCGCGTTACATGCCGGCGATCGCCGCAATTGTCGTCGGGGCAGCGCTGCTCGCGCAGGCGAGCCTGATCGCGGCCGAGGCGCGCAAGATCGAATCGCGCGAGCACCTCGGCTCGACGCAGAAGCTCGAATTCGAGGGCGGCATCAGTTCCGAGGCACTGGCGGGCGGTGTCGCCGTCGTGCTCGGCATTCTCGCGCTGCTGGACATCGGGTCGCACGTGCTGGTTTCGATCTCCGCGATCGTGATCGGCGCCGCGCTGATTCTCGAGTGCGGTGCGATGAACCGGATCAATGCGCTCGATGTCGACAACGGCAAGCATCTTACGATGCGCAGGATCACGCGGCGCGCGGTGACTGGCAGCGAAGGTGCCCAGATGCTCGTCGGACTGGCCGCGATCGTGCTCGGCATCCTCGCGCTGGTCGGAGTCGAGACGAGTGCGCTCAATCTGATCGCGTTGCTCGCGATCGGCGTATCGATTCTGCTGAGCGGTGCCGCCCTCGGCGGCCGGTCGGCGAGTCTGCTCGTCAGCAGCGTCTGAGGCATCCTGACGTCCGACCCGCCCGCGCGCGACCTGTATCGAGCACGGGCGTGATCGGGCGGCGGGGCACCACCTGCCCGCCGCCGACGTCAGCGATTCAGCGTCGCGCCGGAATCGGCTCCGACGCGCTTTCGGCGTGCCCGTGCGGAGCCGCGAGCTTGACGTTGAGCCAGGCGTAGAGCGGGCCGAGGCCGTTCATCAGCACCACCGCAACGAGCGCTGCAACAGGGCTGTGCGGATTGGGTCCGAAGCCGCCGTAGAACGTCGCGAAATACGACGCGAAGCCGAAGAACATCCCGGGCACGAACGTGAGTCCCAGCCCGGGCACGCGCGCGAGCAGCATCTGTGCAGTGTTGAGGCAGAACAGGATCACGCACTGGGCGAGCAGGAACGCCCCGCCGGAAAACTGGTGCGACGCCCAGTCGAATCCCAGCACGATCAGGAACGCCGTGATCGATCCGACCGGCATCACCGGCCAGATCTTCTTCAGCACCTCGGGCTTCGGCCCGCCGGCTGCGAAGGTTCCCGCCCAGCCGATGAAGATCGCCCACGGGGGCAGGTTGAACGGCGGCATCGAGATGAAGATCGTCGTGACGGCGAGCAGTGACGCGATGATTTCGGCCGGGGGCTTGCGCATGGAAGTCGCTCCTTCGGTCAGGGGTGGCATTGCGGTGTCGTTCGCCTGCGGTCAGCGGTGCACGGGGTGGCGGTGAATGTCGCACTGATGCCGGGTGGTCACGGTGATCCTGCCGTCCTTGATCACCCATGAACGCGGTGGAATGTCGAGCAGCGCATCGGCGACCTGCCAGGTATCGAGGATCACGAGGCTCGCGCGCTTGCCGACCGCGATGCCGTAGTCGCCGCCGATGCCCATCGCGCGTGCAGCGTCGTGGGTGCCCATCCGCAGGACGTAGGCCTGATTGTCGGGCGTGCCGAACTGCGCGAGATGCGCGAGGAAGTTGCCGATCAGCAGCGGATCGGCCTTGCCGAACGGCGTGAACGCATTGCGGATGTTGTTGGAGGCGAAGGTCACGTTGACGCCGGCGTCGCGCAGCGCGCGCACCGGGGTCAGTCCGCGCCGTTGGTTCACGACATCCTTGCGGCCGCCGAGATAGACGTCGGTCGCCGGCAGCGTCACGATGTGCACGTCGGCACGATGCAGGAGGTCGAGCACCGGCTTCGCTTCGTCCGGGGTGAGCGCGGCGAGGCTCGTCACATGGCCGAGCGACACGCGCCCCTGGTAGCCGGCGGCGAGGGTCTTCTCCGCCGTATACGTCGCCGACGCGAAGCGCGGGTCCGAGGCGTCGTCGGCGAAATCCGCGTGCATGTCGACCGGCGCTCCGAACTTCTGCGCGAGAGCGAAGACGGCGTCGATGTGGCGTTTCGTGTCGTCCCACGACAGCTCGTTGTACGGGCAGCCGCCGACGACATCGGCGCCGAGCTTCATCGCCTCCTCCATCAGCTCGATCGTCCCGGGCGATTTCAGGATGCCTTCCTGCGGGAAAGCGACGATCTGCAGGTCGACGAGGCCGCTGTACTCCTCCCTGAGTTGCAGCGCGGTCTCGACGCCGATCAGCCCCTGGATGACGTCGACGTCCGGATGCGCGCGGATCGCGATCGTACCGTTCTTCACCGCCATGTCGAGGACCTGGCGCGACCGCGCGAGCACGTCCTCGCGCTCCTGCTTGCCCTTGAGGATCCCGGTGATCCGGATCGCCTCTTCGAGCGTGCCCGAACGCGCCGGCATGCGCCGGTGCAGGAATGCCTTTTCGAGATGCAGGTGCGGCTCGAGCAGCCCCGGGATCGCGGCGCGGCCCTCGGCGTCGATGCTTTGACGCGCCTCGGCGCGGATGCCCGACTCGATCCCGACGATGCGGCCGCCTTCGATGGCGATGTCGGTCGGCTTCGCGTCGTCGTCGATCAGTACGTTGCGGATCAACAGGTCCATGGGCTCCTCCCCGCTCGATTGGCGAGGCGACTCTAGCGGCCGGCGAGGCGGCTGTCAGCGTCGCTGCGTCGATGCGCGATATTCACACTGTGAATGAGCACCGCCCTCCCGCGGCGCCCGCGTCAGGCCCCGGCGCGCGGCGCCCCGAGGTCATTCGAGGAACAGCTCGGCGACGAGGCCGCGGATCCACCGATTCGCCGGATCCTGATGGTACCGCTCGTGCCAATGCTGCTTGATCTCGATCGAGGGAATTCTGATCGGTGACTCGACGATCCTGATCCCGGCGAAGCTGGAAAAGGCGAGCGCGAGACGGCGCGGCACCATGACGATGTAGTCGGTCTGGCTGACGATGATCGGCACCGCCATGAAGTGGGGGATGGTGAGCGCGATCCTTCGCCGGTGGTGCTGGTGCGCGAAGGCGCGGCTGAGCGCGATCTGGTGCCCGGTTCCGGCCGACGTGATCAGCACGTTGCGCATTTCCGCGAACTGCCTCGGGGTGATCGACCCCTTCGCCTGCGGATGGTCGCTTCGCAGCAGGCAGACGAACTGGTCCCGGTACAGCCGCTGCTGGTAGAACCCCCCCTTGAGATCGGGAAACAGGCCGAGCGCGATGTCGACTTCGCCCGAGGCCATCGCGTCCTGCTCGCCGCGCGCCGGGATCTGCTGCACCTTCACGCTCACGTGCGGCGCGCGCTGCTCGAGCGCGCGCAGCAGCTTCGGCAGGAAGATCCCTTCGCCGATGTCGGTCATGTAGAAGGTGAACGTCCGCCGTGCGGTGAGCGGTTCGAAGGTGGCGCCGAGCTCGAGCGAGTTGGCGATGATCGTGCACGCCTGCTGGATCGGCGCGGCGAGCACCTGGGCG
>DASVWR010000191.1:0-3169 GCA_036393115.1 Casimicrobiaceae bacterium
TCCGTACGGCCGTCCGACGGCGAACAGCATCGCTTCCTGCTGATCGGGGTCGTAGCCGAGGCTCTCGATGCCGAGGCGCACGCCCGCCGCGTCGAGAATGCGCAGCACGATCTTCTCGCCGAAAAGCGTCGGCAGCGTCGACACCCGAAAGTCGATCGCGCGCGTCTTCGACAGCACGAGCTTCATCCGCCCGTCCTGCGGTACGCGCTTCTCGGCGATGTCGAGGCGGCTGATCACCTTGATCCGCGAGGCGACCTTGTCCTTGATCGCGAGCGGCGGCTGCGCAACTTCCATCAGGACGCCGTCGAGGCGGTAGCGGATGCGGAAGTACTTCTCGTAGGGCTCGAAGTGGATGTCCGAGGCGCCCGCGCTGATCGCGTCGAGCAGCACCTTCTGGATGTAGCGGACGACCGGGGCGTCCTCGACCTCGCTTTCCTCGTCGGTCGGGCCCTGCGGCACGCCTTCCTCGAGGCCGATCTCGATGTCCTCGAGTGCCGCCAGCTCCTTCAGCGTCGCACCTGACGATTCGACGACCTTGGCGATCGCCTGGCCGAGCTTGTCGTCCTCGACGACGACCGGCTCGACGACGAGGTTCGTCTTGAAGCGGACTTCGTCGAGCGCCTGCAGGTTGGCCGGGTCCGACGTCGCGACGTAAAGACGGTTGCCGCGCTTGTGCAGCGGCAGGACGCGGCGCGTTTGCGCCATCTTCACGTCGATGTAATCGCGCGAGAGCTGGTCGAGGTCGAAGCCGGCGAGATCGAGCAGCGGCACCCCGAAGGCGCGCGATGCGAACACGGCGAGCTGCTGTGCCGACAGGCGCTTCCCTGAGAGCACCTGCTCGGTGAACGACACCCCGGCCGAATGAGACTGGATCTGCAGCGCCTCGGCTTCGGCCTCGGACATCACCCCGTGCTGCGCGAGCGCGCGGGCGAGTCCGCTGATGTTCCGGGTGGCGGCGTGCGTGGCCATCGCTATTCAGGATAGGGGTAGCGCCGGATCAGCGGGGACCGGGCGCTGTCCGCCGGTCGGCGCGAGGCCGGTCGTGTCTCCAAAACGTCGCAAAACCGGCCGGCCGCGATGCGCTGACCGAAACGGAACCGTTGGAAGCAATGATCGTGCCCATTGCTTTGCTTGCGGAATGCCTTGTCGGTGCGATCGTCCACCTCGATATTCCATTTGCATGAAAGTTGCCGTCACGATGATGCATGGGCGACCGGGGTTTGTAAAGCCGCGCCGGCACCGCCGATCGGGGGCAACAGCTTGACGACCTTCACGGCGCGGTCCTGCGTCTGCAGCACCTCGATCCGCTGCCCGTCGATCTCGAAACTTAGGCCGGCATCGGGGATTTCGCCAAGATGCTCGACGATCAGCCCGTTGAGCGTTTTCGGCCCGTCGAGCGGGAAGCGCGTCCCGAGCCGCCGGTTCAGCATGCGCAGCGGCACCATGCCGTCGACGATCGAGCTCCCGTCGGCTTCGCGGCGCAGGGTCGGGGCGCCGCCGGGCGCCTGGGTGGTGAATTCACCGACGATCTCCTCGATCAGGTCTTCGATCGTCACCAGGCCCTGCAGCTCGCCGTATTCGTCGACGACCAGCGCCATGCGCTGGCGATCGACCTGAAACTGCTGCAGCTGGGTGAGCAGCGGCGTTCCGAGCGGAACGAAGTACGCGGCGCGCAGCAGCGGGCGCAGGCGCTCGCCGTCGAGCTCGCCGGCGTTCATCAGGTGAATCAGCGATTTCACCGCGAGGATGCCGACGATATTGTCGAGGCTGCCGTCGTAGACCGGTATCCGCGTGTGATAGGACGTCGCGAGCTGCTGGCGCAGGAGCTCGGGCTTTTCCGAGAGATCGAGCGCGTGGATCTGGCTGCGCGGGGTCATCACGTCGTCGACGGTGATCGCCTCGAGGTCGAGCAGGTTCGCGAGCATCGTCTTCTGCTTGCCGCGGAAATACTGCGCGCCTTCGAGCACCAGCGAGCGCAGCTCCTCCTGCGACAGCGCGGTCGACGACTGTGTCGCCGGGCGGAAGCCGACGAGTTTCAGTACCGCATGGACGAACAGATTCACGAACCAGACGATCGGACGCGTCACGCGCAGGAGCGGCGTGAGCGCGAAGCTCACCAGCGGCGCAAGGCGGTCGGCATAGGCGGCGCCGATCACCTTCGGCGTGATTTCGGAGAAGACGAGGATCAGGAACGTCACCGCGACGGTGCCGAGTGCCAGCGACCAGCGCCCCTCGCCGAACAGCCGCACGGTCATGATCGTCGCCAGCATCGCCGACGCCGCGTTGATGAGGTTGTTGCCGAGCAGGATCACGCCGAGCAGGCGGTCGGTCTTCGCGAGCAGCGCGAGCGCCAGCCGTGCGCCGCGCGCGCCGCGCTGCGCCTGGTGCTTCATCCGGTAGCGATTGGCCGCCATCATCGCCGTCTCGGCCATCGAGAAGAACGCCGACGTCACGAGCAGGATCGCGAGCGCGAGCGCGAGCGTCGCTAACGGGATGTCATCCATGCGGGCTCGTTGCCGGCGATGGCGACGACGAATTTGCTCCCGAGATAGCCGAGGGCGAGCAGCACGCTGCCGCCGAGAATCCACTTGAGCGCGGTGCGCCCGCGCCAGCCGTAGCGCCAGCGGCCGAACAGCAGCACCGCGAACACGAGCCAGCCGGCGACCGAGAAGAGGTTCTTCTGGCTGAGCGTGAACGGTTTCCCGAAGAGCTGCTCGGAGAACAGGATCCCGCTCGCAAGCGTCGCCGTCAGCAGCACGAAGCCCGCGCCGATCAGCCGGAACAGGTAGCGCTCGAGGGTGAGCAGCGGCGCGGCCGCTGCGCGCGCCGCGTCGGGAATGGCGCGATGGAGCCCGCGCTCGAGCCCGGTCATCACGAGCGCCTGCAGCGCGACGACGGCGAGGAGTGCATAGCCGACGAGTGCCACCGCGATGTGCGTGGCCGCCCACGGCTCGTCCGCATAGGAGAAGCGAAACGTCGACGAGGCGATCGGCGGCAGGAGCGCGCATGCGGCGGTGACCGGCAGCACGACCGGGATCACCGCCGGAAGCGTGCGCAGGATGCCGGTGATCCACGCGACGAGCACGGCGAGCCCGGCGACGAGCGACATCGCATTGACGAACGAGAGATCGAGTCCGTCGGGGCGCACGACCGCGTTCCACGTCGCCAC
>DASVWR010000192.1:0-13056 GCA_036393115.1 Casimicrobiaceae bacterium
GCGCTCCTCCGGCGACTGCAGCCGCTCGCGCTCGGGCGGCGGCTCGTCGTCGACGACGTACGGCTTGATCGAATGGTACTGCGCGAAGAACTGCGTCATGTCGACGATCAGGTCGCGCACCACCGGCTGGCCCGGCAACGGTCGCAGCACCACCGGCTCCTTCAGCGTCTTCAGGTTGGTGATGCACGCGAGGCCGTTCTTGCCGTTGATGTTCATCGCGTCCGACCCGCAGACGCCTTCGCGGCAGCTCCTGCGAAACGCGAGCGAGTCGTCGACGGTCTTCAGGCGGATCAGCGCGTCGAGCAGCATTCGGTCGTGCGGATCGAGCTCGATGTCGTAGTCCTGCATCCGCGGCGCGGCATCCTTCTCGGGGTCGTAGCGGTAGATGGAAAATCGCATGTTCAGTAGGTGCGCGCCTTCGGCGGGAACGACTCGACGGTGAGTGGCTTCAGCGTGACCGGCTTGTAGTCGAGGCGGTCGCCGTCGCGATGCCACAGTGTGTGCTTCAGCCAGTGCACGTCGTCGCGCTCGGGAAAGTCGCTGCGCGCCTGCGCGCCGCGCGACTCGCGCCGTGCCTCGGCCGAAACGACGGTCGCCTTGGCGACCTCGATCATGTTGTCGAGCTCGAGCGCCTCGACGCGCGCGGTGTTGAACGTTCGGCTCTTGTCGCCGATCGCCGTACGCGCGACGCGCGCGGCAAGCTCCTGCACCTTGCGCACCCCCTCGGCGAGGATCTGCTGGTTGCGGAACACGCCGCAGTGCGCCTGCATCGTGCGGCGCAGGTCGGCGGCCACGTCGGACACGCGCTCGCCGGTGCTCGCGCCGTCGAGGCGCGCGAGGCGCGCGAGCGACGGCTCGCCGGCGTCCTGCGGCAGCGGCCGGTGCGACTGCGCAGGCAGGTTCTGCGCCACGATGTGGTCGCCCGCCGAGCGGCCGAAGACCAGCAGGTCGAGCAGCGAGTTGGTACCGAGGCGGTTCGCGCCGTGCACCGACACGCACGCGCATTCGCCGACCGCATAGAGGCCCTGCACCGGCACCGCCCGGGCGTCGCCGGACGACGAGGATGCAAGTGTCACCACCTGGCCGTGGATGTTGGTCGGGATGCCGCCCATCATGTAGTGGATCGTCGGCACGACCGGGATCGGCTCCCTGATCGGATCGGCGTTCGCGAACTTGATCGAGATCTCGCGGATCGACGGCAGCCGCTTGTTGATCACCTCCGGGCCGAGGTGATCGAGCTTCAGCAGCACGTAGTCCTTGTGCGGGCCGCAGCCGCGCCCCTCCTTGATCTCCTGGTCGATCGAGCGGCTGACGACATCGCGCGACGCGAGGTCCTTCAGGTTCGGTGCGTAGCGCTCCATGAAGCGCTCGCCGGCCGAATTGAGCAGGATGCCTCCCTCGCCGCGCACGCCTTCGGTGATCAGCACACCGGCGCCCGCCACCCCGGTCGGGTGGAACTGCCAGAACTCCATGTCCTGCAGCGGCAATCCGGCGCGCGCGGCCATGCCGAGTCCGTCGCCGGTGTTGATGAAGGCGTTGGTCGACGCGGCGAAGATGCGTCCGGCGCCGCCGGTCGCGAACAGCGTGACCTTGCCTTCGAGCATCATCACCTCGCCGGTCTCCATCTCGAGCGCGGTGACGCCGACGACGACGCCTTCGGCATCGCGGACGAGATCGAGGGCCATCCACTCGACGAAGAACTGCGTGTGCACGCGCACGTTGCGCTGATAGAGCGTGTGCAGCATCGCGTGGCCGGTGCGGTCCGCTGCGGCGCAGGCGCGCTGCACCGGCTTCTCGCCGAAGTTCGCCGAGTGACCGCCGAACGGCCGCTGGTAGATCGTCCCGTCGGCATTGCGGTCGAACGGCATGCCGAAGTGCTCGAGCTCGTAGACGACGCGCGGCGCCATCCGGCACATGTACTCGATCGCATCCTGGTCGCCGAGCCAGTCGGAGCCCTTGACCGTGTCGTACATGTGCCACAGCCAGTGGTCTTCCGACATGTTGCCGAGC
Source organism: Casimicrobiaceae bacterium (assembly GCA_036393115.1). Classification (GTDB taxonomy): domain Bacteria; phylum Pseudomonadota; class Gammaproteobacteria; order Burkholderiales; family Casimicrobiaceae; genus VBCG01. Next base: position 2,011 of record DASVWR010000192.1, read on the forward strand.
GAGGCCCCGATGCCGCCCTGCGCGGCGACCGTATGCGAACGCGTCGGGAACACCTTCGACAGCACGGCGACCGACAGCCCGGCCTCGGCGAGCTGCAGCGAGGCGCGCATGCCCGAGCCGCCCGCGCCGACGATCACCGCATCGAAGCGCCTGCGCGCGAGCCGCGTCATGCGCCCCTCCACAGCAGCTCGGCCGTCCAGCCCGCGTAGGCGGCGAGCAGCGCCACCACCGCGATCATCAGCGCGAGGCGAAGCCCGATCGGCTTCGCGTAATCCATCAGCACGTTGCGCGCGCCGACCCACGCGTGGTAGAGGAGCGCAATCATGAACACGAACGTGGCGACGCGAAACGCGCCGTTCGCGAACAGGCTCTTCCACACCGCGTACCCGAGGCCGCCGTTCCACAGCACGATGCCGAAGAACAGCACCGTGTAGACCAGCATGACGAGCGCGGTGGCGCGCTGCACGAGCCAGTCCCAGCCGCCGTAATGCGCGCCGACCGCGAGCTTGTGCACCGGGCCTACCACAGCCGCACCGCGCAGGCGAGGGTCAGCAGCAGTGCGACGACGAGCACGACGGCGGCGCTCCTGCGCGCCGGCGCGAGGTCGAGTCCGAGGTGGATGTCGAGCAGGAGATGCCGGATGCCGGCGAGCACGTGATGGAACGCGGACCATGCGAGCACGAGCAGCACGAGCTTGCCGAACCACGAGGTCAGCGCAGCGTAGACGGCGGCGTAGCGCTCGGGCGATGCGAGGCTCGCTTCGACGAACCACAGCAGGACGGGAATGCCGACCACGATCAGCAGGACGCCGCTGATCCGGTGGAGGATCGAGATGACCGCCGGCACCGGCTGCCGGATCGCCATCAGGTTGAGATAGATCGGACGTGGCTTGGGGAGCGGACGGTCTGCGGCGGCCATGCGGTCAACCCCGTGGCACTGCGGTCATAAGTCGGGCGCGGCGCGACGAACGTCGCGTCGTCAGTCAGCGGGTGCTCGATTATAGCGCGCCGCAATCGGACGAGCGCGCTTGCGCTCAGACGAGCTCGTTCCAGTAATGATGCGCAGTCGTCGCCACGAGGCCGCGCCGGAGCTCCACCGGCCGCTCGCCCCACGTGCAGGTGACGCGATCGACGGCGAGCAGCGGCGTTCCGGCGGCAACACGCAGCAGCGCAGCAGTCGCACGGTCGGCGCTGACCGCGTGGAGGCGCTCGACCGCGCGCAGCATGTGCACGCCGAATTCGGTCTCGAAGAAGCCGTACATCGAGCCGTGGAACGCGTCGTAGCGCTCGCGCGTGAGGCCGCGGAAGCGCGCCGCAGGCAGCGTGATCTCGTCGAGCACCACCGGACGCCCGCCGTACTCGAGCAGGCGGCGCAGCACGTACACGCCCTCGCCGGTGCGCAGGTCGAGCGCGCGCGCGGCCTCGGCCCCGGCGCGCGCGCGCTTGAGATCGACGAGGCGACTCGCCGGATACTCGTACTCGCCGTCGTCGCGCCGGATGCGCAGGAAGCGGAAATTCGACGATCGCTCCTCGGTGTGCGTGGCGACGAACGTGCCTTTCCCTTGTCGCCGCACGAGGCGGTTGGCCGCGGCGAGCGCATCGATCGCCTTGCGCACCGTGCCCTGCGACACGCCGAAGCGCGCGGCGAGCTCGAGCTCCGACGGGATCGCTTCACCGGGCTTCCACTCGGCGCGCTCGAGGCCGTGCTCGAGCAGCGCCTGCACCTGCGCATAGAGGGGTGTCCACGCGGGCGCGCCGCCGCGCCGCCCGGCGGGTGCGCGCGGAGGTTCTGGCGGCGGGGCGGACTCCGCCGGTGGGGTTCGGCTGATCATGTCTTCTATAGTTTATATCAGTTATAGGATATCATTGACACGGTGCCGGCGCGGCGCCTACCATCGCGCCATGCCGGACCGAGGCGCGGCCGGACGACGGCCCGGCGCCCCGGCCCGCGCGCGGCTCGCCGCGTCCATCCTGCCACCGGAGTCGTCCATGAAAGCACCCCTGCGCGTCGCCGTCACCGGCGCGGCCGGCCAGATCGGCTACAGCCTTCTCTTCCGCATCGCATCCGGCCAGCTGCTGGGGCCCGATCAGCCGGTGATCCTGCAGCTTCTCGAGTTGCCGATCGACAAGGTGCAGGCTGCGCTGAAAGGCGTGATGATGGAGGTCGAGGACTGCGCGTTTCCGCTCCTCGCCGGCATGCACGGGAGCGCCGATCCGAAGATCGCGTTCAAGGATGCCGACGTCGCGCTGCTCGTCGGCGCGCGGCCGCGCAGCGCCGGCATGGAGAGGAGCGATCTCCTGCTCGAGAACGGGAAGATCTTCATCGCGCAGGGGAAGGCGCTCGATGCGGTCGCCTCGCGCAACGTCCGCGTGCTGGTGGTCGGCAACCCGGCCAATACGAATGCCTGGATCGCGATGAAATCGGCGCCCGGCCTGCCGGCGAAGAACTTCACGTCGATGATGCGCCTCGACCACAATCGCGCGCTGTCGCAGGTCGCGGCGAAGACTGGGCGGCCGGTCGATTCGATCGAGAAGATGGTCGTATGGGGCAACCACTCGCCGACGATGTACGCCGATTACCGCTTCGCCACGTCGAACGGACAATCGGTGCGCGAGCTGATCCACGACGAGGAGTGGAACCGCAACGTATTCCTGCCCACCGTCGGCAAGCGCGGTGCCGCGATCATCGAGGCGCGCGGTCTGTCGTCGGCGGCGTCGGCCGCCAATGCCGCGATCGATCACGTGCGCGACTGGATGCTCGGCAGCAACGGCCGCTGGGTCACGATGGGCGTGCCCTCCGACGGCAGCTACGGCATTCCCGAGGGAATCATCTACGGCGTGCCGCTGACGACGCGGGCCGGCGAGTACACGCGCGTTGCCGGCCTCCCGATCGACGATTTCTCGCGCCAGAGAATGGATGCGACGCTGAAGGAGCTCACGGAGGAGCGCGCAGGCGTTGCGTCGCTCGTAGCATGAATACCGCGATGCCTGCGGCGGGCCCCGGCGAGCGCTTCCGCGCTGCCCTCGCTGCCGAGCGGCCGCTGCAGGTGCCGGGGACGATCTGCGCCTACCACGCGCTCCTTGCCGAGCGCACCGGCTATCGTGCGATCTACCTTTCCGGCGGCGGCGTCGCGGCGGGCTCGCTTGGGCTCCCTGACCTCGGCATCTCCACGCTCGACGACGTCCTGACCGACGTGCGCCGGATCACCGACGTGTGCGCGCTGCCGCTTCTCGTCGATGCCGATACAGGGTTCGGGGCGTCGGCGTTCAACATCGCGCGCACGGTGAAATCGCTGATCAAGGCCGGCGCGGCAGCGATGCACATCGAGGATCAGGTCGGCGCCAAGCGCTGCGGGCACCGCCCCGGCAAGGAGCTCGTCCCCGCCGGCGAGATGGTCGACCGCATCAGGGCCGCGGTCGACGCGCGCACCGATCCGGCCTTCGTCGTGATGGCGCGCACCGACGCACTGGCCGTCGAGGGGCTCGATGGCGCGATCGAGCGCGCGCGCGCCTGCGTCGAGGCCGGCGCCGACATGATCTTTCCGGAAGCGGTCACCGACCTCGCGATGTACCGGCGCTTCGCCGATGCGGTCGGCGTGCCGATCCTCGCCAACCTGACCGAATTCGGCAAGACGCCGCTCTATACGCTGGACGAGATCGCCGGCGCCGGCGTCGCGCTCGCGCTGTACCCGCTGTCGGCGTTCCGCGCGATGAACCAGGCCGCGCTCGCCGTCTACCGCACGCTGCGCCGCGACGGCACGCAGCAAGGCGCGGTGCCGACGATGCAGACGCGCGACGAGCTGTACGACTTTCTCGGCTACCACGCTTACGAAGACAAACTCGATGCGCTGTTCAGGCAGCGCCATCACTGACGCGAGATCATGACCTCCGACCACGCCACCACCGCTGCAGCACCGCGGCCGAAGAAATCGGTCGCGCTCTCGGGCGTCACCGCCGGCAACACCGCGCTTTGCACGGTCGGACGAACCGGCAACGACCTCCACTACCGCGGCTACGACATCCTCGACATCGCCGGTGAATGCGAATTCGAGGAGATCGCGCACCTCCTCGTCCACGGGCACCTGCCGTCGCGCGTCGAGCTCGAAGCCTATCGCCGCAAGCTGAAGGCGATGCGCGGGATCCCCGCGACCGTGCGGACGGTACTCGAAGCGCTGCCGCCCGCCACGCACCCGATAGACGTCATGCGCACGGCGGTCTCGGCGCTCGGCAGCGTGCTCCCGGAGCGCGACGCGCACCTCGCGCCCGAAGCGCGCGACATCGCCGACCGGCTGATGGCATCGCTGGGGTCGATGCTCCTCTACTGGCACCACTACTCGCGCAGCGGCCGGCGCATCGACGTCGAGACCGACGACGCGTCGATCGGCGGGCATTTCCTCCACCTGCTCCACGGGCGTTCGCCGTCGCCGTCGTGGGTGCGCGCGATGCACACGTCGCTCAACCTGTACGCCGAGCACGAGTTCAATGCGTCGACATTCACCGCGCGCGTCGTCGCGGGAACGGGCTCCGACATGTATTCGGCGCTGACCGCCGCGATCGGCGCGCTGCGCGGACCGAAGCACGGCGGCGCCAACGAGGCCTCGCTCGAGATCCAGCAGCGTTACGGCAATCCCGACGAGGCGGAGGCCGACATCCGGCGCCGCATCGAGGCGCGCGAGGTGGTGATCGGCTTCGGGCACCCGGTGTACACGATCGCCGATCCGCGCAACAAGCTGATCAAGGAGGTCGCGCGCGGGCTCTCGGTCGAGGCGGGTGACCTGCGCCTGTTCGACATCGCCGAGCGCATCGAATCGGTAATGAAGGACGCGAAGAAGATGTTCGCGAACCTCGACTGGTTCTCGGCGGTCAGTTATCGCATGCTCGGAGTCCCGACGGCGATGTTCACGCCGCTGTTCGTGATCTCGCGCAGCTCGGGGTGGGCGGCGCACGTGATCGAGCAGCGCGAGGACGGCAAGATCATCCGCCCGTCGGCGAACTACGTCGGCCCCGAGAACCTGCGCTTCGTGCCGATCGGCGAGCGCAGCTGATCCTCGATCCCCACTCCTCTTTTCTCGCCCCTCGCCCCTCGTCCCTAAACCATGTCAGCCGCGATCTCCAACGTCCGCCCGAAGCCCGACCAGGTGCTGGTCGACATCGCCGATTACGCGGCGAGCTTCAACATCACCAGCAGCGAGGCGTACCAGACCGCGCACTACTGCCTGCTCGACACGCTGGGCTGCGGCTTCGAGGCGCTCTCGTACCCCGCGTGCACCAAGCTCCTCGGCCCGGTCGTGCCGGGGACGATCGTCCCGCACGGCGCGAAGGTGCCCGGCACCGGGTGGCAGCTCGATCCGGTCCAGGCGGCATTCAACCTCGGCGCGATGATTCGCTGGCTCGACTTCAACGACACCTGGCTCGCTGCCGAATGGGGCCATCCGTCGGACAACCTCGGCGGCATCCTGATGGCGGCCGACTGGCTGTCGCGGACCGCGGTCGCCGCCGGCCGCAGGCCGCTCGCGATGCACGACGTGCTGACGGCGATGATCAAGGCGCACGAGATCCAGGGGGTGATCGCGCTCGCCAACAGCTTCAACCGCGTCGGCCTCGACCACGTCGTGCTCGTCAAGGTGGCGACGACCGCGGTCGTCGCGAATCTCCTTGGCCTTTGGCGCGACGAGATCGTCAACGCGGTGTCGCTCGCGTTCGTCGACGGGCAGAGCCTGCGTACGTATCGACACGCGCCGAACACCGGGTCGCGCAAGAGCTGGGCGGCGGGCGACGCGACCGCGCGCGGCGTGCGCCTCGCGCTGATCGCGAAGACGGGCGAGATGGGCTATCCGTCGGTGCTGACGGCGAAGACCTGGGGCTTCTACGACGTGCTGTTCAAGGGCCAGCCGTTCCGCTTCGACCGCCCGTACGGAAGCTACGTGATGGAGAACGTGCTGTTCAAGATCAGCTTCCCGGCCGAGTTCCACGCGCAGACCGCGGTCGAGTGCGCGATGCAGCTCCATCCGCTGGTGAAGGACCGTCTCGCCGACATCGCGAGGATCACCATCCGCACGCACGAGTCGGCGATCCGCATCATCGACAAGAAGGGGCCGCTCGACAATCCTGCCGACCGCGACCACTGCATCCAGTACATGGTCGCGGTGCCGCTCCTGTTCGGCCGCCTGACCGCCGCCGACTACGAGGACGCCGTCGCGGCCGATCCGCGCATCGACGCGTTGCGCGAGAAGATGGTGTGCGTCGAGGACGCGCGCTTCTCGAAGGAATACCTCGACCCCGAGCATCGGTCGATCGCCAACGGCATCACGATCGAATTCGCCGACGGATCGAAGTTGCGCGAGGTCGTGGTCGAGTATCCGATCGGCCACCGCCGCCGGCGCAAGGAGGGCATCCCGGTCCTGCTCGACAAGTTCCGCACCAACCTCGCGCGCCGCTTTGCGGCGAAGCAGCAGCGGACGATCCTCGACGCCGTCGACGACCCGAAGCGGCTCGCAGCGATGCCGGTGCACGAGTTCGTCGAGCTCTTCGTATGAGCGTCGCGCGGCGGGCAGCGGCAGCGGCGCTCTGCGCCGCGGCAGGCGCGCTCTTCGCGACGGCGCCTGCGGCAGCGCAGGATTTCCCGCAGCTCGCGCCCGGCCTGTGGGAGATGGATCGCGTCAGCGACGCCGCACCCGCGCAGGCGAACGCGAACCGGATGACGCTCTGCCTCGACCGGTCGCTGTCGAAGGAGATGTTCGAGATGGGCGTCGGCGCGATGAAGGGAATGTGCAGCCGGCACGAGTTCCACCTGTCCGGCAGGCGTGGCACCGGCGACTTCGTCTGCGAGATGGGCGGCAGCCGCATGCACTCGACGTCGACGATGGTGCTCGACGGGGACACCGCCTACCGCACCGAGATCCACACGACCTGGGATCCACCGTTCATGGACCGCGCCAGCAGCGACACCGTGCTGACGGCGCACCGCGTCAGCGCCTGCCTGCCGGGCCAGCGGCCCGGCGACGTGACGACTGCCCAGGGACACAAGTTCAACATTCGCGACGCGCTCGAAGGCCGCCGCGGCGCGGGGCATTAGGGCACCAGGGAATCGAGGACATTGCCATGGCACAGGATCGTTTCGCAACGCTGAAAGAGCTGCGGCTCCCGTCGGGAGCGCAGGGTCGCTACCACTCGCTGCCGGCGCTCGAAGAGGCCGGCATCGGCAGGGTCTCGCGGCTGCCGATGTCGATGCGCGTCGTGCTGGAGAGCGTGATCAGGAACTGCGACGGGGTCAAGGTCACCGGTGAGCACGTGCGCCAGGTCGCGAACTGGGCGCCGACCGGCGAGCGTGTCGACGAGATTCCGTTCATCGTCGCGCGCGTCGTGCTGCAGGATTTCACCGGCGTGCCGCTGCTCGCCGATCTCGCGGCGATGCGCAGCGCCGCTGCCGCGCTGAAGCGCGATGCCGGGTTGATCGAGCCGCTGGTGCCGGTCGACCTCGTCGTCGACCACTCGGTGATGGTCGACTACTACGGCTCACCCGAGGCGCTCGATCTCAACATGCGCCTCGAGTTCAAGCGCAACGCCGAGCGCTACCAGTTCATGAAATGGGGCATGCAGGCGTTCGACACGTTCCGCGTCGTACCGCCCGGCATCGGCATCGTGCATCAGGTGAATCTCGAATACCTGGCGCGGGGTGTCCATCAGCGCGACGGCGTCTGGTTCCCCGACTCGCTCGTCGGCACCGACAGCCATACGACGATGATCAACGGCATCGGCGTCGTCGGCTGGGGCGTCGGCGGCATCGAGGCCGAGGCGGCGATGCTCGGGCAGCCGGTCTACATCCTCACGCCCGACGTCATCGGCGTCGAGATGAAGGGACGTCTGCCCGAAGGCGCGACGGCGACCGATCTCGTGCTGACGGTGACCGAGATGCTGCGACGCGAGAAGGTCGTCGGCAAGTTCGTCGAGTACTTCGGCGAAGGCGCGGCGAGCCTCTCGGTGCCCGATCGCGCGACGCTCGGCAACATGTCGCCCGAATACGGCGCGACGATAGGCTTCTTTCCGGTCGACGCGGCAACCGTCGACTACCTGCGCTCGACCGGCCGCACCGCGGCCGAGATCGAGGCTTTCGAGGCGTATTACAAGGCGCAGAAGATGTTCGGCATGCCGAGCGCGGGAGAGATCGATTACACGAGGACGCTGACGCTCGACCTCGCGACCGTCACGCCGTCGGTCGCAGGGCCGAAGCGCCCGCAGGACCGCATCGATCTCGGGGCACTCGGCAAGCGCTTCGCCGAGCTCTACAGCGCGCCGGTGAGCCAGAACGGCTTCGGCCAGCCGGCGGCGAAGCTCTCCCGGCGCATCACCACGGCGCCGACGCGCGCCGGTCGCGGCGAGATCGACGACGCGTCGCTCGACCTCGGCCGCAACGGGCTGCCGCGCGACGTCGTCGAGATGGAGTCGAACCGGCCGACGCCGAGCCACGTGACGCCGCCCGCGCCGCGGCCGGTCGAGATCGGCAACGGCGACGTGCTGATCGCGGCGATCACTTCGTGCACCAACACGTCGAATCCGAGCGTGCTGCTCGCCGCCGGCCTCCTCGCGAAGAAGGCGGTCGAGAAGGGCCTCTCGGTGCGCCAGCACGTCAAGACCTCGCTCGCACCGGGCTCGCGCGTCGTCACCGACTACCTGACCCGCACCGGCCTTCTGCCCTACCTCGAAAAGCTCGGCTTCAGCCTCGCCGCGTACGGCTGCACGACCTGCATCGGCAACTCGGGCGACCTCGCTCCCGAGATCAACGAGGCGATCACCGGCAACGATCTCTTCTGCGCCGCGGTGCTGTCGGGCAACCGCAATTTCGAAGCGCGCATCCATCCGAATCTCAAGGCGAACTTCCTGATGTCGCCGCCGCTCGTCGTCGCCTATGCGATCGCCGGCAGCGTTATGAAGGACCTCACCAGCGAGCCGCTCGGCCAGGGGCGCGACGGCCCGGTGTACCTGCGCGACGTCTGGCCGACGTCGAAGGAGGTGGCGGCGCTGCTCGACTCGGCGCGCGATCCGGCGACCTTCCGCCGGCTCTACAGCGATCTCGCCGAAGCAAACCCGATGTGGAAGACGATCGAGGGATCGACCGGCGCCGTCTACAACTGGCCGTCGTCGACGTACATCGCGAAACCGCCGTTCTTCGACGGCTTCTCGATGACACCGCCGGACGTCAGCGACGTGCGCGGCGCGCGCGTGCTCGGCATCTTCGGCGATTCGCTCACCACCGATCACATCTCGCCGGCCGGATCGATCAAGCCGACGTCGCCTGCCGGCCTCTACCTGCAGGAGCGCGACGTCTCGATTCCCAACTTCAACAGCTACGGGTCGCGCCGCGGCAATCACGAGGTGATGATGCGCGGCACGTTCGCCAACGTGCGCATCAAGAACCTGATGATTCCGCCGAAGGACGACGGCACGCGCGTCGAAGGCGGCGTCACGCTCTACCACGCGGGCGGCGGCAAGGTGCCCGAGCGGATGGCGATCTACGACGCCGCGATCGAGTACATGAAGCGCGGCGTGCCGACGGTGATCTTCGGCGGCGAGGAGTACGGCACCGGGAGCTCGCGCGACTGGGCCGCCAAGGGCACGCTGCTGCTCGGCGTTCGCGCGGTGATCGCGAAGAGCTTCGAGCGCATCCACCGCTCCAACCTCGTCGGCATGGGCGTGCTGCCGCTGCAGTTCAAGGCGGGCGAGGATGTGCAGACGCTGGGCATCCGCGGCGACGAGACGTTCGATCTCGCGATTCCGGCCGGGATCCGGCCGCAGCAGGACCTGACGCTCGTGATGACGCGCGCCGACGGCAGCCGCCGCGACGTCACGCTGGCGTGCCGGATCGATACGCCGATCGAGGTCGAGTACTACCGGCACGGCGGCATCCTGCCGTACGTGCTGCGCGAGCTGATGCGGAAGGCTGCCTGACACCCGCCGCCGTGGGTGCCGCGCACGACCGGGCCGCGCACGCGCTCCGGCACGCGGTGCCGATGTACGTGCTGGCAGGTCTGTGCCTGTCGTCGCTCGATGCGACGGCGAAATATCTGGTGCGCGATCATTCGCTGCTGGTGATCGTCTGGGCGCGCTACGCGGGACAGATGGCGGTGGTGACGCCGTTCGCCTGGCACCGCGCCGGCGGTGGCTTCTGGCGGACGCGTCGGCTGCCCCTGCAGCTCCTGCGTTCGCTGTTCCTGCTCTGCGCGACGCTCGGCTTCTGGGGCGGCCTGCGCTACCTGCCGCTCGCCGAGGCGTCGTCGATCACTTTCCTCGCGCCGATCATCGTGGTGGCGCTGTCGTGGCCGCTGCTCGGCGAGCGCGCGACGCGCGCCCGCCGCGTCGCATCGGTCGTGGGCTTCATCGGCATCCTCGTGCTGCTGCGGCCGGGCTCCGCCGTCATGCACCCGGCCGTCGCGCTGCTCCTCGCCGCCGCGCTCTCGAACGCCCTCTACCAGCTCCTGACGCGGCGGCTATTGGGCGAGAGCCTGCATACGACGCTCTTCTACAGCGCCAGTGTCGGAACGGTGGTGCTCACGCTGGCGCTGCCGTGGGCCATCGGCGGCGAGAGCGCCGGCGTGGGTGCCCTCGTCGCGCTGCTCCTCCTCGGCGTGTTCGCCGGGGTCGGCCACTGGCTGATGACACACGCCTACCTGGAGGCGCCGGCGTCGCTGCTGTCGCCGTTCACCTATTTACAAATCCTGTGGGCGACCGCGTTCGGCTTCGCGTTCTTCGGCCAGCATCCCGACGGCATTTCGGCAGTCGGCATGGGCATCGTGATCGCGAGCGGCGTGCTGCTCGCCGCGTGGGAACATCTGCGCCGACATGCCTATTGATCGCAGTTGCGCTATAATTTCCGGTTGACGGGACTGAGCTGCGATCGATCGTCCCGCCACCACCTCACTCACCTCGAATCGCGAAACCCGGGAGATAGACCATGAAGATGCGAACGCTCGCCACACTGGCGGCGATGGCGCTGGCCACGACGCTTGCGGCGTGCGGCCAATCGGCTCAACAAGCAGCGGACACCGCGAAG
>DASVWR010000193.1:0-13548 GCA_036393115.1 Casimicrobiaceae bacterium
GCTGCGCGTGTTCGTGTCGGGCGGCGGCTGCTCAGGCTTCCAGTACGGCTTCACCTTCGACGAAGCCGTCAACGAGGACGACACGTCGATGGAGAAGAACGGCGTCACCCTCCTGATCGACCCGATGAGCTACCAGTACCTGGTCGGCGCCGAGATCGATTACCAGGAAGGCATCGAGGGCGCCCAGTTCGTGATCAAGAACCCGAACGCCCAGACCACCTGCGGCTGCGGGTCGAGCTTCTCCGCCTGAGCCTTCAGCGCGGATAGATCGCGCCGAGTACGCGCGGACCTTTCGCGCCGGTGACCGCCGGGATGTTCCCCGGCCGTCCGGCAAGCGTCTCGCGCGCGAGCCACGCGAACGCCAATGCCTCCACCTGGTCGACGGCGACCCCGTCGTCGGCCGTCGTCCTGACGGTGCGCGGGGCAAGTTCGCGCGAAAGATCGGACATCAGCGCGGAGTTGTTGGCGCCACCTCCGGCGACGAGGACGTCGGTCGCGTCCGACGCGGAGGCGCGGATCGCGTCGGCGATCGTGCGCGCGGTCAGCGCGACCAGCGTCGCCTGAACGTTCTCGGCTTCGATCTGGTGCCCTGCACGACCGAGCCGCTCGTCGAGCCACGCGGCATTGAAACGATCGCGGTGTGTGCTCTTCGGCGGCGGTGCGGAGAAGAACGGATCCTCGAGCAGCGCATCGAGCAGCGCCGTATCGACCTTGCCGGTGGCGGCCCAGGCGCCCTGGCCGTCGAATGGCGTGCCGCGGCATTTCGCGCACCACAGATCGGAGAGCACGTTGCCGGGACCGGTGTCGAAACCGCGCACGCCGCCATCGGGCGGCAGATCGGTGATGTTCGCGATGCCGCCGATGTTGACGATGACGCGGTAGACGCCGGGCCGCGCGAACATGGCCGCGTGGAAACCCGGCACGAGCGGCGCGCCCTGGCCGCCCGCGGCGACATCGCGGCTGCGGAAATCGGCGACGACGGCGACCCCGGAGCGCTCGACGACGCGCGCGGGATTGTTGAGCTGGAACGTAAACCCGCGATCGGGACGATGGCGCAGCGTCTGCCCGTGCACTCCGGCGGCCCGCACGTCGGTGACCGCGACCTTGGCCGCGGCAACCGCGTTGCCGATCGCGTCGGCGTAGAGCTCGGCGAGAACGTTCGCTGCTGCGCCGAGGCGCGCGAGCTCGTTGTTGCCGGGCGTCTGCAGCGCGAGCAATTCGTCGCGAAGCATCGTCGGATAGGGGACGTGGGCGGCACCGAGCGACCGGCAGGCAGCCCCGGTCGCCGGGGCGAAGTCGGCGACGACGGCATCGACGCCGTCGAGGCTCGTGCCCGACATCACGCCGGCGTAGAGTTCCCGCCCTGCGACGGCCTCGACTGCCACCCGCGCGAGTGAGCGCCTATTCGGCGGCCACCATCTCGTTCACCGGCATGCGATCGACGACCGCGAGCTCGCTCACGAGCGGTGCGATGTCGCCGGCGAAGTCCGTCCGCTCGTCAGGGGTGATCGGCGTCGCGGCCGGCAGCGCGACCTTCATCGGATCGCGCGGTATCCCGGCAACGCGCATTTCGTAGTGCAGATGCGGACCGGTCGCCCAGCCGGTCATGCCGACGTAGCCGATCACATCGCCCTGCTGCACCTTCTCGCCGACGTGCAACCCGGTCTCGAAGTGCGACAGGTGCGCGTACACGCTCGTGTACGTCGCGTCGTGGCGGATGAATACGACGTCGCCGTAGCCCGTCTGCTTGCCGACGAATGCGATCTCGCCGTCCGCAGTCGCGTGCACCGGCGTGCCGATCGGAGCGGCGAAGTCGGTTCCGGTATGCGCAAGCCACTGGTGCAGAAACGGGTGATAGCGCGACGGCGTGAAGCCGGAGGTGATGCGCGAGAACGCCAGTGGCGAACGCAGGAACGCGCGATGCAGGCTGTGTCCGTCGTCGGTGTAGTAGGAATCGCTGCCGTCGGGGGCACGCCACAGGAATGCACGATGCGCGACGCCGTGATTGTCGAACTCCGCGGCGAGGATGCGCCCCGTTCCGACCGGCTCGCCATCGGCGTAACGCGTCTCGTAGACGACCGCGAAGCGGTCGCCGCGGTGCACGTCGTGGTAGAAATCGATATTGCTCGCGAAGACGTCGATCAGCGCGCGGGTGATCGCGTCGGGCATCCCCGCATCGTCCGCGGCCGCAAAGAGCGAGGTCTCGATCTCGCCGCTCCTCAGCGTGACGCGGACATCGGGCGGCTCGCCCTGCATCCGCACGGCGAAGGCATCGCCGTCGCGCGTCACCGACAGCATCTCGCCGCCGCCGGCGAGAAAGCGCAACGCGAGCAGGTTGCCGTCCGAATCCGTGGCGACGCGAAGCGCCCGTCCCGGGCGCAGTTGGTAGAGCGGCCGCGCGGCGGGATCGGTGCGCAGGAACGACATCGCCTCGGGATCGTCGACGCCGGCGCGCGCGAGCAGGCTGCCGATCGTGTCGCCCCGCCGGACGCGCTCCTCGTGCCAGAAGCGATCGTCGGACGAATCGAGGTCCGCGAGTGCCGGTACCGTCAGCGTGCGCGTAACGAGGTGCGTCGGCGTCGTGTCGAGCGTCGTCCCCGGGGTGATGCCGAAAGCCGCCACGCCAGAGACTGCCAGGACCGTGACCGCGAGTGCCTGCCCCGGCGAGAGCGAGCGGAGTCTCATGCGACGCAGCGCCGCGAGGCGCGCCGGAAGCGCACCGGCGGCGAGCGACGTCCGTCGAAATGCCTGCGCTAGAATGGGGAGTTTGTTCGTATTCAAGACACGCTTCCTGCGCGCAGGGCAACGCGCATCGACCGATGACCGCAACCACGATGCTTACAGCGGATACCACGACTGCGAACACTGCGAAGGAGCCGAGTCCCGCGGGCTCCGGCCGCGATTGTAGCAGGCTGATTCACCATGACAAGAGCATGGCCGGCCGGCGTCGCGACCGCCGGTCGGGATGGCTGAACCATCGTTCGATGCGGCGCATTCGGGGAGCGCAGCGCATTCCGGGACGACGATGGGCCGCATCGCGATGAGCTTCGACATCGACCATCACGTCGCGGTGTTTCGCCGCGGCGCCGACGAGCTCCTCGTCGAGCCGGAGCTTCGCGCCAAGCTCGCACGCGGCAAGCCGCTGACGATCAAGGAGGGCTTCGACCCGACGCGGCCCGACCTCCACCTCGGACACACGGTCCAGTTCAACAAGCTGCGCCAGCTCCAGGACCTCGGCCACCGCGTCGTGTTCCTGATCGGCGATTTCACCGGGCTGATCGGCGACCCGACCGGGCGCAACGTGACGCGCCCGCCGCTCTCGCGCGAGGAGATCGACGCCAACGCGAAGACCTACACCGACCAGGTGTTCCTGATTCTCGATCGCGAGCGGACCGAGGTCGCGTTCAATTCGAAATGGCTCGCCGCACTCGGCGCCGACGGGATGATCCGCCTCGCCGCGCGCTATACGGTCGCGCGGATGCTCGAGCGCGACGACTTCGCGCGGCGCTTCCGCGCCGAGCAGCCGATCGCGATCCATGAATTCCTCTATCCGCTCGCGCAGGGCTACGACTCGGTGGCGCTCGAGGCCGACGTCGAGCTCGGCGGCACCGACCAGAAGTTCAACCTCCTGGTCGGGCGCGAGCTGCAGCGCCACTACGGCCAGGAGCCCCAGTGCATCCTGACGCTGCCGCTGCTCGAAGGGCTCGACGGCGTCAACAAGATGTCGAAGTCGCTCGACAACTACGTCGGTATCACCGAGCCGGCCGGCTCGATGTTCGGCAAGCTGATGTCGATCTCGGATCCCCTGATGTGGCGCTACTACGACCTCCTGTCGTTTCGCAGCGCGACCGAGATCGCCGCGCTGAAACGCGAGTGCGACGCGGGCCGCAACCCGCGCGACGCGAAGGTGATGCTCGCGCAGGAGATCGTCGCACGCTTCCATTCGCGAAGCGCTGCAGATGCCGCGCTGGCCGAGTTCGAGGCGCGCTTCCGGGAGCACGCGATTCCCGAAGACATGCCCGAGGTCACGCTGCATGCCAACGGCCCCGGCATCGCGATCGCGAGGCTCGCGAAGGACGCAGGGATCGTCGGGTCGACTTCCGACGCGCTGCGGTTGATCGCGCAGCGCGGCCTCAAGGTCGACGGCGATGCGGTGACCGACAGGGGACTCGTCGTCGCGGCGGGAAGCACCGTCGTCGTGCAGGCGGGCAAGCGCCGCTTCGCGCGCGTAACGGTGAAATAGCTCCTACGCCGTGAGGCCGGGGTCGTCGCGGATGCCGACGAGCTTCGGCAGCCCGGGCGTGCGCGGTGCCACGGTCTTCGTCGCACGCAGCCAGCGCGCGACGACGTCCCACACCGGCTCGAGATGTGCGTCGCGCGCCGCTTCCGACACCGGCGCCCAGCCGGCGACCGTATAGGTCTTCGCAGCGTCGATCGGCTTCCCGTCGAGTTCCATCGCGGTGATCCGCCTGCCCATCGGCGCGTTCGGATCGATCGCGTAGCGCATGCCGCCGACGCGCACCATGTCGCCGCCCTGCTGATAGTACGGATCGGGGTTGAAGAGGTTGTCGGCGACGTCCTCCATGATCGTCTTGATCGTCGCGCCGGTCATCGGCGTGACGGTGACCCACGGGTAGGTGATCGCCGTCTGGTCCATCAGGCGCTCGTAGCGGATCGTGTCGCCGGGCAGCAGTGTCGTCCCCCAGCGGAAGCCCGGCGAGAACGCGATCTCGGCGTTCTTCTCGGTCATCAGCGCGTCGAGAATGAGCTGGTCGTAGCTGCCGTTGAAGTTGCCGCGCCGGTAGAGGAGCCCTTCGGTGACGGCGAGCGGCTCGTCGAGCTTCTCGCGGTACGGCGCGCGGGCGCGTTCGATCAGCGCCGCCATCGCGGCGTCCGCGGGCAGGAGGTCGGCGAAGACGGGCAGCAGCCGGTAGCGCGCATCGGCGACCTTGCCGCTGCGCACGTCGAGATCGAGGACACCGACGAACTTGCCGTTGCTCCCGGCGTTCGTCACGAGCGTCTTCCCGCCGTGGTTGGCGACGACGGTCGGCTGCGGCACGCCGTCGTGCGTATGCCCGCCGAGGATTACGTCGATGCCGGTCACGCGCGTCGCGAGCTTCAGGTCGACGTCCATGCCGTTGTGCGACAGCAAGAGAACGACCTGCGCGCCCTTCGCGCGTGCCTCGGTGACGACCTTCTGCAGATCCTGGTCGCGGATGCCGAACGTGAGGTCGGCCATCAGGTAGCGCGGGTGCGCGATCGGCGTGTACGGAAACGCCTGCCCGATGATCGCGACCGGAACGCCGTTTACCTCCTTCACGACGTACGGCTTGAACACCGGATCGTCGAAATCGGCGGTGCGCACGTTCTGCGCGACGAAGTCGATGTGCCCGGCGAAATCCTTCGCCACCACGTCCTTCACGCGCTGCGAGCCGTAGGTGAACTCCCAGTGCGCGGTCATCACGTCGACGCCGAGGAGCTTCTGCGCGTCGATCATGTCCTGCCCACGGGTCCAGAGCGAGGTCGCCGAGCCCTGCCAGGTGTCGCCGCCGTCGAGGAGGAGCGATCCCGGACGCGCGGCGCGCAGCCGCTTCACCAGCGTGGCGAGCGGCGCGAAGCCGCCCATCGCGCCGAATGCCCGCGACGCACGCTCGAAATCGAGACAGGTGAACGCGTGCGCGTCGCGCGTGCCGGACGCGATCGCGAAGTGGCGCAGCAGCGCCTCGCCGACGAGATGCGGCGGCTGGCCGCGGGCGGCGCCGACGCCCAGGTTGACCGAGGGCTCGCGAAACCGTATCGGGAGAAGCTGCGCGTGCGTGTCGGTGATGTGCAGGATCCCGACGTTGCCGAACGCCGGCAGCGCATCGTAGAAGTGCGCCGCCTCGCGCGCGTCCGGACCCGCGGCGCGGACGCGATCGACCGGCAGGCCGGCGAGCGCGGCCGCGGCGATGCCTTCGAGAAACTCGCGCCGCCTCATCGCGGCGACCCCATCCGCGTCAGCGGTTCACCGGCGAGTCGGGATCCATCAGCAACGCGACAACGTCGCGAATCTGGTCCTCGGTCAGGATATGGCGTTCGCCGAAGCGCGGCATGTTGGTGCACGCCGAGAATGCTTCCGCGTCGTAGACCTTCGCCCACGCGTAGCGGCGCGACTTCTCGGTGAAGCCGTACCTCTTGCCGAACTCGTACAGCGACGGCCCCATCGTGCCGTAGGAGAGCTCCTTCGGCGACAACTGGTGGCATGCGTAGCAGTTGGCTCCGGCCGGCTTCGACGGATCGTCGGAGAACTGCATGCCGCGTCCGAGCTGGGCGATCTTCTCGCCCTTCTTCCAGTCGCCGATCAGCTTGCCGTCGGCGGGGTACTGGACCTTCGCGAGGTTCTCCTCCTGGATCCTCTTCGCGACGGCTTCGGGAAGAGGTGTCGTCGCGTACTTGCTGCAGAGACGCTGTGTATCGTCCTGGTCGAGGCGGTCGAGCCCGGCCTGGCCGTGCGCCTTGAACGACTCCTTCATCATCGCGATCGTGCGCGTTTCGAGTGAAGCCGAGTCGTCGTGGGACGGCGCGCCGGCACAGCCGTAGAGAATCGCGGCGGCTCCGGCAACGAGCACGGCGGCACCGGCGAGCCGTGCCGCGGAGATGCGGGATTTCATCGGTGTCATCCTCCGTCAGCGCTTCATGCCGGGACCGGCGTAGGCGGCGCCGTTCGCGCGTGCCGCGAGATAGGTGGTGAGTGCGATCGATGCGTCCGAGCCGTAGACGAGGTCGGGAAAGCGCTGCTGCCGCAGGCAATCGTGCAGGCGCCACTGGAACGTGCGCACCTCGCCCTGCGAGACGCGGTAGGCGGGCCAGCTCGTGTACGCCTTCTGCGCACCTGCCTTCGTCGTGAGGTTGGGCAGATCCTGCAGCCGGATGCGCTTGCCATCGGAACCGTGGCAGGTCGCGCAGGCGAAATCGTGCGTGCCGGCACGATAGAAGAACATCCTCTCGCCGATCTCGTACATGTCGCGCACGTGCGGGTCGGCGAGCGACACGTTCATCTTCGTGCCGTCCGATTGCGCGACGACGTACGCTGCGAGCGCTTCGAGATCGGAGCGCGTGTGCGAACCCTTGCCGAACGTCACTTTCGTCGCTTCGGCATGGGTGAATCCCTGCTCGTGCACCATGCACCAGACGAGCCTCGACTCGAGGTCGAGCACGCGGCCGGCATCGGGGAAATAGCGCGGAAGCTGCGCGTAGGCGGCCTTCACCACGCCGGGTCCGAGGCCGAGGTCGCAGGACTTGAACGACACGTGCTTCGGCCCGCGCGGCGCGTTCCAGATCTCCTCGCCGCGTGCCTCCCACAGCTCGGCCGGATTGCCGCCCTGCAGGTCCTGCCGGTACTGCTCGATCGCCTGCTCGACCGATGTGTCCGCCGCGGCGGCGGCGACGGGCGCGAGCGAAAGCACGGACGCTGCGACGGCGAGTGCCAATGCCGCCACCGCACCCGACGCGCTGATTGACTTCCTGGGCATCAGGGTCTCCTCCTGTCGCGTGCGGGTGTTACGCGATGATCGCGCTGTCGGTGCGCGACTCGTTGTGGTTGTCGACCCAGGTGATCGTCACCTTGTCGCCCTTGGCGCCACCCTTGAATTTGAACGACATGAACGGATTCTTGGAGACCGCGGTGCCCCATTGCGCATGGAGAACCTGCTTGTCGTTGTGCAGCACGGTCACCGTCTGGATGAACCACGCCGGGATGACCTTCCCGGACGAATCCTTGGCGAGACCGGTATCCATCTCGTGACTCATCAGCACCTTGACCTCGGTCGAATCTCCGACGAGATTCGCCCGGATTTTCATCGGATCTGGCATCGACTCCTCCGGAGTGCACGAACGCTCGCTCAGCCGCCGCAGCCGCCGAGCGTGACCTTGATTTCCTTCGACGTCATGTAGTAGTTGCCCCCGCCCCTGACGAGCGCGTACACGTTCGACGTCTCGCGCATCTTGACGCGCGTGGAGAGCGACGGCTCGGTTCCGGGCGGCAGATCGAACAGCGCAGCCAGCATGTTCGGGTTCTTCTCGATCAGGATCGCGATCGACTCGGTGTTCGGAACCTTGCTGGTGATGCCGATCGGCACGACCGCCCCATTCTCGGCGATGTCGGGGGTCGAGAAGAACACGACGTCGGCACTCGGTACCGGCTTGCCGTCGCCGAGCGCCTTCAGCGTCGAATCCATGTCGTGAGTCTGGAACGCGGCCGAGTTCCAGGGCGCGGCCGTCGCAGCGGCGGCCGGGTCGATCCAGCCGGCAGCCGCGAGCAGCGCGAAGAATGACAGGCCCCCTCCCGACTTCAGGACCTGCCTACGGTGTCTGTCCATCCGTTCCTCCCTCATTGCCGCGTGGATGCGAAGGTACCCAGAAGCTCCATCAGAATATTCGCATATAACGGCGCCGGTCAATGCTTCGACGCGAAACTCCGCGGCACTCTGTGTCGCGATCCGACATTGACCCGCGCGGCCTCTGCACAGTGCAGTGCAGCGACTCAGGCGACGAGGTCGCGGACGAAGTTCGGAAGCGCGAGCGCCGCGCGGTAGGTCTCGCCGTTGACGTACTGCAGCGCGCCGATGCCGCGCTCGGAGATGCGCTCGTCGATCGACGCCGCCGAATGGGCGCGCGGATCGAGGCTCGGCGCCGCGCAGGCCATCATCCACAGTCCGCCGTAGAGGGGAATCGACGCGAGATAGGGCGTGACGCGGGGAAACGCACGCTCGAGATCGGCCAGCGCCGCGCGGACACGCTCGCCGTGCGAGACCGGGCTGCCGACGTGCATGCTGAGCGCACCCGACGGTGTGAGCCGCCTCGCGCAGGCAGCATAGAACTCCGGCGTGTAGAGCGCGGTCGACGGCCCCCCGGGATCGGTCAGGTCGAGCACGATGAGGTCGTAGGCACCGGTGTCCCCGGCGACGAAGCGGAAGCCGTCGCCGATGTGCAGCGTGACGCGCGGATCGTCGAACGCACCGCGGTGAACCGCTGCGAGATGGCGCCGCGAGATGTCGACCACCGTCGCGTCGATCTCGGCGAGCGTCACCGAGCGCATCGACGGGTACTTGAGGAGCTCCTCGGTCGAGCCGCCGTCACCCCCGCCGATCACCAGCGCGCGCTCGGGTCCCGGATGTGCGAGGCCCGGGATGTGGACGAGATTCTCGTGGTAATAGAACTCGTCCTTCTCAGAAGTCATGAAGTGACCGTCGAGGCGGAACAGCCTGCCGAAGGGCACGCTGTCGTGGACCTCGACCTCCTGGTACGGCGAGCGGAATTTCTCGAGCAGCGCGCGCGAGCGGATGAACATCCCCCAGTCGTCGGTGACGTACTCGGTCATCACGCCCGGCGCGAGATCCCCCTCAGTCATCCTTTCCGCCGCGATGAATGGCCTGGAAGCGCTTGCGCTTCGGCTTCAGCGCGGCTTCGAGCGCATTGAACACGCGCTCGGCCTTGCCCGTGTTGTCGGTCGTGTAGTTGCACACGTAGACGTCGACGGTCACGAAGCTCGCTTCGGGCCAGGTGTGGATCGCGAGGTGCGATTCGGCGAGCAGGACCATGCCGGTCACGCCCTGCGGCTCGAACTGGTGGAAGCGATCGCCGACGATCGTCAGTCCCGACGCGCCGACCGCGCGGATGCAAAGCTCGCGCAAGGCCGCGGCCTGCGTGAGCGCGGGGTTGTCGGCCGGGCAGCCGTACCACTCGCCCAGCAGATGGATCCCGTCCATGGTGCTTCCCTCCAGGAACTGCTCCCCGCGCGGCCCGTGCCGGATCCCGGAGCAACCGGTGCTGTGTTCTTCCCCCCGCCGGCACCATGGCACCGGCCCCGCTGCACATGGCGGAAACGTCGTCCGCCCGGCGAAATGCGAAATTATGGCACACTATGCGGGTTTGGCGACAGTTTTGAACGTCCGTCACTCGCGTCCCGCAAGGGCCGCCCCGCTTCCTGCCTCCGCCATCGACGATGTCTGACTCGTCCGCGACGTTCCAAAAGCCCGCGCACGCAGCCTTTGGCACATCCGACGCCGATCTCGCCAACTCGATCCGCTTCCTCGCGATCGATGCCGTGGAAGCCGCGAAGTCGGGCCACCCGGGCATGCCGATGGGCATGGCCGAGATCGCCGTCGCGTTGTGGACGCGCCACCTCAAGCACAATCCCGGCAATCCGCGCTGGCCCGATCGCGACCGCTTCGTACTGTCGAACGGTCACGGCTCGATGCTGCAGTACGCGCTGCTCCATCTCACCGGCTACGATCTGCCGATCGCGGAGCTGCGCGCATTCAGGCAGCTTCATTCGAAGACGCCCGGCCATCCGGAGACCGGCGTCACCCCGGGCGTCGAGACGACGACCGGCCCGCTCGGACAGGGCCTCGCCAACGCGGTGGGCATGGCGCTCGCAGAGCGCCTGCTGGCCGAAACCTTCAACCGGCCCGGCCACGCGGTGGTGGATCACCACACCTACGTGTTCGTCGGCGACGGGTGCCTGATGGAAGGGATCTCGCACGAGGCGTGCTCGCTCGCGGGAACCCTCGGCCTCGCGAAGCTCGTCGCGATCTACGACGACAACGGCATCTCGATCGACGGTCCGACCTCGGGGTGGTTCACCGACGACACGCCGCGCCGCTTCGAAGCCTATGGATGGAACGTGATCGCCGGCGTCGACGGTCACGACGTCGAGGCGGTGAGTCGCGCGATCGCCGGCGCGAAAGCCGAGCGCACGCGGCCGACGCTCATCTGCTGCCGCACGACGATCGGCCGCGGCTCACCCGGCAAGGCCGGCAGCGCCGACGCGCACGGCGCGGCGCTCGGCGAGCGCGAGGCGATGGCGACGCGCACCGCGCTCGGCTGGAATCATCCGCCGTTCGAAATCCCGCAGAACATCTACGAGCGCTGGGACGCGCGCGAGCGCGGCACCGAAGCCGAGCGCGCCTGGAACGCCGGTTTCGCCGACTACGCCGCGCGCTATCCCGATCTCGCAGCCGAGTTCGTGCGGCGCTCGGCCGGTGATCTTCCGCGGTCCTTCGGGCGCGTCGCGGCCGATTTCGTTGCGCAGCAGGCGGCGAAGGCCGAGTCGATCGCCACCCGCAAGGCCTCGCAGCAGGCGATCGAGGCGTTCGCGCGCGTGCTTCCCGAGATGCTGGGCGGCGCCGCAGACCTCACCGGCTCGGTCTTCACGAACTGGTCGGGAAGCGTTCCAGTGCGCGCCGAAGCGGCGAGCGCGGGTGGCAACTCGGTTGGCAACTCGGGTGGCAACCGCGGGGTCGGCAATTACGTCAACTACGGCGTGCGCGAATTCGGCATGGCCGCGATCGCCAACGGCGTTGCGCTCCACGGCGGCTTCATCCCATACGCCGGAACCTTCCTCACGTTTTCCGATTACATGCGTAACGCGATTCGCATGGCTGCGATGATGCGCATCCGCTCGATCCTCGTGTTCACGCACGATTCGATCGGGCTGGGCGAGGATGGGCCGACCCACCAGTCGATCGAGCATGCGGCGAGCCTGCGTCTCGTTCCGGGCCTCGACGTCTGGCGCCCCTGCGACGCTGCCGAGACCGCGGTCGCGTGGCGCTGTGCGCTCGAGCGCCGCGACGGGCCGACGGCGCTCGTGCTGACGCGCCAGAACGTCGCGGCGACGCCGCGCGGCGCGGATGCGCTCGCGTCGATTGCGCGCGGCGGCTATGTCGTCGCGGACTTCGACGGCAACGGGCGTCGGGCAGTCGTCATCGCGACCGGCTCCGAGGTGCCGATCGCGCTCGCCGCGCGTGCGGCGCTCGCGGCGGAGGGCATTGACGTCAGAGTGGTGTCGATGCCGTGCACGCAGGCGTTCGACCGCCAGGACACCGCGTACCGGGCGGGCGTGCTGCCCGCGGGGACGCCGCGAGTCGCCGTCGAAGCGGGAGCGACCGGCGGCTGGTACCGCTATGCCGGCGCGGCCGACAGCGCCGCGGCCGCGGTGATCGGCATCGACCGGTTCGGCGAATCGGCTCCGGCAGGCGTGCTGTTCAAGCATTTCGGTTTTACTGCGGAGCACGTCGCCGACACCGTGCGCCGTGTCGTCGGTGCGCCATCGTGCGCATGACGATTGCAGCGTGACGGTCGCCATCCGGTCCGCGACGCCCGGCGATGCCGCCGCGATCGCGCGCGTGCGCATCGCGGGCTGGCGCACGACCTACCGCGGCATCGTCCCCGATTCGTACCTCGACGCGATGCAGGAGGCGCCGAGCGCAGCGATGTGGGAGCGCGTGCTCGCGGCCGGCTCGAACGCCGTAAGCGTAGTCGTTGCGACCGACGCCGACGAGGTGATCGGCTTCGCGGCGTCGAATCGGCTCTCTGAGCCGAAGCACGGGACGGACAGCGAGCTCACCGCCATCTATCTGCTTCCTCCGTGGCGACGTTCCGGAGTCGGTCATCGCCTCGTGCACGAAGCAGTGCGCGCGCAGCGCGCGCGCGGAGCGAGCGGAATGATCGCGTGGGCCCTCGCGCGAAACCGCTCCGGGCGGGCGTTCTTCGAGCGACTCGGCGGCGAGCTCGTCGTCGAGCAGCCTTTCGAGTGGGACGGGATGGAGCTGTTCGAGGCGGGTTACGCGTTCCGCGACCTCGACGCGCTCGTCGCGCGCTGCAATGACTGGCCGGCTGCCGCGCCCGGCACGCTACACTGACATCGGAGTCGACATGCCCTTCAAAGTTGCCATCAACGGTTACGGCCGCATCGGCCGCAACGTCCTGCGCGCCCACTACGAGGACGGCAGGAAGCACGACCTCGAAATCGTCGCGATCAACGATCTCGGCAGCCCCGCGATCAACGCACACCTGACCCGCCACGACACCGCGCACGGCAGGTTTCCCGGCACCATCGACGTCGACGGCGACGCGATGGTCGTCAACGGCGACCGCATCCGCGTGTTCGCGGAGCGCGACCCATCGAGGCTGCCGTGGGGCTCGCTCGGCGTCGACGTGGTGCTCGAATGCACGGGGCTCTTCGCGAGCAAGGAGAAGGCGTCGGCGCACCTCGCGGGCGGAGCGAAGAAGGTCATCATCTCGGCTCCCGGAGGCAAGGACGTCGACGCAACGATCGTCTATGGAGTCAACCACCAGATCCTCAAGTCGACGCACACGGTGATCTCCAACGCGTCGTGCACGACCAACTGCCTCGCGCCGCTGGTGAAGCCGCTGCACGAGAAGATCGGCATCGTGAACGGTCTGATGACGACGGTCCACGCCTATACGAACGACCAGGTGCTGACCGATGTCTATCACGAGGATCTGCGTCGCGCGCGCTCGGCGACGATGAGCATGATCCCGACGAAGACCGGCGCCGCATCGGCGCTCGGGCTCGTGCTCCCCGAGATGACGGGCAGGCTCGACGGCTACGCGATCCGCGTGCCGACGATCAACGTCTCGATCGTCGACCTCACGTTCATCGCCGCGCGCGATGTCACCGTCGACGAGGTCAACGCCGTGATGAAGGCCGCGTCCGAGTCGGGGCCACTGTCGGGAGGGATCCTGCGCTACAGCACCGAGCCGCTT
>DASVWR010000194.1:0-11256 GCA_036393115.1 Casimicrobiaceae bacterium
CGCAGTTCGCGATCTGTGGCGGCAACACGCGCGTTCGCGCGTGGCGGGTCTTCGGCGATCCGTGGGCCGAGGACCCGGCGTGCTACCTCGACGACGACGAGCTCGGCATCGCGCCCGGACACGCGCGGCTGCCGCTCGCGCCGTATGCGCGACCGCGGCGCAGCGCGAAGGTGGCATAGTGGTCCGTCTTGCGCGGCTCCGCGCGCTCGTCTTCTCGATCGCGGCACTTGCGGTTCCCGCCGCACTCGCCGCCGACCCGGCGGCGCTCTACGCGACGCACTGCGCGTCGTGCCACGGCGCCGATCGCGAGGGCGAGAGCGGCCCCGCGCTCCTGCCCGAGAGTCTCGAGCGCCTGCGCAAGGCGGCCGCGGTCACGACAATCACGCACGGCCGCGCGGCGACGCGGATGCCGGCCTTCGGCGATCGCCTGACCGCCGGCGAGATCGGCGCGCTCGCCGCGTTCCTCTACCAGTCGCCGGCTCGCCTGCCGCCGTGGACGCAGCGCGAGATCGCGGCGAGCCGGATCGAGTACGTGCGCCCGGCCTCGCTTCCCGCGAAGCCGGTGTTTGCCGCCGATCCGGAGAACCTCTTCGTCGTCGTCGAGAGCGGCGACCACCACGTGACGGTGCTCGACGGCGACCGTTTCGAGCCGATCGCGCGCTTCGCGTCGCGCTATGCGCTCCACGGCGGCCCGAAGTTTTCTCCCGACGGGCGCTATGTCTACTTCGCCTCGCGCGACGGCTGGGTGAGCCTCTACGATCTCTGGAACCTGACCCTCGTCGCCGAGATCCGCGCCGGCCTCAACACGCGCAACCTCGCGGTGTCCTCGGACGGTCGCTACGTACTCGTCGGCAACACGCTGCCGCAGACGCTCGTGATGCTCGACGCGCGCGATCTGTCGCTGCTCCGCGTGATCCCGGTGCTCGACGCAGAAGGGCATGCGTCGCGCGTCTCGGCCGTCTACGATGCTCCGCCGCGGGAGAGCTTCGTCGTCGCGCTGAAGGACGTCCCCGAGCTGTGGGAGCTTCCGTACGGCGAGCGGACCGGGCCCGTCTACGCGGGCCTCGTCCACGACTACCGGATGGCCGAGGTGCTCGCCTCCCCGCGCCCGTACGCGATCCGCCGCACGCGGCTCGCCGCGGTCCTCGACGACTTCTTCTTCGATCCTTCGTACACGCACGTGATCGGTGCTGCGCGCAACGGACACGCCGCAGAGGTCGTGAACCTCGACGTCCGACGCGCGATCGCGACGATCGATCTGCCGGGCCTTCCGCATCTCGCTTCGGGAATCACCTGGCACTGGAACGGACGGCGCGTGCTCGCGACGCCGAACCTCAAGGAAGCGCGCGTCACGGTGATCGACATGACGACGTGGAAGACGGTCGCCCAGATTCCTACCGCGGGCCCCGGATTCTTCCTGCGCAGCCACGAGAGCACCCCGTACGCGTGGGTCGACGCATTCAACGGCCCGAGGAACGACGTCTTGCAGGTGATCGACAAGCGGACGCTCGAGGTCGTCGCGACGCTGACGCCGTCGCCGGGAAAGCCGGCGGCGCACGTCGAATTCACGCGCGACGGCCGCTACGCGCTGGCGAGCATCTGGGCCGACGACGGTGCCGTCGTCGTGTACGACGCGCAGACGCTGCGCGAGGTGAAGCGGATCCCGATGGTCAGGCCGTCGGGCAAGTACAACGTCTACAACAAGACGATGCGCTCGACCGGAACCAGCCACTGAGCCCGGCGCCGCGGTGCGCGGCGCAGCTCAGGGGTGGTAGTTGCGCAGTCGCGCGGCGTCGACGATGTGGATGTCGCGCCCGTCGACGCGGATCAGCTCGGCCGTCGCGAGATCGTGCAGGATCCGCGACAGGTGCTCGGGCGTGAGGTTGAGCCGCGAGGCGACGATGGTCTTCGACGTCGGCAGCGTGACGACATAGGAGCCCGAATCGCGCTGCTCGCGATCGTCATGACGCAGCAGGAAGCCGATCAGGCGCTCGGTTCCCGACTGCAGCGAATACGACTCGACGTCGCTGATCAGCCCGTGCAGGCGTCGCGAGAGGCCGGCGAGCATCTTCTTCGCGAATCGCGCGTCGCGCGTGATCTCGTCGAACACGACCTGGCGCGCGACGTGGAGCAGGAACGAGTCGGCGAGCGCCTGCGCCATCACGACGTAGGGGCGTTCCATGAACATGATCGCTTCGCCGAACGAGAAGCCCGGCGCGATGATCTCGACGATCTTCTCGTCACCCTGCGCGGTGACGATGGCGAGCTTCACCTGCCCGTAGACGACGAGGTGGAAGCCGTTGCACGGGTCGCCGCGGTTGAAGATGATCTCGCCGCGGGGCACGTGGATTTCCGTCGTTCCCAGTGCGATCCGCTCGAGCTCGGCCGGGGCGAGGTCGCTGAACAGCGGCAGGCGCGACAGAAAGGCCTGGGTGGCGATGCGCGGCGTGGGCATGGTGCTGGGCGACGGGCGACCGGCACATTTTACGTGCGGCGGCCGGCGCGGGTCGCGCGACGCTTCTTGCCGGTCGGTCTGCGTCCTCGAACGGCAACCCGGCGTCGCGCTTCGCCAGCGCCGGCGCCGCCGACGCGCGTATGCTCGCAGTCGATGCGCGCGATGCTGCTGCGACAGCCGGGAACGCCGCTCGAGCTCGATGCGCGGCGCGCGATCCCGCGGCCCGTCGGGGGCGAGGTGCTCGTCCGGGTCGAGGCGTGCGGCGTCTGCCGCACCGATCTCCACGTCGTCGACGGCGAGCTTCGCGAGCCGCGGCTGCCGCTCGTTCCGGGTCACGAGATCGTCGGTACGGTCGTCGAGGCGGGCCCCGACGTCGAGGGCGCAGCACCGGGTGCGCGCGTCGGCGTGCCGTGGCTCGCGTCGACCTGCGGGCGTTGCCGCTATTGCGCGAGCGGCCGCGAGAACCTGTGCGACGAAGCGCGCTTCACCGGCTATACGGCGGACGGCGGGTACGCTGAATACGTCGTCGCGCGCGCCGACGCGTGCCTGGCACTCCCCGACGATCGCGACGCTGCCGAGATCGCGCCGTGGCTCTGCGCAGGCCTCATCGGCTATCGCGCGCTTTGCGCCGTCGGCGACGCCCGGCGCATCGGTCTTTACGGCTTCGGCTCGGCCGCGCAACTGATCGCGCAGGTCGCGCGTCACCAGGGGCGCGAAGTCTACGCATTCACGCGGCGCGGTGACAGCGAAGCCGAGGCGCGGGCGCTGGCACTCGGGTCGAAGTGGGCGGGTGCGAGCGATGCGACGGCGCCGGTCGAGCTCGATGCGGCGCTGATCTTCGCTCCGGTCGGCGCGCTCGTGCCGAAGGCGCTCGCCGACGTCGGCAAGGGCGGAACGGTGGTCTGCGCGGGAATCCACATGAGCGACATTCCGTCGTTCCCGTACGCGATCCTGTGGGGCGAGAGGAGGCTCGTCTCGGTCGCCAACCTTACGCGTCGCGACGGACGCGAGTTCGTCGCGCTCGCGTCGCGGCTGCCGCTCGAGGCGCGCATCGTCCGCTATCCGCTCGAGCAGGCGAACGACGCGCTCGCGGCGTTGCGCGACGGCCGGCTCGCAGGAACCGCGGTGCTGACCGTCGGAGCGGGCGGCGAAGCGCGCGGCGAGGCCGCGTGAGAGAGCGGCTCGCTCAGCGCATCCGTACGTAGGACCCGGGCGCGTCGGCGAGCGGCGCATACCCGGCGGCCGCAGCGCCGATCGCGGGTGGCGGTACCGGGGCCCCGGAACGGGTGCCGAGCCACGCGCTCCACTCCGGCCACCACGAGCCGGTCTTCGGCGTCGCGTCGACCTGCCACTGGTCGGGGTCGACGTAGCGGCCATCGACCGGCCGCGTCGCGACGCGGTAATGGCGGTCGGTCCGCGCGGGCTCCGCGACCACGCCGGCGTTGTGCCCGCCGCTCGTCAGCACGAACGTGATCTCGCAGTCGGTCAGGAGATGCAGCTTGTAGACCGAGCGCCACGGCGCGACGTGATCGGTCTCGGTGCCGACGACGAAGATCGGGAGCCGCAGATCGGAGAGGGCCACCGGCCGTGTGCCGACCGTGTAGCGGCCCTCGGCAAGCTCGTTGTCGAGGAACAGGCGGCGCAGATACTCGGCGTGCATCCGGTAGGGCATGCGCGTCGCATCGGCATTCCACGCCATCAAATCGGTCATCGGCGGGCGTTCGCCGAGGAGGTAGTCGCGCACCATCCGCGACCAGATGAGGTCGTTCGAGCGCAGGAGCTGGAACGCGCCTGCCATCTGTCGCGAGTCGAGAAAGCCCTGTTCCCACATCGTGTCTTCGAGGAACGCGAGCTGGCTCTCGTTGATGAACAGCGTGAGCTCGCCGGCCTCAGTGAAGTCGACCTGGGCCGCGAAGAAGCCGAGCGTCGCGAGACGGTCGTCGCCGTCGCGCGCCATCGCCGCTGCCGCCACGGCGAGGAGCGTCCCACCGAGGCAGTAGCCCACCGCGTGCACCTTGCGCTCGGGCACGATCGCGTTGACCGCATCGAGCGCCGCCGAGATGCCGAGCGCGCGGTAATCGTCGAACGTGAGATCGCGGTCCTCGGGCCCGGGATTGCGCCACGAGACGATGAACACCGTGTAGCCCTCGCCGACCAGGTAGCGCACGAGCGAGTTCGCCGGCGACAGGTCGAGGATGTAGTACTTCATGATCCACGCTGGGACGACGAGGACCGGCTCCGGGCGCACCTCGCGTGTCGCCGGCGCGTACTGGATCAGCTCGATCAGCCGATTGCGGAACACCACCTTCCCTGGCGTCACTGCGACGTTGCGTCCGACCTCGAACGCCTCGGCGCCGACGGGCTTGCGACCGCTCTGCGCACGCTCCCAGTCCTCGACGAAGTTGCCGGCTCCGCGCCAGAGGTTGGCGCCACCCTCGGCGAAGGTGCGCAGCAGCACTTCCGGATTGGTTGCGACCGCATTCGACGGCGAGAACACGTCGAGTGCCTGGCGCGTCGCGAACGCGACGAGATCCTCGTGACGCCGGGTGACGCCGCGCACGCCGGTCATCGCGTTGTGCCACCACTGCTGGGTGAGCAGGAACGATTGGTAGATGAGGTCGAACGGAGGAATCTTCCACGCAGGCCCATCGAAACGATGGTCCTGCGGCAACGGAACGATGCACGGCGAAGGATCGCGCTCCCATGCGCGTCGCGCGGCGTGACTCGCGAAGTGCAGCGATTTCTTCACGGCCTTCTCGACGAGCCGCATTCGCTTGCCAGGCAGCGACGCGAGGTGGAGCGCCCAGTCGAAATAGGCGTCGGCGAGGGCGATCGGCGACAGGAACGCCGTGTAACGCGCCACTGTCGCGTGCCACGAGCGGTCGAGGATCTCGCCGAACGCAGTCGCCGCGTAGGAATCGCGCAGCAGCGACTCGTCGCGGTCGGCCGGCTCGATCGCAGCCGCCATCGGCGCGGTCGAAGCGGCCGGCACCGCGGAAGCGGCCGGCGCCGGCGGAGCTGCGGGCGCCATCGACGCTGCAGGAAGCGCGGCTACCGCCGGCCGGCTCGTGCGCCGAGCGCCGGCGGCGCGCGTTCGCGCTGCGCCTGCCCTGGCGTTTCCTCCGCGAGCGGTGCTCGTTTCCACGTTCCCTATAATGTGCGCGTTCGCGGGCGTCCGCCGCTTGACCGAGGTCAAACGCGGCACGCCGCGCCACACGAGACCGTAGATGTCGGGACATCCAGTCAAGGCGGCGGCTCCCACCGCGCGGTCCGCGGGGCCCGGGCACAGGGACGCACCGGCCGTGTGGGCGGTGTTCGCGCCGATCGTGCTGCTCCTCGTCGTCGGAGGGGTATTCGCCATACTCGGGCTCTATCACGTGCCGCCGCTCCGGGCGCGCTTCCTCGGCGTCGCGTACGGCTGTGCCGCGCTGGCGGCGATCACCGGCATGACGCTGCTCTATCGACAGTCGCGCGGGCGACAGGTCGCGAGCCGCGACCTGCACAGTGCCGAGCTGCGGGTCAGCGAAATTCTCGAATCGGCGATGGACTCGATCATCACGGTCGATGGGGAGCAGCGCATCGTCGGGTTCAACCATGCCGCCGAGGTCACGTTCGGGTACCTGCGCGACATGCTGATCGGGAAGTCGCTCGATGTCCTGATCCCGGAGCGCTTCCGGCGCGCGCACCGCGAGCACGTGAAAGAATTCGGCCGAACGGGCTCGACGGCGCGGCGGATGGGCTTGCAGACGGTGCTCACCGGATTGCGAGCCGACGGCAACGAGTTTCCGATCGAGGCGTCGGTCTCGCAGCATCGCGAGGGTGACAAGGCGTACTACACGGTGATCCTTCGCGACATCACCGAGCGCGTCGCGGCCGACGCGGAGCTTCGCGCGTCGCGCGACGAGCTGAAGGAGCTCGGGGCTGCCGCGCACATGGCGCGCGATCAGGAGGCGAGCCGCATCGCGCGCGAGCTGCACGACGAGCTCGGCCAGCAGCTCACGATGCTGCAAATGGACGTCGCCTGGTGCCGCGCGCAGGCTTCGGCGGGAGCGCCGACCGTCGCGGCCAAGCTCGAGCGGATGGACTCGCTGCTGCGATCGACGATCGCTTCGACGCGGCGCATCGCGTCGAACCTGCGACCGCTCCTCCTCGACGACCTCGGTCTCGTCGCCGCGCTCGAGTGGCTGGTGCAGAACTTCTCGCAGCGCACCGGCATCAGCTGTACGCTGTCGGTCGATCGCCCGCACATCGAGCTGCCGATGGCGCGCGCATCGGCAGTGTTCCGCATCGTGCAGGAGTCGCTGACCAACATCGCCAAGCACGCGCGCGCGACGTGCGCCGAGGTCGTGCTCGCGCACGAGCCCGGAAGGCTCGCCGTGCACGTGCGCGACGACGGCATCGGGTTCTCGCGGGGCCCCACACGCCCCGCCGACTCGTTCGGCCTGCTCGGGATGCGCGAGCGGGCGTTGTTCCTCGGCGGCTCCTTCAGCATCACCGGTGTGCCCGACGCCGGCACGACGGTCGAAGTCCACCTGCCGCTCGACGGCGACGAGCCGGCTGACGCGCCGGCAGCCACCGCCACCCGCGACTTCCGACAGGGCCACGCGGCAGGTACATGATCCGCGTCGTCATCGCCGACGATCACCAGATCCTGCGCGAGGGGCTGAAGCAGCTTCTCGACACGGCCGGCGACATCGAAGTGATCGGCGAGGCAGCCGACGGCTCGGGAACGCTCGAGCGCGTACGCAACGAGACGTTCGACGTGCTGGTGCTCGACCTGTCGATGCCCGGCCGCAGCGGGATGGACCTGATCCGCCTGGTCGTCGACGAGCGCCCGCGTTTGCGCGTGCTCGTGCTCAGCATGCACCACGAACAGCAGTACGCGGTGCGCGCAATCCGCGCCGGTGCGGCCGGGTATCTCACGAAGGAAACGGCGTCGTCCGATCTCGTCGCCGCGATCCGCAAGGTTGCCGCGGGAGGTGCCTACATCACGCCGGCGGTCGCCGAGCAGCTCGCGCTCGATGCGATGCCCGGCAGCAGGCCGTCGACGCACAAGACGCTCTCCAATCGCGAGCTCGATGTGTTCCGGCTGCTGGTCGCCGGCGAGAGCGTCAGCACGATCGCAGACCGGCTCAACCTGTCGTCGAAGACGATCAGCACGCACAAGGCGCGGCTGATGGAGAAGCTCGGTGTCGCGAGCACCGCGGATCTCGTCCGCTACGCAATGCGCCACCGATTGTTCGACGAACCAGGGGCGTCGAGCGGGGTGGATTCCGCGTCCTGAGCTTCGGGCAGCGGAGGCGCGGCTTGACGCGCGTCAACCGCCTCGCCAGGGTGACGCGATAGGATCGTCGCGTTCGCAATGCGCAGAGCGCGCGGTCCGGTCGCGCGCGCGCAGCGCGCCGGGATGAGCGCGGATCAACCTCAATCTTCGAGCCTCCCGCCGTCGCTCTCCGACCGCGACGCGGCGGCGCGACTCGCGCGCGACGGCTACAACGAGCTGCCTTCGGCACGCCCGCGAGGATTCTGGATCACCGCCTGGGAAGTCGTACGCGAGCCGATGCTGCTGCTGCTCGTTGCGGCGGCCCTCGTTTATCTCGTCCTCGGCGATCACGGCGAGGCGCTGGCGCTCGCGTTCTCGGTAGTGGTCATGATCGGGATCACGCTCCATCAGCGGCGCAAGACCGAGCGCGCGCTCGACGCGCTGCGGCGGCTGGCGAGCCCGCGCGCGCAGGTCCACCGTGACGGCGCGTGGCGGACCATCGCCGGACGCGAGGTCGTCGTCGACGATCTCTTACGCGTGAAGGAGGGCGATCGCGTCGCAGCCGACGCCCACCTCGAAACGGCTTCCGACCTGATGGTCGACGAGTCGTTGCTGACCGGTGAATCGGTCCCCGTCGCGAAGCGCGCCGGCGGCCCCGGCGACGCCGTCACGCGGCCCGGCGGGGACGGCCAGCCGTGGATCTACTCGGGCACGCTGGCGACGCGAGGAGTCGGGCTCGCGCGCGTCGTCGCCACCGGGCGCGCGACCGAGATGGGACGCATCGGC
Organism: Casimicrobiaceae bacterium; assembly: GCA_036393115.1. GTDB lineage: Bacteria > Pseudomonadota > Gammaproteobacteria > Burkholderiales > Casimicrobiaceae > VBCG01. The sequence continues at coordinate 8,505 of DASVWR010000194.1, forward strand.
GGTGAGCTCGCGACGATCGCCGACGAGCCGACCGCGCTCGAGCGCGAGACGCGCAAGGCGGTGGTGATCTTCGCCGCGATCGGCGGCGCGCTCTGCGTGCTCGTCGTCGCATGGTACGGTATCGTCCGCGGATCGTGGCTGCAGGGGCTCCTCGCCGGCATCACTCTCGCGATGGCGAACCTTCCGGAGGAGTTCCCCGTCGTGCTCACCGTGTTCATGGCGCTCGGCGCGTGGAGGATCGCCCGCAGCGGAGTGCTCACGCGGCGCGCGGCGGCGGTCGAGGCTCTCGGCAGCGCGGCAGTGCTCTGCGTCGACAAGACCGGGACGCTGACCGAGAACCGGATGGCGGTCGCGCGTCTCGCCGATGCCGTTGCGGTGACCGGCGCGGTGGTGCGCGGCGCGGCCGGCGGCGCAGAGTGTGGCGCCTACGCCAGTGCCGAGCGCGGCGCCGACAGCGATGCGCTCGTCGAATGCCTGGTTCTCGCGAGCGAGCAGGACGCCTTCGATCCGATGGAGCGGGCGCTTCAGGACGAGGCGGTGCGGCGCATGCCGTCGTGGCCGGCGCGCCTCGCCGAATGGCGGCCGGTGCGCACCTGGCCGCTGTCGCCGGACCAACTCTCGGTTGCCCGCGCATGGCGTCGCGGGAGCGGTTCGTATCGGATCGCGGCGAAGGGGGCGCCCGAGGCGATCGCCGACTTATGCGGAATGAGCGCCGGCCAGCGCGCGACGATGCTGCACACTGTCGACGCGATGGCGCGTGACGGGCTGCGTGTGCTGGCGGCGGCGAGCGGAGAATGGCCGGCCGGGAACCGGTCGTCGCGGTCGTGGCCGGAAAGCCAGCGCGGACTGCCGTTGCGCTTCGCGGGCCTCGTCGGCTTCGCCGATCCGGTCCGCTCCGGCGTACCGGAGGCCATCGGCGAGTGCCGCCGCGCCGGCATTCGCACGGTGATGATCACCGGAGATCATCCGGCAACGGCGCGCGCCATTGCGCGCACGATCGGCCTCGGCGATGGTGCCGGCGTCGTGACCGGAAGCGATCTCGACCGGATGGCGCCTGCGGCACTGCGCGCCTGCGTCGCGAGCGTCGACGTGTATGCGCGCGTGATGCCCGAGCACAAGCTCCGCCTCGTCGAGGCGTTCAAGGCGAACGGGCAGGTCGTCGCGATGACCGGCGACGGCGTCAACGACGCACCGGCGCTGCGGGCGGCGCACATAGGCGTCGCAATGGGCCGCCGCGGAAGCGACGTCGCGCGCGAGGCCGCCGCACTCGTGCTGGTCGACGACGATTTCGGCTCGCTCGTCGCCGCTGTCGCGCTCGGGCGGCGCATCTACGACAATCTGCGCAAGGCGATCCGCTACATCATCTCGGTGCACGTGCCGACGGCGGGAATGTCGCTGCTCCCGCTCGCTGCCGGCTGGCCGCTGCTGTTCTTCCCGATCCACATCGTGTTCCTCGAGCTCGTCATCGATCCGGCGTGCGCGGTCGCCTTCGAGGCCGAGCCGGCCGGCGCCGGCGTGATGCGGCGTCCGCCGCGGCCACTTTCGGCGAGGCTGTTCGACCTGTGGACGCTCGCCGAGGCATTCGGCCAGGGTGTCGTCGCGCTCGCTGCGGTGGCGGGCCTCTACGCCGCTGCACTCGCCTTCGGCACCGGAGAGACGACCGTCCGCTCGCTCGGCTTCGCGTCGGTCGTGCTCGCGAACCTCGCGCTGATCGTCGGCAATCGCGCCGGCGACGACGGGCTCGCCGGCATGCTGAGGCCCAACGGCGCGCTCTGGTGGATCATCGGCGGCACGCTCGCAGCACTCGCGGCGACACTCTACCTTCCGCCGGTCTCCGCGCTGTTTCGCATGGCGCCGCTGGTACCCGCCGCGCTTGCCGCGAGCACCGTGCCGGCGATCCTCACGCTGGGCGTGATCGCGCTGTGGCGCGGGGCCCGCCGACCCGAACCTGCAGCGCTTCTGTAGGGCGATTCCCAATCGGCTCGGGCGGCCCTGACGCCCCGAACCATCCGCGCCCGACAGCCGGAACCGTCGTGCGCCGATGGGCGCGGCGGTGCGAGTCGGCGACGATGCCGGTCATGAAGCACACCCGTGATCGCGCAGCAACGCCGGCCGCCCGCACCGGCAGTCGTCGATGAACCCGCACGCGCCGTTCGGCGTCTTCATCGTCGACGATCTGCCGTTGATGCAGGAGCGCCTGCGCGAGCTCCTCGCGACGATCGAGGGCGTCGAGGTCGTCGGCGACGCGCAGACGACCGATGCTGCGATAGCCGGGATTCTCGGCACGTCGCCCGACGCGGTCGTGCTCGACTACCAGCTCGCCGACGCCACCGGGGTCAAGGTCCTGCGCGTTGTCGGCGCCGCGGCGCCCGAGATCGCGTTCATCGTTCTCACCAATCACGCGACGCCCCAGCATCGCGCGGCGTGCCTCGACGCGGGCGCGCGCTACTTCTTCGACAAGAGCACCGAATTCGGCAAGATCCCGGGGGCGATCGCCGAAATCGGAGCCGGTCTGCACTGACGTCGTCCTCCCGAAAGGAAAATCGCCATGGACACCGCGGTCGCTCTTCCATCCCTCGCGCGTAACCGCTGGGTTACACCACCGGCCGCCCGGCACGTCGCGGCACCCGTGTCGGCCGCATCGAGGACCGCCTTCGAGATCGAACGCTGCGGCACGCTCGGCTTCGGCCCGGCGCAGGCGTCGATGGCCGATCGAGTCGGCGCGACGCGCATTCACGTCCGCAAGGGCACT
>DASVWR010000195.1:0-9743 GCA_036393115.1 Casimicrobiaceae bacterium
CGTGCGCGGCGGCCGCCTCCGCCAGCGGAAAGACGCGGTGGATCACGGTCTTCACCTTGCGGGCCTCGAGGAGCGGCCACACGTTCTCGCGCAGCGCCCTGGCGAGCGCGACTTTGCGCTCCGTCGGGCTCGCGCGCAGCGTCGACCCCGTGACGGTGAGTCGTCGCATCATGATGTGGCGCCAGTCGACCTCCACGCGCCCGCCCTTCTGGAACGCGATCATCACGAGCCGGCCCTCGAGCGCGAGGCATTTCAGGTTCTTCTCGATGTAATCGCCGCCGACCATGTCGAGGATGACGTCGACGCCGCGCCCGCCGGTGATCCGCTTGACCTCGGCCTGGAAGTCGTGCTGCCGGTAGTCGATCGCGTGGTCGGCGCCGACGTTGCGACAGAACGCGGTCTTCTCCGCAGAGCCCGCGGTTGCGATGACGGTCGCGCCGAATGCCTTCGCGAGCTGGATCGCGGCGAGGCCGATTCCGCTCGTGCCGCCGTGGACGAGGAACGTCTCTCCCTCGGCGAGCTTTGCCCGATCGAACACGTTGTTCCACACGGTGAAATAGTTCTCGGGAAGGCTTGCCGCCTCCTCGACGGTCATCCCGCGCGGAATCGGCAGGCACCAGTCGGCCGGCGTCGTGCAGTACTCGGCGTAGCCGCCGCCGGGTACGAGCGCGCACACGGAATCTCCGATCTTCGGTGTCGCGACACCCGCGCCGCACGCGGCGATGCGGCCGGCCACTTCGAGGCCGAGTACCGGCGATGCATCGGGCGGCGGCGGGTAGCTTCCCGCGCGCTGCAGGCAATCTGGACGATTGACGCCGGCCCACGCGACTTCGATCAGCACTTCACCGGGACGCGGCGTCGGCACCGGTCCCTCGGCGATCTGCATCACCTCGGGGCCGCCCGGTTGCGCGACGTTGATCTGACGCATCGTGGCGGGAACGGACATCGGGGGCTCCATCGGGTCGGTTTCAGGGCCCGCCGACAGGACCCTGGTTCGTCTCCGATTCTACCGGCGTCTCGGCGAACGCTTCGCGCCGCGGCACCATCCACGTCGCGATCATCGTGAGCGCCGCGAAGAGTGCCAGCGCCGCGAACACTTCGGACATGCCCGAGGCGAGCGCGTGCGCGAGCGCAGCATGCCGCTCCGGAGCGAGTGCGTCCGATGCACTCGAATCGAACATCTGGCGCACCGCCTCGATGTCGGCGACTCCCCCCGTTCCGGCGAAGCGGCGGGCGAGGGCACCATTCAGTACCGCACCGAGCGCCGCCGCACCGAACGTTCCGCCGAGCATGCGCGCGAACACGTTGGAAGCGGTCGCGCTCCCGCGCTTCGCCCACGGCACGCTGCCCTGGATCAGGATGATGAACGTCGTGTTGAGGAGTCCCATGCCGAAGCCGACGACGAACGAGCTCGCACCGGTCGCGAACGCGCCGGCATCGGGTGGCATCAGCGCGAGGCCGACCGCGCCTACGAAGAGCAGCGCTCCTCCGGCACGCACCGTTCGCCTCGCGTCGAGCGCGCGAAGAAAGCGCCCGGAGAGCGTCGAGGCAAGCGGCCAGCCGACCGACATCGCGGTGAGCGCGAAGCCGGCGACGATTGCCGAGCGCCCGAGCACGCCCTGCACGTAGATCGGCACGAACGAGGTGACGCCGATGATCGACGCACCGGCGGCGAGCGTGCTCACGTTGATGCTCGCGATGAGGCGCCTCTTCCACAGGCCGAGATCGATCATCGGCTCCCTCGCATGTCGTTCGCGCGGGAAGTAGAGCGCGAGCCCCGCGGCGAAGACGAGTACCAGGACGAGCGTCGGCAGCGATGCCCACGGCCACCCGACGCCGCCCTCCATCAGCGCGACGAGGAGCGCGGTGATCGCGACGAAGAAGAGCGCAACTCCGGGATAGTCGATCGCGTGCTGCCGGTGCGCGACGTCTTCGCGCAGAAAGATCGAGAGTCCGGCAATCGCGAGCACGCCCACCGGAACGTTGATCCAGAAGATCCAGTGCCACGAAAGTACCTCGACGATGAGGCCGCCGGCGAGCGGGCCGACGATCGCCGCGAAGCCCCACACGCTCGACAAGAAGCCTTGGATACGCGGGCGCTCGCGCGGCGAGTAGAGGTCGCCGATGATCGTCACGCCGACCGGCTGGATCGAGCCCGCGCCGAGGCCCTGCAGCAGCCTGAATCCGATCAGCGCCGGCATCGACCACGCGAATCCGCACAGCGTGGAGCCGATAAGGAACACGACGATGCCGGCGATCAGCACCGGGCGGCGGCCGTAAAGGTCGGCGAGCTTGCCGAAGACGAGGATCGTCGCGGTCTGCGTGAGGAGGAATCCCGCGAACACCCACGTGTAGAGCGAGAAGCCGCCGAGCTTCGCGACGATCTGCGGCAGCGCGGTCGCGACGATCGTCACCTCGACCGCCGACATGAACATCGCCAGCATCACACAGCCGAGGACGACCGTACGGCGCGCCTGCGACGGGTGCGTCGGCCGGTCGTGCACCGGCCGGTCGTGCGCCGGCCGGTCGTGCGTCAGCCGGTCGTGCACTGGCCGGTCGTGCAGGGGTCGGTCGTGCTTTGTCATGGCGCCGATGCCTGCGACGACGGGATGGAGAGCGCCCGCGCGCCGATGGCCGCGGTGACGGCGGTAACCGCCGAGGCGGCGAACACCGATGCCGCGCCATGACGTTGCAGCAGTGCGCCGCCCAGCGCATTGCCGGCGCCGACACCGGAGACGATCGCAGCACTCGCCCAGGTGAACGCCTCGGTCGCGTGGCGCGCGGGCGCATACGATGCGATCATCAGCGAGGTGACGGTGAGCGTCGGCGCGATCGAGATGCCGGCGACGAACGCGAATGCCATCAGCGCCGACGGCGCGTGGACGAGCGACTGCAGCGCGAGTGCGAGCGCGACCAGTGCCAGCAAGCGGCGCAGTTGCGCTTCGAGCGGCGACGTGAGGTGCAGGCCGCCGTACACGAGCCCGCCGGCAGCGCTTCCGGCGGCGTTCAGCGCGAGCAGGACGCCGGCGAGCGGCGCGTTACCCGAGAAGGTTGCGAATCCCGGATAGCCGACTTCGATCAGGCCCAGCGCGGCGGCGAGGAGAACGATCGCGCCATACACGCGGACGAGCTTCGTATCGGTGAGTGGGCCGAGCAGGCGGCGCGCCGCCTGCGGCTCGCGCTGCAGGTAGCGAAGCGCCGGCGATGCGGCGAAGACCGGCACCGCGAGTGTGCCGAACCCGAACGCGGCACCGAACGCGAGCGCAGGCGAGCCGATGGCGAGGAGAAGCGCGATCAGCGCCGGTCCGGCGGTGAACACGAACTCGATCAGCACCGAGTCGAGCGCGTACGCCGTGCGCCGCAGGTTGGCATCTTCGAACCGATGCCGCCACATCGTTCGCGTGAGGACCGCGATCGGTGGCGTGAACGCGCCGGCGAGCGCCGCGCAGGCGAAGATCCCCGCGGTCGAAAGAGCGAGCGGGCGGGCGGCCCAGATCAGCGCGAGTGCTACCGGATACACGGTCCCCGTCGCGACGAGCACGGCGCGTGCCCCGCGTCGATCGACCCGGCGCCCGATCAATGGGGCGGCGATCGCCGATGCCGCGAGGTAGATTCCGACGGCGGCACCCGCGCTCGTGAACGAGCCCGTGAGGACGTGCACGTGCAGGAGCATCGCCAGGTTGACGGTGCCGATCGGCATGCGCGCGATCAGCACGGCGAGCATCAGCCGGCTGACATCAGGAAGGCGGAAGAACGCCGCGTAGCGGCTCGCCGCGGCGCTCAGCACGGAGCACGGGCGGTCAATAGACGACCTGTACGCTTTCGGGTGCGAGCCACTCGCCGAGGCGCTCGATCAGCGCGTCGTCGAGGTTGACCCGCCACGCGTCCGACAGCTCGACCTCGCCCGCTACGGTCGCGTTCGCGTAACGCACGGTGACGGGCTTCTCGCCGGGACGAAACGACTGCAGGATCTCTTCGAGACGATCGGCGGCGGCATTGCCGTTGCACGAGATCCTGAGCCCGCGCGCCCAGCGCTTGCGCGCCGCCGCGAGGTCGTACACGGTCTCGCCGACGACGCGCACGCCCTGCACCTCGCCGTCGTCGCCGACGCGCGACAGCACCTTGACCTCCATCACCACCGGCTGATCGTCGCGCAGCATCGCCCGCGCGGAATCCAGCACTTCGTTGTAGACGACCACTTCGGCGCGCCCCTTGCCGTCGTCGAGCGTCACGATCGCCATCTTGCCGCGGCGGCTCGACTGCATGCGCAGCGACGTCACGACACCCGCGACCAGCACGCGTTCGTTGCGCGGCTGCAGGTCGGCGAGCGACGTGCGCACGATCGGCGCGAGCTCGTCGGCGACGCGAGTGAACGGGTGTCCGCTGAGGTAGAACCCGAGCGATCCTTTCTCGTGCGCGAGGCGCTCGGCGTCGGTCCACACGCGCGTCGCGGGAAGATCGGGGACTTCCGCCACGACCTCCTCACCGAACAGCGATACCTGGCCCGCCGCGGCCGCCGCACGCTCGCCCGCTTCGAGCGCGATGCCCGCGGCGGCAAAGAGCCGCGCGCGGTCGGCATCGATCGAGTCGAACGCGCCGGCGCGGATCAGCGCCTCGACGGCGCGGCGGTTCACCTGCCGCTTGTCGACGCGGCGGCAGAAGTCGAACAGATCCGTGAACGCTCCGCCGGCTTCGCGCGCGGCGACGATCGCCTCGATCGCCGCCTCGCCGGTGCCTTTGACGGCGCCGAGCCCGTAGCGGATGCGGCGCGCGTCGACGGGCTCGAAGCGGTAGCGCGACTCGTTGATGTCGGGAGCGAGGACCGCGAGGCCGCGCGCTGTCGCATCGTCGTAGAGCTGCTTCACCTTGTCGGTGTCGTCCATCACCAGCGACAGGTTGGCCGCCATGAACGCCGCCGGGTGGTGCGCCTTGAAGTAGGCCGTCTGGTAGGCGACGAGAGCGTAGGCGGCCGAGTGCGACTTGTTGAAGCCGTAGCCGGCAAACTTGTCCATCAGCGCGAAGAGCTGCGTGGCCTTCGCCGGGGCAAGGCCGTTCGCCGTCGCGCCGCTGACGAATACGTCGCGTTGCTTCGCCATCTCTTCGGGCTTCTTCTTGCCCATCGCGCGCCGCAGGAGGTCGGCGGCGCCCAGCGTGTAGCCGCCGATCACCTGCGCGATCTGCATCACCTGCTCCTGGTACACCATGACCCCGCAGGTGGGCTCGAGGATCGGTGCGAGACGCGGGTCGAGGTACTCGACCTTTTCGCGGCCGCTCTTGCGCGCGTTGTACTCGGGGATGAGCTGCATCGGCCCGGGACGGTAGAGGGCGACCAGCGCGATGATGTCCTCGAAGCGCGACGGCTGCGCCTGCTTGACGAGGTCGCGCATGCCGCGCGATTCGAACTGGAACACCGCGGTCGTGTCGGCACGGCGGAAGATGTCGAAGGTCGCGGCATCGTCGAGCGGCAGCGTCTCGAGCGTGATCGAAGACTGCGGATCGAGCGCGCGGACGTAGCGCAGCGTCCGATCGAGGATCGTCAGCGTGGTGAGACCGAGAAAATCGAACTTGACGAGCCCGATCGCCTCGACGTCGTCCTTGTCGAACTGCGACACCGGAGCCTGTGCGCCGGGCTGCACGTAGAGCGGGCAGAAATCGGTCAGCCTGCCGGGCGCGATCAGCACGCCGCCGGCGTGCATGCCGACGTTGCGCGGAAGCCCCTCGAGCTCGCAGGCGAGCGCCAGGAGCTCGCGCACCTCCACCTCGTCAGCCTCGCGCTGGTCCAGGAGCGGCTCGACCTCGCGCGCGTAGATGACGTTGGGCTCGGGGTCGCCGCTTCGCCGCCGCAGTGTGACGGTCTTCCCTGGCTGGAACGGGATCAGCTTGGCGACACCGTCGACGAACGAGTACGGCAGGTCGAGCACGCGCCCGACGTCGCGCACCGCGGCCTTCGCCGCGAGCGTGCCGAAGGTCGCGATCTGCGCGACCGACTCGGCCCCATAGCGGTTGCGCACGTAGTCGATGACGCGGTCGCGGCCGTCCTGGCAGAAGTCGATGTCGAAATCGGGCATCGACACGCGCTCGGGATTGAGGAAGCGCTCGAACAGAAGCTGGTAGCGGATCGGATCGAGGTCGGTGATGCCGAGCGAATACGCGACGAGCGAGCCCGCGCCCGAGCCGCGCCCGGGTCCGACCGGCACGCCGTGCCCCTTCGCCCAGTTGATGAAATCGGCGACGATCAGGAAGTAGCCCGCGAAGCCCATCTGCACGATGGTCCGCGTCTCGAACGCAAGGCGCGCTTCGTACTCGGTGCGCCGGGCCTCGCGCACCGCGGGTTCGGGAAAGAGCTCGGCAAGGCGGCGCCCGAGGCCGCGTCGCGCTTCGATGGCGAGGTGATCGTCGAGCGAGACCCCGTCGGGCGTCGGGAAGCGCGGCAGGTGCGCGATGCCGAGCGGAATCGTCAACGTGCAGCGCTCGGCGATCGCGATCGAGTTCGCGAGCGCCTGCGGCAGGTCGGCGAACTTCCGCCGCATTTCCTCCTGCGAAACGAAATACTGCTCCGCGGTGAAGCGGCGCGTCCGGCGCGGATCGGCGAGCGTCGTCCCCTCGGCGATGCATACGCGCGCCTCGTGGGTGCGGAAATCCTCGGCGCGCAGGAACTGGATCGGATGCGTGGCGACGAGCGGCAATCCGAGCTTTGCGCCGAGCGCCACCGTGGCCGCGACCAGCGCCTCGTCGTCGTCACGGCCCGCGCGCTGCACCTCGAGTGCGTAGCGATCCGGAAAATACCCGGCCCACGCGCGCGCGCAGCGCTCGGCGAGCGAGCCGTTGTCGTTCTGGAGCGCGTGACCGACATCGCCTTCACGCGCACCGGAGAGCGCGAACACGCCGTCGGTGCCTTCGTCGAACCAGGCCGGCGAAATCGCTGCGCGCCCCCGCGCCTGCTGCGTGAGGTAGGCGCGCGACAGCCAGTCGCATAGCTTCAGGTAGCCGGCGTGCGACGCGGCGAGGAGGAGCACGCGCGTCGGGAGGTCACGCTCGCCAACGCCTGCGATCCACGCGTCGCAGCCCGCGATCGGCTTGATGCCATGGGCGCGCGCGGCGCGGTAGAACTTGATGAGCCCGAACTGGTTCGCGAGATCGGTCAGCGCCAGCGCCGGCATCCGGTCTGCTGCGGCCGCGGCGACCGCATCGTCGACGCGCAGCGTGCTGTCGACGATCGAATACTCGCTGTGCAGGCGCAGATGAACGAAGCCGGGGCGGGACATGGGTTCGGGCGTGTGGCGATCGCGCAACGCGTGGCGATCGCCTGCTAGAATTCTACGCGTGTCACGCTGGTACGCGCGCACTTCGCGGATGTCGTGACGTATCGATCCCGGGCGCCAACGCCGATCTCCATCCAGATGCCGATCACGCGATCCGTGCGCATGACAGTCGTCGGCGCAGCGCTCTTCGTCGCCGGATGCGCGGCGATGCCTGGCGCGCGCGTCGAGCCATCGGCTTCGCCGCCCGTCGCCCCGCCGCTGCCGCGCAACGCCGAGCCGCCGCCGCCGTCGATCAATCTTTCCGGATTTCCGCTCGCCTATCGCCAGGGCTATGCCGACGGCTGCGCGAGCGCAGGCGGCGTGCGCCATCGCGATGAATCCCGGTACGCCGCCGACCCCAACTATCACACCGGCTGGGAGGACGGCGCCGCGCTGTGCCGCCGCAAGTGATGCACGTGATGCGTCCGGCGGCGTCGCAGTTCATCGACCTGCGCGGTGAGCGGCATCACGTGCTCACGTGGGGGAGCGCGGGTGCTCCCCCGCTGTTTCTCGTGCACGGCTGGATGGACGTCGGCGCATCGTTCCAGTTTCTCGTCGACGCGCTCGCGCGCGACTGGCACTGCATCGCGCCCGATCTGCGCGGGTTCGGCCGCTCCGCGTGGCAGCCGCAGGGATACTGGTTCCAGGACTACATCGCCGACCTCGATGCGCTCGTCCGGCAGTTCGCCGGCAGCGAGCCCGCGCGCCTCGTCGGCCACAGCCTCGGCGGCAACGTCGTGATGCACTACGCGGGCGTGCGACCCGGGCGGGTCGCGCGCGTCGTGTCGCTCGAGGGATTCGGCATTCCCGAGGAAAGCGCGCAGGACGCGCCGGCGAAGCTCGCCGCGTGGCTCGACGCGCTCGAGACTCCGCCGGCGTTCCGCTCGTACGCGAACTTGGCCGCCGTCGCCGACCGGCTGCAGAAAAACAATCCGCGGCTTACGCGCGGGCGTGCCGACTTTCTCGCAGGTCACTGGGCGCGCATGCGTCCGGACGGGAGCGCCGAGCTCGTGTCCGATCCGCGGCATCGACTGCCGTTTCCGACCGTCTACCGGATGGAGGAAGTGTTCGCCGTGTGGCGCGCGATCGAGGCGCCGGTCCTCTGGGTTGCCGCATCCGACTCCGGCCTGCCCCGCTGGCTCGACCGGCATCCGGAAGGCGAAGCCGGCGTCGATGGGCTCGCCGGCGTGCGGCGCCGGCTCGGCGAAGTGCCGCACGGACGCCTCGCCGTCGTCGACGACGCCGGGCACATGCTCCATCACGACCAGCCGGCGGCGGTCGCCGCGCTGATCGAATCATTTCTCGCGGCTTGAATCGGTTGCGCGCCGGCGTCTCGTCACGTCGCGCCGCGTATGTCGCGCTCGCGCTCTTGACGCTCGTCTGGGGCTTCAACTGGGTGGTGATGAAGGCGGCGCTCGAGCACGCCGATCCGCTGTCGTTCAACTTCGCGCGAACCTGGCTCGCCGTGCTGGTGCTGTTCGCAGCACTCGCGCTGCGTCGCAGCCGCTGGCTGCCGCACAGTTGGGGCGCGGTGCTGATCACCGGCTTCTTCCAGACGTCGCTCAACTTCGGTGCGACGATGATGGCCGTGGCGACCGGCGGCGCCGGACGCGCAGCCGTGCTGGTGTTCACGATGCCGTTCTGGACGCTCCTGATTGCATGGATCGTCCTCGACGAGCGCATTCGCCGATTCCAGGTGCCGGCGATCGTGCTCGCCTTCAGCGGGCTCGTGCTCATCGTCGAGCCGTGGGCGTGGCAGGGCGACATCACCGCCAAGCTGTGGGCCGTCCTGTCGGGCTTCGGCTGGGCGGCGGGCACCGTCGCGCTGAAGCGCTTCTCGCGCGATCCGGGCTTCGACATGCTGCCGTTCATCGCCTGGCAGATGCTTCTCGGCGCCATTCCGCTCGCCATCCTGCCGTGGGTCTATGCGGCGCCGGCGATCCACTGGACGCCGGGCGAGATTGCCTGCCTTGTCTACGTCGGGGCGATCTCGAGTGCGGCGGGGTTTCTCGCCTGGATGGAGATCCTGCGCTGGCTTCCGGCGGGTGACGCGTCGCTCAACATCTTCGCGATTCCGGTGATCGCGCTCGTCGCCTCGATGGCGATCTTCGGCGAGCGGCTCGCCGGCAACGAGTGGCTCGGTATCGCCCTGATCGGAGCCGGGCTCGCGATGGTCGCTCTGTGGTCCCTCGCGACGACCCGACCGATGGTACCTAAATGAGGTTCATGAATGAAAATCATTCCTATTTACAACGGGGTCGACCTTTGCTATCTTCACCCCTGTCACACGTATCGGCCGCCCCGGCTGCCGTACCGGGTGCCACGAGAACCGCACACATCGGACCCGCATCCGTGAAGACGCTGGCAGCACTCCTCCTCGGCCTTGCCATCGCGATGCCGGCGCTCGCCGACGAGCTTCCCGTGTTCAAGGTCGCGGCCCGC
>DASVWR010000196.1:0-2390 GCA_036393115.1 Casimicrobiaceae bacterium
CGCCACGCGAGGTCCTCCTCGACGCTGCGGCCCTTCGCCTTGTACGACTCCGCAAACGCGACGAGCTTCTCGATCGCGTTGCCGCCGTCGTCCGGCACTCGATTCAGCACGACGTCCTCGACGAGCGTGCGCAGCGTCGGGTCGAGCTCGTCGTAGACGCCGAGCTGCCCTGCGTTGACGATCCCCATCGTGAGCCCGGCGCGGATCGCGTGATAGAGGAACACCGTGTGGATCGCTTCGCGGACGGCGTCGTTGCCGCGAAAGCTGAAGCTCACGTTCGAGATGCCTCCGGACACCTTCGCATGCGGCAGGTGCTCGCGGATCCAGCGCGTCGCACGGATGAAATCGATGCCGTAGCTCGCGTGCTCGTCGATGCCGGTGGCGATCGGGAACACGTTGGGGTCGAGGATGATGTCCTCGGGCGGAAAGCCGACGCGGCCGACCAGAAGGTCGTAGGCGCGCTGCGCGATCTCGATGCGCCGCTCGAAGGTGTCGGCCTGGCCGCGCTCGTCGAAGGCCATCACGACGGCCGCGGCGCCGTAGCGCCGCACGAGCTTCGCCTGACGCAGGAATTCGTCCTCGCCCTCCTTGAGCGAGATCGAGTTGACGACGGGCTTGCCCTGCACGCACTTCAAGCCGGCTTCGAGGACCTCCCATTTCGACGAGTCGATCATCACCGGCACGCGCGCGATGTCGGGCTCCGCAGCGATCAGGTTCAGGAAGCGGACCATCGCCGCCTTCGAATCGAGCATCGCCTCGTCCATGTTGACGTCGATGATCTGCGCGCCGTTGGCGACCTGCTGGCGCGCGACCTCGACCGCTGCGGCGTAGTCGCCCCCGACGATCAGCCTCGCGAACGCACGCGACCCGGTGACATTGGTGCGCTCGCCGACGTTAACGAACAGCGAGTCGTCGGCGATCGTGAGCGGCTCGAGGCCGGCGAGGCGCATTGCGCGTGCTTCAGGCGACAAGGCGCTCCGCTTCCCGGTCATGCAGTCGCCGCGGCGCGACACCGGCCACCGCGGCTGCGATGGCGCGGATATGCGCGGGAGTGGTCCCGCAGCAGCCGCCGACGAGGTTGACGAGCCCCGATCGCGCGAACTCGCCGAGGAGGCGCGACGTCACCTCGGGTGTCTCGTCGTAGCCGGTGTCGGACATCGGATTCGGCAGACCGGCGTTCGGATAACAGCAGATGAACGTGTCCGCGATGCGCGCGAGCTCCTCGATGTACGGACGCATCAGCGCGGCGCCGAGCGCACAGTTCAACCCGACCGCAAGCGGCCGTGCGTGCCGCACCGAGTTCCAGAATGCCTCCGGAGTCTGTCCGGAAAGCGTGCGCCCCGAGGCGTCGGTGACGGTGCCCGACACGATCAGCGGCAGCCGGCCGCCGTGACGGTCAAACGCGTCCTCGATCGCGAACAGCGCCGCCTTGGCGTTCAGAGTGTCGAACACCGTTTCGACGAGCAGGATGTCGACGCCGCCCTCGATCAACGCGTTCGCGGCCTCGAAATAGGCGACCCGGAGCTCGTCCCAGCTCACGTTGCGCGCACCTGGATCGTCGACCTTCGGCGAGATCGAAGCGGTGCGATTGGTCGGCCCGAGCGAGCCGGCGACGAAGCGAGGCTTGTCGGGCGTGCGCGCGGTCCAGTCGTCGGCGCGTGCGCGCGCGATCCGCGCGGCGGCGAAGTTGATCTCGCGCACGCGCGATTGCAGGCCGTAGTCGGCCTGCGCGATCGACGTCGCGTTGAACGTGTTGGTCTCGGTGATGTCGGCGCCCGCCTCGAAGTAGGCGTCGTGGATGGCTGCGACGACGTCCGGGCGGGTGAGCGCGAGGAGATCGTTGTCGCCCTTCAGGTCACCGTGATGGCTGTGCAGGCCGCAGGCCGCCGGGCCGCGGAAGTCGGCCTCGGTGAGGTGCTGCTGCTGGATCATCGTCCCCCACGCCCCGTCGAGAACGAGGATCCGCCCGGCGAGCAGGCGTGTGAGTTCGGCGGTATGATCGGCTTGCATCGGCTGAGCGTACGGAGCGGATCGGGTGAGCGTACGGAGAGGGCGAAAGTCCTCGTCGATCTTAGCATCCACGCCTCGCACGGCTGCGCCATCACGATCGAGCTTCTCACCGCGACCCTCGCCACCGCGCCCCGCATGAAGCACCTTGCACCCCGCGAAGCCTTCGAATTCCTCCGCGACCACGCCGATTCGGTGTTCATCGATTGCCGCAGCGAGATCGAATACCTGTTCGTCGGGCACCCCGCGGGTGCCCATCACGTCGCCTGGAACGAGAGCCCCGACTGGGAGATCAATCCGCACTTCGTCGGTCAGGTGAAGAAGGTCGCGAGCATGAATCGACCGGTCGTGCTGATCTGTCGCAGCGGGCAGCGCTCGGTCGC
>DASVWR010000197.1:0-7643 GCA_036393115.1 Casimicrobiaceae bacterium
ACCATGAGTGGATGACGTCGCCGGCGGTCACCAGCACGCGCACCTTCTCGCCGACCGGCACCACCAGCGGATGGTCGACTTCGAGCAGGTAATGCGGGTCCTTCGGCTGACGATTCTGGATCTGGTCGAGGGTGGTCGAGAGCGTCGAGTAGTAGCTGAAGCCCTGATCGATGTAGTCGTAGTTCCATTTCCACTGGTACCCGGTGACCTTGATCGTCATGTCGGGTGCCAGCGTGTCGTGCATCGCGAGCACGACCCTGGTGGCCGGCCACGCCATGAACACGAGGATCAGGAACGGGATCACCGTCCACACGATCTCGATCGTCGTGTTCTCGTGGAACTGGGCCGCCTGGTGTCCGACAGACTTGCGGTGCTTCACCAGGATGTAGAACATCGTGCCGAACACGCCGACGAAGATCACGACGCAGATCCAGAAGATCAGCTCGTGCAGATGCTCGATCTGGTCGGCGATCGGCGTGGCGGGGGTCTGGAAGTTCCACGCCCAGTCCGCGAGGGCAATGCCCGGGAACGCGAGCAATGCGGCGGCGAGCGTCGCGACGATACGACGGCGCGCGCCGCCCTTTCCTGTCCCCACCATGTTCTCCCCGCTTGCGGCTATGCCGGTGCCACCCTGGTCCGTTGCTGCCCGGCGCATGTCGATTCTGGATTTTGTCCTGAAAATGCCATCGGCACCGCGCGAGCGCGCGGCGCAAACCCCAGCGATACTAGCACGGTTCACCGCAAATTCAGCTTTCCGACCGCCGCTGCATCGAGCCGGAAGGGCGCATCGGGGCCAAGTGTTGCGATCGGCGCAACACCGAGCGCCCGCACAAGCGTGGCCACGTTGTCCGCGCATCGCGCCATGCCGGGCGGGAGCTCGTTCGCGACCCACCCGGCGAGCGCCAGCCCGCGCGCGCGAATCGCCAGCGTCGAAAGGAGCGCGTGATTGAGGCAGCCGAGCCGCATGCCGACGACGAGCAGAACCGGAACGCCGAGGACGCGCGCGACGTCGAGCATGTCGCTGTGCGCGTCGAGGGGCACCAGCACACCGCCCGCGCCTTCGACCACCACGACATCGGTGCGCGCGGCGAGCGCAGCAAACGCACGCTCGATCACGCCGAGGTCGATGCGCGCGCCCGCGTCGCGAGCGGCGAGGTGGGGGGCGATCGGCGCGGTGAACGCGTACGGATTGCGCAGAGCGAGCGGAGCGTCGACGCTGCCGGCGGCGGCGAGCGCTGCCACGTCCTCGTTGATGTCGGCACCGGCATCGATGCCCGCGGCGACCGGCTTCATGCCGACGGCGTGCAGACCCGACGCGGCGAGCGCGGCGAGGAGCGCGGCGGCGACCCGCGTCTTGCCGACGCCGGTGTCGGTGCCGGTGACGAATACGCCTTGCGGTCGCGCGGAGCCCTCCCCGAAACCGTCGCTCATCGCGAAGCTCCCGGGCGCGTCAGCTTCACGATTGCATGACCCTCGGGAGTGCGTCGTGGCTCGGCTTTCCACGCGTGCCCGTAGATCACCTCGAAGGTCGCAGGAACGCGCCCGTCGGTCGCCAGCGCTTCGAGCCGCGCGGTCATCGCCTGCCAGGTCTTCCTCCCGGTGAGGCCGCGCGCCCTGCCGACGGTGCGGTTGGTCGCACCGATCGCCTTCAGCTCGGTAAGCATCGCCCGCGGAGTCGCGTAGGTCAGCGTGAGCTTCTCCATGTCGACGACCGGATCGGCGAAGCCGCCCTGCAGCAGCATGTCGCCGATGTCGTGCATGTCGATGAAGCGGCTGGTGTGCGTACCCGGCCCGAGACCCGCGAACGCCTCGCGCACTTCGGTGAGCGTATCCGGCCCGAACGTGGTGAACGTGAGCAGACCGCCGACGCGGAGCACGCGATCGAACTCGGCGAACGCAGCCGGCAGGTCGTTCACCCACTGCAGCGCGAGGTTGCTCCACGTGAGATCGATCGAGCGTGGCGCGATCGGGAGCGCAAGCATGTCGGCGCAGACGAGCGTCGGCGCGACGCCGGCGAGCCCGCCGGCGACTGGACGCAGCAGACGCCGCAGCAACGATGTGCCGGCCTCGCTGCGCCGTCGCGCCGCGTCGACCATCGCGAACGCGCTGTCGACGCCGAGAATGCGCGCGCGCGGATAGCGCACGGCGAGTTCGGCGAGCGCTTCACCGGTGCCGCAGCCCGCGTCGAGGATCGCGCGCGGCTCGATCCTGATGTAATCGAGGCGCTGCATCATGCGTGAGGCGACCTCGCGCTGCAGCGCTGCGGCGCGATCGTAGCTCGCCGCAGCGCGTCCGAAGCCGGCGCGCACCGCGCGCGGATCCACCGCCCGCGGATCGACTGGCTGCGGATCGGTCCCGTGGCGCTCAGCCATCGCCGCCCGTCCCGGGCGCTGCGACACCGCCGAGCGCCGCGAAGAACGCCTGCGGATGCGACAGGAACGGCGCATGGGCGGCGCCCGCGATCTCGCGCAGCGTCGCGTGCCGCATCGTTCGCGCGAGCACGCGCATCGCGTCGACCGGTACCAGCGCATCGCGCGTGCCCGCGATCAGCGTCGCCGGGGCCGCGATCGAAGCGACTTCGTCGCGCAGGTCGCTCTGCCCGAGGACGGCAAGCGTCGCCGCGAGCGCGTCGGGCGCCGGGTCGCCGCGCTCGAACAGATGCGAGCGAAGCTGCGCAAGCGTGCGCCGGCCGTCGGCGCTCCCCTCCACCTGCAGCGTGAGGAAACGCTGCAGCGTGAGGCGCCAGGCGACGGTCAGCTCGTCGCCGAAGCGCGCGAGCGTGTCGGGCGTCATCGCCCATGGCCAGTCGGCGCGGGTGACGAAAGACGGCGACGTCGCGACGAGGACGAGCTTCGCGACGCGTGCCGGATGCGTCGCCGCCCAGTGCATCGCGACGAGACCACCGAACGACCAGCCGAGGACGGCGAACGGCGGCGGTGCGGCCGCGGCGTCGACCGCGGCATCCACCGCCGCGACGATCGCGTCGAGGTCGAACGGCCGCACCGGTCCCGACCAGCCATGACCCGGAAGATCGACGACGTGGACACGCGCGTGGCGTGCGAGCACGGGAACGATCGGCGCGAAGAGTCCGCCGTGCAGCGCAAAGCCGTGCAGCAGCACGAGCGGCGGTCCGATGCCGACCGACTCGACGTGGACTCGCGGCGAATCCGCTCCCGCGGCGGACGTGGTGGGCGCGATGCGCGCGGCGGGCGCAGCGGGCGCGGCATCCGCAGTCACCGCGCCCCGCTTCACGCGCCAAACTCCTTCGCAACGGCGCGCAGCGCATCGCACAGTGCGGCGACGTCGTCGGGCGTGTGCGCCGCCGAGAGCGAGACCCGCAAACGCGCCGTTCCGGCCGGGACGGTCGGCGGGCGGATCGCCGGAACCAGCACGCCGCGCTCCTGCAACGCGGAGGATACGGCGACCGCGGTCGCCGCGTCGCCGAGCACGAGCGGCTGGATCGGTGTCCGCGACGGGAGCAGCTTCCACGGCAGCTCGCGCGCCTCGCGTCGGAACGCTGCGATCAGCTCGGCGAGCCGCGCGCGCCGCGCGTCCCCCGCGGCGATCAACGCGAGCGACGTGCGCAGCACGGCGGCGGTCAGCGGCGGCGCCGCCGTCGTATAGATGTACGAGCGCGCCGTCTGGATCAGCGTTTCGATGACGACCGGGTGCGCAGCGACGAAAGCGCCGGCGACGCCGGCCGCTTTGCCGAGCGTGCCCATGTAGACGATGCGCTCGCCGGTGAGCCCGCACTCGGCGAGGCTGCCGCGGCCATTGCCGAGAACGCCGAACCCGTGCGCATCGTCGACCACCAGCCACGCGTCGTGGCGCGAAGCGATGTCGGCGAGCGCCGCGAGGGGCGCGAGGTCTCCGTCCATGCTGAACACCGCGTCGGTGGCGATGATCCGCCGGCGCGCCCGCGTCGCGTCGAGGCGCGCCTCGAGCGCGGCGGTGTCGCCATGCGCGTAGCGCTCGAACGTCGCGCGCGATAGGAACGCGCCGTCATTGAGGCATGCGTGATTGAGACGATCGCCGAAGATCGCGTCGGAGCGGCCGGCGAGCGCGGTCAGGATCGCGAGGTTCGCGAGGTAGCCGCTCGAAAACAGCAGCGCCCGCGCGCCTTCGCACGGCCTGACGAACGCCGCGAGCTCGGCTTCGAGCGCCGCATGCGCCTCGCCATGTCCGGTGACGAGGTGCGAGGCGCCTGCACCGACGCCGTAGCGGCGCGCGCCGTCGCACGCGGCATCGACGAGCTCCGGCGCGCCGGCGAGGCCGAGGTAGTCGTTGCGCGCGAAGGCGAGGAGCTCGCGACCGTCGACCGAAAGCCGCGGCCCCTGCGCCGACCCGACCGTGCGGCGAACTCGCTCGAGCCCCTCGCTACGCCGGCGCGCGAGTGCCTGCGCGAGCTCGTCGAGCGCCGCGCTGGTCATCGCTCATGCCGGCTCGAGCCCGAGCTTGGCGAACAGCGCGCGGTCATCGTCGACGTCGGGATTGCCGGTGGTGAGCAGGCGCTCGCCGTGGAAGATCGAATTGGCCCCCGCGAAATAGCAGAGCGCCTGCACCGGCTCGCCGAGCTCGCGGCGCCCGGCCGACAGCCGGATCATCGCGCGCGGCATCGCGATGCGCGCGACGGCGACCGTGCGCACGAACTCGAGCGGGTCGAGCACCGCCTCGCCGTGAAAGCGCGCGTGGAGCGGAGTCCCCTCGACCTGGACGAGATAGTTGATCGGCACCGACTCGGGCTGCGGATCGAGGCTCGCAAGCTGCGCGATCAACGCCGCGCGCTGCGGGCGCGTCTCGCCCATGCCGACGATGCCCCCGCAGCAGACAGCGATTCCTGCCTCGCGAACGCGCTCGAGCGTGTCGAGGCGGTCGTGGTAATCGCGCGTCGACACGATGTCGCCGTAGTACTCGGGGGCCGTGTCGAGATTGTGGTTGTAGTAGTCGAGACCGGCCGCCTTCAGCGCCTCAGCCTGCCCATCCTTCAGCATGCCGAGCGTGCAGCAGGTCTCGAGACCGAGGTCCTTCACCGCGCGCACCATGTCGAGCACGGGAGCGAGGTCGCGGTCCTTCGGTCCACGCCACGCCGCACCCATGCAGAAGCGCGACGCGCCCTGCTCCCTCGCGCTGCGCGCGGCGGCGAGCACCGTTTCGAGGTCGAGCAGCGCCTCGTTCGCGACGCCGGTGTGATGACGTGCCGCCTGCGGGCAATAGCCGCAGTCCTCCGGGCAGCCGCCGGTCTTGATCGACAGCAGCGTCGAGAGCTGCACGGCGTTGGGTGCGTGGAACTCGCGATGCACCTGCTGCGCGTGCAGCAGCAGGTCGTTGAACGGAAGTGCGAACAGCGCCTCGATCGCGGCGAGGCGCCCGGGTTGCGGGGCCGGCGGGACCGGCTCCGCGTGTGCGGAGCGCTCGCGTGCGGGGACGTCGGCTGAAGCGGATTCGCGGGTGGTCATGCGTTCGGATGATGGCGGGTAGCGGCCGCGCGAGCCACGATTGCCTCGATGGAGACGACCCGATCGCGTCGTGGTTACTATGGCACGCTGTCAAATTCATCCGGGCCTCGATTTGACAGCGATGGGGCACGCGACGCGCGAAGCTCGCGCGCCGGGTCGCCGCTCGCGACGGTCGTGTTGCGCGTCGCGCGGGGCCTGCGTCGTGCCGCGCGATCCGCCCTGCCGCAGAGCTGCGCGCTCTGCGCGGCGCCGTCGGGTGCTGCGCTCCTGTGCGAAGCGTGCGAACGTGCGCTGCCGCACCTCGGCGCAGCGTGCCCACGCTGCGCACTGCCCTCGTCGCGCGCGACGCTCTGCGCCGCGTGCCTGCGCGATCCGCCGCCGTTCGACGCCGCGACGGCCGCGTGGATCTACGCGTGGCCTGCGGATCGCCTGCTGCAGGAATTCAAGTACGGTGGCAGGCTCGCGCTCGCGGAGCCCCTCGGAGAGGCGCTCGCCCGCGCGTGCCGGCGCGACCGCGATGCCCGCGCCGATGCCGGCCCCGATGGTGGCGCCGATGGCGGCACGTCACAGCGCGCATGGCCGGACGTGCTCGTCGCGATTCCGCTGACGCCGGCGCGCCAGCGCGGCCGGGGCTTCAACCAGGCGCAGGAGATCGCACGGAGCCTCGGCGCCGAGCTCGCGCTCCCGGTTGCCCGCTGGCTCGAGCGCGTGCGCGATGCTCCGCCGCAGGCGGCGCAGGGCGTGCGCGGGCGGCGCGGTAGCGTGCGCGGTGTGTTCGTCGCCGACCCTCGCGTCGCCGGCGCCAGCGTCGCCATCGTCGACGACGTGATGACGACCGGCGCTACACTCGCTGCCGCGGCCGCGGCGCTGCGCGCCGCCGGCGCGCGGCGGATCGAGGCGTGGGCGGTCGCGCGCACACCTGCTCCGGAACCACTCCCCGCCACTGCGCTCGACCCATGTTCGACGTCGTGCTCGTCCATCCCGAGATTCCTCCGAACACCGGCAACGTGATCCGGCTGACGGCCAACACGGGCACCGCGCTGCACCTCGTCGAGCCGCTCGGCTTCCGGATGGACGACCGCGAGCTGCGGCGTGCCGGGCTCGACTACCACGAGTACGCCCGCGTCGCCGTGCACCGTGATTTCGACGCCTGTCGCGCGGCACTCGACGCGCCGTCACCGCGCCGCTGGTTTGCGTTCACCGCGCAGTCCTCGCATTCGGCGTTCGACATCGCCTACCGCGCCGGCGACGTGCTGGTCTTCGGCTGCGAGAGCGCCGGGCTTCCACCGGTGATCCTCGACCGCTTTGCACCGGGAGAGCGGCTGCGCATCCCGATGCAGCCGCGGGTGCGCAGCCTCAATCTGTCGAATGCTGTCGCCGTGGCGGTGTACGAGGCGTGGCGCCAGCACGGCTTCGCCTGACGGCGTCTCGGAAAACCAGGACGTCGTCAGACATCCTCGGCGCCGGGCTCGCGCGCGAGCAGCGTGCGCACCGCGTCGCGCGGCGGCACGCCCTCGTAGAGGACCTGATGCACCGCGGCCGAGATCGGCATGTCGACACCGTGCGCGCCGGCGAGCGCGTGCACGGCGCGGGTCGCCGCGACGCCTTCGGCGACGTGGCCGAGGCCCGCGAGTATGTCTGCGAGCGGCTCGCCGCGGGCGAGTGCCAGGCCGACGCGGCGATTGCGTGAAAGGTTGCCCGTGCAGGTGAGCACGAGGTCGCCGAGACCCGCGAGGCCCATCAGCGTCTCGCGGCGGCCCCCGAGAACGCCCGACAGGCGTCCGCACTCGGCAAGTCCGCGCGTGACGAGCGCCGCGCGCGCGTTGTCGCCGAAACCGAGCCCGTCGCTCGTACCCGCGGCGATTGCGAGGACGTTCTTGACCGCACCGCCGATGCCGATGCCGACGAGATCGTCGCTTTCGTAGCAGCGCATCGCGACACCGCGGATCAGCGCGGCGAGGCCGCGTCCCCACGCACGATCGGCCGCGCCCGCGACGAGCGCCGTGGGCAGGCCCTGGGCGACTTCGACGGCGAAGCTCGGTCCGGAGATCACGCCGACCGGCGCCGGCCACGTGCGGGCCAGCGCAACCTGCGCAAGCGAGTAGCGCCCGGGCGACGAAGCATCGGCGACGAATCCCTTCGCGGCGAGCGCGAGTGGAGTGACGACACCGGCGGCGCGAAGCGCCG
>DASVWR010000198.1:0-3734 GCA_036393115.1 Casimicrobiaceae bacterium
GATCTGCGTGCGCGGATAGCCGACCTTGGCGGCAGCCTTCAGCGCCGTCGGGTTCATCACGCCCCAGCCCCAGAGGATCACCCAGTCGGGCTTGATCTGGCGGATTTGCAGCCATTGCGCACCCTGCTCGTTGCCGGGGTGGGCGACCGGGATCAGCGTGAGCTGGAAGCCGAGCTTCTTCGCGTAATCCTCGAGCACCGGGATCGGCTCCTTGCCGTACGCCGAGTCGTGATAGAGGTGGACGATCTTCTTGCCCTTGAGCTTGTCCTCGCCACCCGCTTTCGTCGCGATGTACTTGATGATGTCCGACGCCTGGCTCCAGTACGTCGTGATCATCGGGAACACCCACGGGAACACCGCGCCGTCGGCAGCATCGGTGCGCCCGTACCCGATCGTCACCAGCGGAATCTTGTCCGCGGCGACGCGATCGATCAGGCTGTAGGTGATGCCCGTCGACAACGGCTGCACCATCGACGCGCCGCCGGCGTGCTTCTTCAGCCGCTCGTAGCACTCGACGCCACGCGAGTTGTTGTACTCGGTCTCGCACTCCTCCCAGGTGAGCTTGACGCCGTTGACGCCGCCCTCCTTGATGTTGACGTAGTTCATGTAGTCGATGTAGCCGCCGAAGATGCCCGAGCCCCCGGCCGCGTACGGGCCCACCCGATACGACAGCAGCGGAACGAACTGCTCGCCGGCAGCCATCGCAACTCCGGCCACCGTGGCGAGCGCCAGACCGAACAGCCCCGCCAGAACTCTATTGCGTTGCAACATACGAACCTCCCAAGAGTGCTCCCGTTCAAGACCCGCGGCATTCGCCGCGACGATCCACGTAACCGGCATGATCCGCCAGCCCCGCCGGCAACTCAATGCCCGCGTCTCAGTGGGGAAACGGCCACAGTCTCAGCTTCTCCTTGCCGATCTGCCACAGCCTCGCGAGTCCGTGCGGCTCGACGATCAGGAAAAAGATGATGAGCCCCCCGAACACCATCAGCTCGAGATTGGACGTCAGCGATCCCGGCACCGACATTTGAAACGTCGATTGCAGGACGCCGTTCAGCCATTGCGTCGACACGTTGAGCCCGATCGGCACCAGCACGATGAACGCTGCGCCGAGAAACGAGCCGAGGATGCT
Source organism: Casimicrobiaceae bacterium (assembly GCA_036393115.1). Classification (GTDB taxonomy): domain Bacteria; phylum Pseudomonadota; class Gammaproteobacteria; order Burkholderiales; family Casimicrobiaceae; genus VBCG01. The sequence goes on from DASVWR010000198.1 coordinate 1,133, forward strand.
GCCCATGCCGCCGACGATAACCATGAACAGGATCCGGAACGACAGGTCGAGCGTGAAGCCCTCGGGCTCGACGGTGCCGAGATACGCATACGCGTAGAGCGCTCCGGCGACGCCGCAATAGAACGAGCTGATCGCGAAGGCGAGGAGCTTCGTGCGCATCAGTGGAATGCCGATCACCGATGCCGCGACGTCCATGTCGCGTACCGCCATGAACGCTCGCCCGGTGGGGCTGCGCATCAGGTTCTTCGCCGCGAGTGCGAGCAGCGCGACGACGGTGAGCGTGAACAGGTACTTCTGTGCCGGAGTGTCGAGCACCTTCCCGAAGAGGCGCATCTTCTGCGCGGTGATGACGCCCGAGCTCGAGTTGTTCGAGAACCACGGGAACTTGACCAGCGCCCAGACGATGAAGAACTGCGCGGCGAGCGTCGCGACGGCGAGATAGAAGCCCTTGATGCGCAGACTCGGCAGCCCGAACACCGCGCCGACGGCGGCCGCGAAGACCCCGGCGAGCACGAGCACCAGCGGCAGCGGCAGCCCCTCGACGCGAAGGTCGAGGTTGTACGCGGCAAACGCGCCGACCGCCATGAACGCCGCCGTTCCAAGCGAGAGCTGCCCTGCGTAGCCGGTGAGGATGTTGAGGCCGAGTGTCGCGAGCGCGAAGATCAGCACCGGTGTCAGGATCGCCGATAGCCAGTACTGGTTTGCGACGAGCGGCACGACCACGAACGCGACGACGAGAAGCGCGACGATTGCGATGCGGTCCTGGCGGATCGGAAAGATCTGCTGGTCGGCGGCATAGGTCGCCTTGAACTGGCCGGCTTCGCGGTACAGCACTCAGCACCTCACTCGGTGAAGGACGACGCTCATACGCGGTCGATGTGCTTCTCGCCGAAGAGTCCTTCCGGGCGGAACAGCAGGAAGCCGAGCGCGATCACGTAGGCGAACCAGCCCTCGATGCCGCCGCCGACGTGCGGCCCGAGATAGACCCCGGCAAGCTTCTCGGCCGCGCCGATGATGAGGCCGCCGACGATGGCGCCCGGAATCGACTCGAAGCCGCCGAGGATCAGCACCGGCAGCGCCTTCAGAGCGGTGAAGGTGAGCGAGAAATCGACGCCGTTGCGCGCCCCCCACAGCATTCCGGCGACGAGCGCGACGAAGCCCGCCACCGCCCAGACGATCGCCCAGATGTACCGCAACGGGATGCCGACCGACAGTGCCGCCTGGTGATCGTCGGCGACCGCACGCAGCGCGCGCCCGATGCGCGTGCGCTGAAAGAAGAGCGCGAGCAGCACGACGAGTACGCCGGAGACGATCGCAGCGAACACGTCGAACTGGCTGATGTTGATGTTGAACCGGTCCGACACCCACTGGAACGGCTGGTCCTCGATGCCGACCGAAAGCCCGCGCGGCGTGCTGCCCCAGAACATCTGCGACATCCCCTCGATGAAGAACGCGAGGCCGATCGTCGCCATGAAGAGGGTGATCTGCGGCTGGTTGACGAGCGGGCGCAGCACGATGCGCTCGATCGCAAGCCCGAGCACGACCATTGCTACGAGCGCCAGCGGCAGCGCGATCCACACGGTGACGTGGTGCTCCTGCTGCAGCCCGGCGAAGGTGGCCGCGGCGAAGAACACCATCGCGCCCTGCGCGAAGTTGAAGACGCCGGAAGCCTTGAAGATCAGCACGAAGCCGAGCGCCACGAGCGCGTACATGACCCCGGAGAGGAGGCCGGCGACGAGGACTTCGAAGAAGAAGGACATGACGACTGGATCTCGAAGTTGGCCGCGACTAGTGCGCGACCCCGAGATAGGCGTCGATCACCGCCTGGTTGCCGCGCACATCGTCGGGCGTGCCGTCGCCGATCTTGCGGCCGTAGTCGAGCACGACGACGCGGTCCGAGATGTCCATCACCACCCCCATGTCGTGCTCGATCAGCACGATCGTCGTCCCGTACTGCTCGTTGACGTCGAGCACGAAGCGGCACATGTCCTGCTTCTCCTCGACGTTCATTCCGGCCATCGGCTCGTCGAGCAGCAGAAGCTCGGGCTCGGCGGCGAGTGCGCGCGCGAGCTCGACGCGCTTCTGCAGGCCGTAGGGAAGCCGGCCGACGGGGGTCTTGCGGATGTGCTGGATTTCGAGGAAGTCGATCACCTCCTCGACCTTGTGCCGGTTCTCGAGCTCCTCGCGGCGCGCGCGCCCCCACCAGATCGCGTGCTCGAGAAAATTTGTGCGAATCTTCAGGTTGCGCCCGGTCATCACGTTGTCGAGGACCGTCATGCCGCGGAACAGCGCGATGTTCTGGAACGTTCGCGCGATGCCCATCGCCGCCGCCGCGTGCGGATTCATGTCGTGCCGCGGCTCTCCGCGGAAGGTGATCGTGCCCTGCTGCGGCCGGTAGACGCCGTTGATCACGTTCAGCATCGAGCTCTTGCCGGCGCCGTTGGGGCCGATGATCGCGCGCACCTCGTGCTCGCGGACGTCGAAGCTGATGTCGGTGAGCGCATTGACGCCACCAAAGGCGAGCGAGATGTGCTCGAGCGAGAGCACGACATCTCCGATGCGACGCTCGCCCATGCGCGTCGGGTCAGGCCGCGCGCGCGAC